>NZ_AQQV01000001.1:1500000-1580748 GCF_002088235.1 Oceanococcus atlanticus
GGTCCCGCCAGCCTTGAGCGAGATCAGAAACAGCGGTGTCGTGCCTTGCTGGAAAGCATCGACAAGTTCCTGACGATTGCGCGTAGACCCGGTCAGCTTCAGGTACGGCAGCTTGCGCTGATTGAGCTCATCTTCGATCAGGGCGAGCATTTCGGTGAATTGCGAGAACACCAGAACACGGCGGCCTTGCGGAATCAGATCGCCAAGCATGTCCATCAGCGCCTGAAGTTTGGCGGACTCGCAGGCCTGGATGGCTTGTTCGAGCTTGACCAGGCGTGGGTCGCAGCAAATCTGGCGGAGCTTGAGCAAGGCATCCAGAATGACGATCTGGCTGCGCTCCAGGCCCTGTTGGTGGACGGCGTCGCGGATACGTTGCTCCATCGACAGGCGAATGGTCTCGTACAGTTCGGCCTGCTCGTCACCCAGAGTGACGGTACGCAGAATGTCGGATTTAGGCGGCAGTTCGGTCGCCACCTCTTCTTTGCGACGGCGCAGCAGAAAGGCTTGCACACGGCGGCTAAGCTGGGCTGAGCGCTTTTCGTCGGCGTGCTTTTCGATTGGCGTGCGGTAGAGCTGCTTGAAGCTGCGCGCGTCGCCAAGAAAACCCGGGGCCAGGAAATCGAACAGGCTCCACAGCTCACCCAGATGGTTTTCCATCGGCGTGCCGCTCAAGCACAGCCGCTGCTGGGCTTTGACACGTTTGACGCAGCCGGCGATCTTGGCGCGCGGGTTCTTGATGGCTTGAGCTTCGTCGAGCACGATCAAGCGCCAGCGCATGTGCTCCAGCGTTTTTTCGTCACGCAGCAAGGTGCCGTAGCTGGTAATGACCAGATCGGCGTCGCGCAGGCCATCGCCATGGCGTTCCTTGCCGTGCCACAGCAGCACTTTGAGATCCGGGGTAAAGCGGCGTGCTTCGGCGCGCCAGTTTCCGATTACGCTGGTTGGCGCCACGATCAGGCAGGTGCCGCGCGGTTCGCGAGTCTGCAGGGCGGCAATGTGGGCCAGCGTCTGCACGGTTTTGCCCAGACCCATGTCGTCGGCGAGCAGGCCACTGAAGCCGTGCCGATCAAGATTCTGCATCCAGGCCAGACCAGCCTGCTGGTAGCCCCGCAGCTCGCCGGTGAAGTTGGCCGGAATTTCGGCCTGAGGTGGTGCTTCGCTGAGGCTGCGGGCGAAGGCGCGCAGGTCATCCGGTGGGGTCCAGCTCCAGTCTTCGCTCCAGTGCTCCAGCCGTGCCAGGTCGAGCTTGTGCAGCTTGAGACTGCCGGCGCGGTTGAGGGGGTGTTCACGGAACAGTTCCACCAGGGTGTTGAGCACCCGTGCAATGCGCTCATGCGGCAAGCGCAACATGCGGCCACCGCCAAGGTCCACGATCAGCGGTTTGCCGTCGGCGGGCAGTACTTCGCTTGGGTCGTCTGCCTCACGCAGCAGTTTGACCAGCAGATCAAGCAGGTTGTGATTTTCGCCGTCGACCTTGAAACCGGCGGACAGCTCAAACCAGTCGTTGTCGCGACTGCGGGTCTGCAGCTGCCACTGCTCCGGCTCAATCAAGGCCAGGTCGAAGGAGTCGCGTTGTTCAATCTGCCAGTTCTGCTGTTCCAGCCTGGCCATGCGGTGATCAAGGAAATCCGCCCAGGCACTGGGTCCGTCGTAGGGGGTAAGGATGCGCTGCTGGTTGCTGTGCCCGTTGGGCAGGGCAACGTCGTGAAACTCGGTGAGCTCGGCGAGCAGGTCACGCTCTGCTTTGAGGTCGCGGCGAATGCGCAGCAGCTGATTGCCGTTCTTGCGCAGGACCACGTCCTCACCTTCGCCGGGGTTGAAACCAAAACCCTGGTAGCAGGCCTGCAGTCGCGCCACATAGATGTCCGGCACAAAGCCGTCACCGCGTTCGACCAGATCGTCGATGTGCATCAGCTCCAGGCGTGCTTGCGGCGTGCTGACGCTGACATCGCGGGCGCGTGGCAGCGCCGGGCGTGGCACACCGCTGAGCCCGCGTTGATCCAGCAGTTCGATGAACTCCTCAACCTGATGTGGCGCAATGCGCGGGGCCCGGTTGAGCAGCGGCAGGATGGCCGGGCTGAGGTCGGTGGTGATCGGGCCGGCTACATGCTTGCGCGTATCCAGGTAGCACGGGGGCTCCAGCGGCAATACCTTGATACCTGGTCCTATGCTCAGGGTCAGGCTCTGGCTACCGTCCTCGTGCAATTGCCATTGCGCTTCGGCCTCGCGGGGCTCGCCCTGGCGCAAGGCGCGGCGGCTGTTTTCCCAGTGACAATGGCCGCTTTTGACCAGATCTTCGAGCAGCGCGCCGGAGCCGGCATCGTGCAGGCGCGCGGTGTAGGGGCTTTCGTCGGCAAAGCCGCGCAGGCGATTGAACAGACCACGAATTTCGGCGTTCTGTATATGCCCGCGTTGCCAGCGTGCGTTGAGCGACATGGGTTTGCCGCCGTGGCCCATGCGCTGCACGCTGACGGCCAGATGTGGCTCGGGGTGTGAGGGCAACGTGCAATGAAAGCTCAGCCCGCCTGGTTCACGCTCAGTGCCGCGCTTGGCCGGTTTTTCGTCCTGGTGCAGTTCGAATAAATCGTCCACCCAGGCGCTGATGTCGGCACCCAAGGCCTCTTTGGGCGGACGTTCCAGTGCGGCCAGCAACAGGGCGACGGCATGTTTGCACTGGCTGCGGACCGAACAGGTGCAGCGCGACGAGAAGCGCCGTGCGTCCTCGCGCAGCTGCACTTGGGTGGAATAGGGCTGACGCACTTCGCCGCGCACACTGCCGCTGAGGATGTGGCCATTGTCGGCACTTTCCAAACGTAGCACCCGGCCTTCTTCGAAGTAGCCCAATCCGCGCCGGAAGGTGGCCGGGTCAAAGGCTTTGCGGATATCTGCGACGGTGTACTGCACGGCGCCCTTTCGGATAGACAATCTTTCAGATTACCAGCGTGCAAGGGCATCGTCACGGCACTTTTGTACCGCGCTCGGCACGGTTCCTGGTTGCCTCAGCCTGGCCTTTGATTTTAAAGACGTTTCAGGGCTTGCGCGGGCCCTGCTGTGGATCCAGCACGATCAGTAGCCGGTCGCGCCCGTCCGTTTGCTCTTCAACCCAGCCCTGCTGCTTCAGGCTGTGATAATCACGTGGCAGCCCGGTCACGTAGTTCACGAAGCTTGCTGCTGCATGCCACCACGCAGACAGATGCTGCGGTGGCGCAACGATGTCGACGCGGCCCTGCAGCGCGCGGCGCCATTCCATGGGATGCATGGGCGGCCGGCGTGTCTGCGCCGTGACGGCCAGATTCACGTCGATATCGGCCTGGCCATGCAGCAGCGGGACATCGCTGGCGTGCAGCGTGAGTGCCGGGTGCTCGGCAAAAAAGCCCGGGCCATGCACGCTGTACAGACTGAGCAAACCCATCATGCGGGCGGCGCCGCTGACCTGATTGGACAGCAGCCGTGGCAGTTCACTGATGAAGGCGCGGGTCGCGGTGAGGTTGAGACGTTCCACGTGGAGCGCTGCGCTGACCGCGCCGTGCTCTGGCTGGTCGCCCAGCCGGCCTTTGCTCAGCGCCAGACGCAGATCAAAATTCAGATTGTGGGTGATGCCGTACTGGGTGTAGTCCAGCGCCAGCGAGCAGCCTTGCCAATCCCATGGCGCGATGGCCAGCGTATCAAGCTCGGCTTCGAGCATCAGGCGATCGGCCGCCGCTGCTTGCAGCGCCAACTGATCGAGTGTCAGCCACAGGGTGTCGTCGCGTGTGAGCGTCAGGCGCGGGCTGGACAGGGTCAGATGGCCGGGGCGAATCTGCCCGGCCACGCCACCATGCTCGATCTGCCAGCGGTGTGTTCCGGAATCATAGCCATGCGCCGAGGCGTCCAGGGCCAGGGTGGCGCGCAGGGCCGGCGTGAGCCCGTCGCGCAAAGCTTGCTGGGCTCGCATGCGCAATGGCGGCAGGGCGGGGTCGAGTGGCAGCTGCGGCCAGCTCAGCGCGTAGTCGGCGCTGGCCAGGGCCACATCACCGCTCAGCAGCGCGCCCAGGCCGTGCCGTATAACGCCCTTGTAATCAAGAACATCGCAGCCTTTGCAAAAACTGTCCGCGAGTCGCAGGCGGCCCTGGCTGTGCGCGTTCAGCCAGCCGGCATCGAACTGCGAGGATTCGTCCTCGGCCAGCCCCGAGGCTTCGACCTGCGCCATCAGCACATCATGCAGCTGAGGGCTGAGCCGTGCTATCCAGGTGGTCGCGCCGAGCAGGACAAGCAGCGCAAGGCCCAGCAGGGTCAGCGCTGCACGCTTCAAAACGGGATTTTGCCGGTCCACATGTCCTTGTACATCACCCAGTCGCCCATGAAGCTTTTCCACGGGTATTTGAAGGTGGCGGGCTTGTTGTGCTCAAAGAAGAAATGGCCAACCCAGGCGCAGGCGTAGCCGAACACCAGGCCGCCCAGTATCCACAGCGGATTCATCTGCACCAGGGCCAGCGCCAAGCACAGCAGGCCGCCGGTGGAGCCCACAAAATGCAGGCGCCGGCAGGTCCGATTGCTGTGTTCTTCGAGGTAATACGGGTAGAACTCGGTGAACGTGTTGTATTCCTGACTCATCAGATGCGCTAACGTTCGAATGTCTGTGCAGTATAAGGAATCCACGTGGAGCCGAGAGATTCGCTCACACAAAATCTGAGCGCTGTGGGCTGGCGCGAATGGGTCGGCCTGCCCGGCCTGGGCATTGGCCAGATCAAGGCCAAGGTCGACACCGGTGCGCGCACCTCGGCTTTGCATGCGTTCTACACCGAGCGCTTGCGTCGCGACGGGCGCGATCTGGTGCGTTTTGGCGTGCACCCGGTCCAGGATGATGTCGAGACGGTCATCACTTGCGAGGCACCTTTGCTCGACACCCGCCAGGTCACCGACTCCGGTGGGCACAAGGAGCAGCGTTTCGTGATTGCCACCCCGTTGCGCCTGGGGGATGACGAATGGGAGATCGAAATGACCCTGACCGACCGTGATACGATGAAATTTCGCATGCTGCTCGGGCGCACGGCGATGGAGGGCAGACTCTTTGTCGTCCCCGGCTGCTCCTTTTTAACCGCCTAGGCTTGGGCATGAAAATCGCTGTACTTTCGCGCAACAAAAATCTTTATTCCACGCGGCGTCTGGTCGAGAGCGGGCGTGAACGCGGGCATGAGGTGCATGTCATCGATGCCTTGCGTTGCTACATGAAAATCGTCTCGCACAAGCCGGAGATTCACTACCGCGGCGAGAATCTGGACGGATTCGATGCGGTGATTCCGCGCATCGGCGCATCGATCACCTTTTACGGCACCGCCGTGCTGCGCCAGTTCGAAATGATGGGCGTGTATCCGCTCAACGAATCGGTGGCCATCACGCGTTCACGTGACAAGCTGCGCGCCCACCAGTTGCTGGCGCGCAAGGGCATCGGCATGCCGGTGACCGGCTTCGCCCACTCACCCGATGACACCAAGGACCTGATGCAACTGGTCGGTGGTGCGCCGCTGGTGATCAAGCTGCTGGAAGGCACTCAGGGCGTGGGTGTGGTGCTGGCAGAAACCCAGCAGGCCGGCGAGTCGGTGATCGAGGCGTTTCGTGGCCTCAACGCTTACATCCTGCTGCAGGAGTTCATCAAGGAAGCGGGCGGCGCCGATATCCGTTGCTTCGTGATTGGTGAGAAAGTTGTGGCGGCGATGCGCCGGCAGGGCAAGGACGGTGAATTCCGCAGCAATCTGCACCGCGGTGGTACCGCCGAGAAAGTGCGTATCACGCCGGAGGAGCGCTCCACTGCGGTGCGCGCGGCCAAGATCATGGGCCTGAATGTGGCGGGTGTGGACATCCTGCGCTCCAATCACGGGCCGGTGGTGATGGAGGTGAATTCCTCGCCCGGCCTGGAAGGCATAGAGACCATCACCGGTAAGGACGTGGCGGCACTGATCTATCAATTCATCGAGCGCAACGGAAAATTCGGTCGCACCGGCACCCGGGGGCGTGGATGAGCGCACTGATGGTTGGCGGTCGCGCGATTGAGCGTGGCCAGCGGTATTCCATCGACCTGCCCATCGCCCAGCTGTATACCCACGCCCCGTTGACCATGCCGGTGCAGGTGCTGGCGGGCAAAAAGTCCGGCCCGGTGCTGTTTGTTATCGCTGCGTTGCATGGTGATGAAATCAACGGGGTGGAGATCATTCGCCGCCTGCTGCGCATGCCGTTGATGAATCGGCTGCGTGGCACGCTCATTGCGGTGCCGATCGTGAACGTGCCGGGTTTCATCCAGCGCTCGCGCTATCTGCCGGACCGGCGTGACCTCAATCGCAGTTTTCCCGGCAGCCCCACCGGTTCACTGGCCGGGCGCATCGCCCATGGCCTGATCGAAGAGATTGTGGCCAAGGCCGATTACGGCATTGATCTGCACACCGGCGCGGTGCACCGCGCCAACCTGCCGCAGATTCGCGCCAATCTGGACTCCGAAGCCAACGCGCAGCTGGCCCATGCCTTCGGTGCCCCGCTGATCCTGGATTCCAAACCGGCCGGTGGCACACTGCGCGAATACACCAGTGCCAACAAGATTCCGCTGTTGCTGTACGAAGCCGGTGAGGCGCTGCGTTTTGACGAGCCGTCGATCCGGGTCGGGCAGCGCGGCATCGTCAACGTGATGCGCCGGATTGGCATGCTGCCCAAGGCCTCGCGCCCGCATCGGCAACGTCAGCCGGTGTTCGCCAGCTCCAGCCAGTGGGTTCGTGCGGAGGCCAGCGGCGTCCTGCGTACCGTGGTGGCGCTGGGCGAGAAAGTCTCGCGCGGTCAGCTGCTGGGTTATCTCTCCGACACTCTGGGCGAGTCCGAAACCATCCTGGAGTCGCCGGTCAGCGGACTGGTCATCGGCAAGCTCAACCTGCCTTTGGTGTTCGCCGGCGAAGCGGTGTTCCACATCGCGCGTACTCGTCAGGCCGGGGTCGCCGCGGCAACCTGGGAAAAACTTCAGGAAGTCGAGGACCTGCCCGAGCCGGCTATCGTCTAGGCTCGTCTAGCAGGCAGCAAGGCCTTCCAGCAGATTCGCATAACGCGGTTCGAAACCCAGTTCACGCCTGGCCTTGCGGATGTCGAGTTGGCGCGATTCGCGGTAGAAACTGAGTAGCGCCGGACTGAAGGTTCTCTGCGCCTCATCCCAATCCACCAGTGGTGGCTGCGGTAGGCCGAGATGCTCGGCTACGCGCAGGAAATACAGGCTCATGCTGTCTGGCGTGCCGTCGCTGATGTTGTACACACCATCACCATGCTCGGCCGCCAACCACAGCGCCTGAGCCAGGTCTTCGGCATGAATGCGGTTGCTCACCGGCGCCTGGGCCGGATCCAGCACTGGGCGGCCTTCACGCAGGCGTTGTTCGGGCAACCGGCCGGGGCCGTAGATGCCGGGTACGCGCAATATGGCCAGGCGTGCGCCGCTGCGGGCGGCCCAGCCCTGCAACTGCAACTCCGCATCGAGGCGACGCTTGGCCCGTTCGGTCAGCGGCGCCGGCGGTTGTTGTTCGTCGATGCGCTGGCCGGCGCAATCACCGTAAACCCCGCTGGTGCTGATGTAGACCACCACTTCGACATCAAGCAGCGCAGCGATCAGGTTGCTCATGCGCGGATCATGCACGCCCTCGCGCGGAGGCGGTGCGCTGATGATCACGCGGCCGGAGATCTGCGGCAGACTGTCGGGCTTGTCCAGGTCACCGACCACTTCGGTCAGGTGGCTGAGGGCCTGTGTGTCCTTGCCGGAAAAATCACGCGACAGGGCCTGAACGGGCAAGCCCTGGGCATCCAGTTGCCGGGCCAGGCGTGCCGCGACATCGCCGTAACCGACCAGCCAGTTCAGGATGGCGAACGCTCCTTGGGCAGCAGTTCTGCGCTGGGGCTGGCAATGCCCTTGGGCGACAGGCTGCTTTCCAGGCCCTCGCGGAACAGTTCCAGCGCGGCGGTTTCATCCTCGCCCTGCTGGATCAGTAGCTTGCCCAGTTCCAGTCGGATTTCCGGCGACGGGTAACTGCGCAGGCAGGCCTCGAAGTAACTGCGCGCGCGGCCCCACAAGCGATTGCGCAGGCACAACCGGCCCGCGATGATCAGCAGCTCGGCTTTCTCGCCGTGCTGTTTGATCCATTCCTCAACTTTGGCCAGCTGGCGCACCACATCGCCACCGTCCAGCTCGCCATAAACCAGCGCCAGTTCGGCATGCCAGTGATGGCGCAGCTCGGCCACAATCAGGCGCAGACCGTCGACGTCGATGTTCAGGTCGTGGCACAGCCGTGCGTAGTGGGCAATCAGTTCGGGGTCATGCTGCAGGCTCTTGTCGACGTCCTGCCATGCGCTGCGCAGCGTATCGACGCGACCGCTGGCCCGCGCCTGGCTGAGCAGCGCGGTGTGGGCGTGGCGCGCGCTGCTTTGGATCAGCTCGGCATCGACCACGTTACGTGCGGCCGGCAATGCAGCCTTGAGCTCCTCGAAACGGTTGAGCTGCTGCAGCAAGTTGAGCCTGAGGGACATGGCGCCGGCGTGACGCGGCTGGGCGGCGAGCAGGCTGTCGACCGCATCCAGCGCTTCGCTGTGGCGTCCGTCATCGGCCCACATCTGGGCCCGCCGCAGCAGCACGGCGGCATGATTGGAATCATCCGCCTGATCGGCCAGGGCGAGATACTCATCGCGCCGTTGCGGATTATTCTGCCGATGCGCCGCCTCGGCGGCGTAAAGGTAGTTGGCGCCGGGGTCCTCGCTTTGCGAGATGCGCTTGAGCAGTTCCGCCTCGGCCTTGTCGAACTGGCCGGCTGCCAGTTGCTTGAGGCCCAGATGCAATTGCTTGCGGGCCTGTTCCAGGCGTCGTTCCTGAACCAGCTCGCTGACCTGACCCGGCAGGCGCACGCTTTTGGCGATGAGGCGACCGGCCAGCGAGATCAGGGCAATCACCACCAGTCCGATCAGGATCAGGCCGGTCAGGCTGCTTTCCAGCGTGTAACCGGCGATCTGGATCAGCACATAACCGGGATCGTCACGCAGGTTGGCCGCGACCAGCCCGCCAATGGCCAGCGCCAGGGCTGGCAGGATGAGCCAGCGAATCATGCGTCACGCCCCACCGCACGCAGCGCGTTGAGGCTGCCGGAAATGTCGGGCAGCGCCGGTTTGATGAGCTGTCCCTGCAGGTCGGCCAGCGCTGCACGCGCTGCCCGGGTGGAGGCTTGCTCGGTATTAAAATACTGCTGCAACCACTCATCCGCCTGACGCAGCGCGACCTTGAAGTTGGCGCTGTCCTGCTTGAGCAGGGCCAGACGCGCGCTTTCCAGCTGCAGGCGCAGGTTCTGTTTGAGGTAGAAGCCCTGATCCGGCGGCAACAGCGGTTCGCGTCGCTCCACGTCGCGGCGCACCGAGATCAGGCTGCCGACGGCTTCATTGAGCGAGACCCACAAGCGCTGATGCCACGGTGCTTCCTGCGGCCCGGTGGTGAGCTTGAGCTCGTTGCTGAACGCGCCACGCGCGGTTTCCTGGATCTCCAGCGCATCGACCTGATCGACCAGGCTGCTCAACTTCAGGGCCAGCGCCTGCACATCCGGTCGCTCGACGCTGTCGAGACGGGTCAGCTCACGACTGATCTGCTCACGCACGCGAAAGTAAGCCGGGTTGGCCAGACTGACCAAACGCTCGTCGGCCAGTTTCAGGGCGATCTGGGCGCCATCGACGTCCTGCTGCAGTTGCAGTCTGGTGTTGGCGACCAGTAGCAGGTGTTCGATCTCGGCCCGTTGCCAGGCGTGCTGCCCACCCTGAACCTGCTCGGCCAGGGTTTTCAGTGCGCCGTCGACGCGCTGCTGATGGCTACGGTTGTCGTTCTGGGCACGCTGCAGATCCTGCTGGCTGCGTTCCAGTTCGCGGGTTCGTTCGGCCATGCTGTCGAACCATTGGCCACGGCCCTTGCTGTCGACACCCAACTCCGAAACGGTGGTGTTGAGTTTGTCGAGGCGGTTTTCCAGGGCGAAACGCTGATGCTCGAAGTTCTGCACGATCAGATAGCCGGCCGCGCTCAGGCCAGCGATAGCCAGCAGTGCGATCAGCACCAGGATCAGCGCGGCAATGCCGCTGCGCGAGCCGGAACGTTCGTTGCTCACCACCACCGGCGGTGCAGGCGGCGGCAGGCTGGCGCCGGGCGTTGGCGCGGCTTGCGGCGCAGCTTGGTCTTCGTGGCCTGCATCAGGCTGGTCTTGCGCTGCTTCGGTTGGTGTTTCGCGGATGTCCTCGTCGTTGGCGTCCTGGTTGCCTTCCGCTACGGTTTTTTTATCGTCGGTCATGAGTCCACTCATTGAGGGCAGTCAGCAGGGCGTCATCGCTCATGGTTGGCAGCGCCCTGAGCGCCGCACCAAATCCCAGCTGACGGGCCAGTTTACACAGCCGGGGGCTGGCGACAAGCGTGTCCAGAGTCAGTCCCTGGGCAAGCTTGTGAGCCTGCATCAGGCGGGCCCATTGACGCAGGCCATGGCCACTGCTGAACACCAGCTTGGGCCGCAAATCCAGCAGTGGGTTCAGTTCTGCTGCGGCATAGTCGATGCCCACGCGGCGGTAGAGCAAAAGTTTGCGGACCTCGCAGCCGCGCGCACGCAGTTGCTGCTTGATCTGTCGGCGTCCGCCACTGCCCGCCATCAGGGCGACACGCCCTTGCAATGACGGTGCCGTGGGGTCGCCGAGCAGGGATTCGCTGGAACCACCCGGAGGTGTCCAGTGAACCGGCCAGCGCTGCGCGTGCAGTTGCGCGGCGGTGGCTTTGCCGATGGCGATGATGCGGGCCTGCGGTGCTGTGGGCCAGATCGTGCACGCCGCATCCACCGCGTTGCGGCTGGTGAAGATCCACCAGTCGGCCTGCTCGGCCCATCGACAGTCGGCCTGGCGAGGCTGCCGCGCCGGTGGTGCAATGCGGGTCAGCGGCAAGGCGCGGGTGGTGTAGCCGGCGGCCTCAAGGCGTGTTGCCGTGGTCTCGATCTGGGCCGCGGGGCGGGTCAGCAGAATGTGTGGGCTGGCCACGACCTCAGGCGTTTTGCAGGCGCTGAAGTATCGCGTCGCCGCCCTTGGCCAGCAGGTTTTCGCCCAGTTGTGTGCCCAGTGCCACCGCCTGATTCAGCGGAGCGCGGCCTTCATCGCGCAACACTTCGCCGCTATTGGGGTCGCCCATCAGTGCGCGCAGCCACAGCGTGTCGTCTTCGATAACAGCGTAGGCCGCCACGGGTGTCTGGCAGCTGCTGCCCATGCAGTGGCCTACGGCACGCTCGGCTTCCACGCGCAGGGTGGTCGCCGGGTCGGCCAGCGGTGCGATCAGCTCGCGCACACGGCTGTCATCCAGGCGGCATTCCACGCCCAGCGCGCCCTGCCCGATGGCCGGCAGCATGTCTTCGGGTTCGAGTATGCGGTCGATGCGGTTGTCATAGCCCATGCGTTTGAGGCCGGAGGCGGCCAGCAATATGGCGTCGTACTCACCGGCTTCGAGTTTGCCCATGCGGGTCTGGATGTTGCCGCGCAGTAGCTTGATCTTGAGGTCCGGGCGCTGTGCCACCACTTGCAGCTGGCGGCGCTGGCTGGCTGTGCCCACCACGGCACCGTGGGCCAGGTCATCCAGGGTGCTGACCCCGAGCAGGGCGTCACGGGGGTCGTGGCGCTCAAGAATCGCAACCAGCCCCAGTCCGTCCGGAAAATGGGCCGGTACATCCTTCATGGAATGGACCGCGATGTCGGCCTGGTTGTCGAGCAGGGCCTGTTCCAGTTCCTTGACGAACAGCCCCTTGCCCCCGAGCTGTGACAGTGAGGAGCGCAGCCACTGATCGCCCTTGGTTTCCATCGGGCAGATCTCGATCTGCAGTTGCGGGTGCAGCTGGCGCAGGGCGTCGGCGACAAAGTCGGCTTGCCACCGCGCCAGGGGGCTGCGGCGGGTGGCGATACGAAGCGTGGACATCAGATTGGTGTGCTCTTGAACAGCAGGCGGCGAATTTCGGCCAGTCGGCGGCGGCTGACCGGGAGTTTTTCCCGGCTGTGGCGCACAGTGAGCGTGGCACCGTGCAGACCATGGGTGTCGCTGCGTTCCAGCCCGACGATGAATTCGGTATTGACCAGCACCTTGCGGTGCACGCGGATGAACTGCGGCGCCAGGTCATCTTCCAGGTGACGCAGTGATTCCTCGATCAGGACCTCACCCTGTAGATGATAAACCGTGGTGTACTTCTGGTCGGCCAGAAAATAGATGATGTCTTCCACTGCGATACGGACCTGGCCGTCGCGGGTGGTGGCCACGATGTGGCTGCGATCGCTTTGAATCTGCGCCGGGCGCTTGTGGCTCAGCGTGTCCATCTGCGCTTTGCTGGGGCGGCGCGCGTTGTGCAGGGCTTCGCCCAGCTTGTCTTTCTTGATCGGCTTGAGCAGGTAGCCCGAGGCGATGGTGTCGAAGGCGGACAGGGCGTGTTCGGAAAACGCTGTGGTGAAGATGATGGCCGGCGGCAGTGCGCTTTTGCTCAGGCTGCGGGCAACCTGCAGGCCGTCCAGCCCGGGCATGCGGATGTCGAGCAACAGGATGTCCGGTTGCGTCTCTTCGATGAGTTGAAGGGCGCTGGCGCCATCGCCCGCTTCACCGGCCAGCTCAAACCCCGGGAAATGTGCGAGCAGGCCTTTGAGGCGCTCGCGCGCCAGCGGCTCGTCATCGACGATCAGGACTTTCATACCGGTACACGCAATTCCGCGCGATATCCCTCCTGCGTCTGCCTCGTTTCGAGACACCCTCGGTCATCGTATAACAAACGCAGACGCTGGCGAATATTGTCCTGGGCGATGCCGCTGCCGCCGTCATGCTCAACGTGCTCCGCCACCGGGTTGCTGACCACGATGATCAGCATGTGCTTGTGGCGGCGTATATCCACCGAAAGTTTGCCACCGCCGGGAATGCACTCGATGCCATGATAAATGGCGTTTTCCAGCAGCGGTTGCAGGCTGAGCAGCGGCAACTGCAGTTCTTCCAGGCCATCTTCAACCTGCCAGTCCTGGGTCAGCCGCTCGCCCAGCCGGATCTGTTCCACGCGCAGGTAGGTTTTGCCCAGTTCGATCTCATCGGCCAGCCGGTTGAACGGGGCCCGGTTTTTCAAGATGGCGCGGAACAGATCGGACAAATCTTCGATCAGTGATTCAGCCTGTTCCGGTCGGGCGGGAATCAACGCGGCCACGCTGTTCAGGCTGTTGAAGAAAAAATGCGGTCGTATACGCGCCTGCAGCGCGGCAAAACGCGCCTCGGCCGAGGCCTGAACCTGGCGTCGCCAGGCATGAATCACGTAGAAGTAGCGCAACACTGCGGCGGCAACGATGCTGCAGATCAGTGCGTTGCGGGCCAGAAACAGCATGTGGGCGTTGGGCCGCAGAAACTCCTCCCAACCCATGAAGCGACCCACGTGATAGGCCATTTCACTGACCAGCAATGTGATACCCAGCAATACAAAGAAGGCCACCCCGGCCAGCGTGCTGACAGACATGCGGTCGAGATGCCGGCGCAACCAGCACAAGGCGGCAGCGGACAGCAGGCTGATCCAGTGCAGGTAGAGCGACACCACCACCAGGCGCGGCCCCACAATGAGCTCATGGGCCGGTGAGGCCAGTACCAGTAAGCAGGCCACGATCTGGCTGATCAGCAGCAAGCCCAGCACCGCCGGTGTGCGGCAGAAGTCAGGCAAAAAGCCCTGTGGCGTGATGGGCTCGGGGTTCATACCCCAAGCATACTCAAACTTTAGCCACCATGGCCGGCCTGCAACTTATTAATGAAACAGGCCGGTTTGCTATTATCCGCAGCCATTTTCCGGGGCCTTGTGGCCTCTCAACGGGTTGCGAACATGAGTGGTGAGAAAGGCAAGCTCTGGGGCGGGCGTTTCGCCGAAGGAACCGACGCATTGGTCGAGGCATTTTCGGCGTCCGAGCATTACGACCGGCGCTTGTATGCCCATGACATCCGGGGTTCCAAAGCCCACTCCGCCATGCTCGCCAAAGTGGGTGTGCTGAGCGCGGATGAGGTTGAGGCCATCCATCTGGGATTGGACGATATCCAGCGCGATATCGAATCAGGTGTGTTCCCATGGGACCCGGCGCGTGAAGACGTGCACATGAACATCGAAGCGCGGCTGACCGAGAAGGTTGGTGACGCTGGCAAGAAGCTGCACACCGGGCGCTCACGCAACGATCAGGTTGCGACCGATATTCGCCTGTACCTGCGTGATCAGGTCGATGCTTTGCTCGTCAGCCTCAAGAGCCTGCGCGCGGCGCTGATCGATCTGGCCGAGCGCGAGGCCGACACCATCTTCCCGGGTTACACCCACCTGCAGCCGGCTCAGCCGGTCACCGCCGGGCACCATCTGCTGGCCTGGGAAGCCATGCTCACCCGCGACACCGGTCGTCTGGCCGATCTGCGCAAGCGTCTTAATCTGAGTCCGCTGGGTGCCGCCGCCCTGTCCGGCACCAGCTATCCCATCGACCGCGAGATGACCGCGGCGACGCTGGAATTCGAGGCGGTGATCGACAACTCACTGGATGCCGTGTCGGATCGGGATTTCGCGATCGAGTTCTGCTCGTTTGCCAGCATCCTGATGATGCACTTCTCGCGCGTTTGCGAAGAGCTGGTGATGTGGGCTTCGCCGCAGTTCGGCCTGATCGCCCTGCCCGACCGCTACTGCACCGGTTCGTCGATCATGCCGCAGAAGAAAAACCCCGACGTGGCCGAGTTGACCCGCGGCAAGACCGGGCGTGTGTACGGCGCCCTGACCGCCCTGCTGACCCTGATGAAGGGCCAGCCGCTGGCTTACAACCGTGACAACCAGGAAGACAAGGAACCCTTGTTTGATGCTCTGGACACGGTTTCGGCCGTGCTCGGCGTGATGAACGGCATGCTGCCGGCCATCGTGTTTCGTGCGGATGCCTGTCGCGCCGCTGCGGGCAAGGGCTATCCGACGGCGACCGAGCTGGCCGATTACCTGGTGCGCAAGGGCGTGCCGTTCCGCGATGCACATGAAATGGTTGGCAAGACCGTGGCCCTGGCGGTGGAAAAGGATGTGGATCTGGCCGAACTGTCGCTGGATGAGATCCAGTCCAATGCGCCGCTGGCCGAAGCTGATGTGTTCGACGTGCTGACCCTGGAAGGGGCCGTGGCCGCGCGCGACCACATTGGTGGCACGGCGCCCAATCAGGTTCGCGCCGCGTGTGAGCGGGCTCGGGCTCGACTGGACTAAAAAGTTGCTTGTGGACGGGTGCGCAGCTTGCAGCGCACTGGTCAAGGAGGAGCGCTGTAAGGTCGAGTTGCGACTTTGGCAATCGGCCTGGATGGCCGATTGAGGTTTGCCGCGACAGGATGTCGCTTCAAACCGTCCACACCAAGCAAGTTGACCTGAAAGGGATCGTGTCGCTAGGCGAAACGACGCGGGGGACACAGTGTGCTGCAAGCTGCGTCGCCCGTCGTGGCACTCGGTTACGACCGGGATGAAAAACGGAGAGTAGCAATGAACGTAATCGGAACCCCCTTATCTGAAACCGCCACCCGCGTGCTGATGCTGGGTTGTGGCGAGTTGGGCAAGGAAGTGGTGATTGAGTTGCAGCGCTTCGGGGTCGAGGTGATTGCGGTGGATCGCTACGCCAATGCGCCAGCCATGCAGGTGGCCCATCGCGCCCACGTGATCGACATGCTCGACGCCACGGCGCTGCAGGCGACAATCGAAGCGGAAAAGCCGGACCTGATCGTGCCCGAGATCGAGGCCATCCACACCCCCACCCTGCTGGAGCTGGAAGCCGAGGGTTTCAGCGTTATTCCGACGGCCCGCGCGGCACGTCTGACCATGGACCGCGAAGGCATCCGCCGACTCGCGGCCGAAGAGCTCGGCCTGCCCACCTCAGCCTATGAATTTGTCGACAGCCTTGAGGACTTTCAGGCTGCGGTCGCGCGCATCGGCATGCCCTGCGTGGTCAAGCCGGTGATGTCCTCGTCCGGCAAAGGCCAATCGCTGATTCGCAGCGAGGCGGATGTGCTCAAGGCCTGGGATTATGCCCAGACCGGCGGGCGCGCCGGACAGGGTCGTGTGATCATCGAGGGCTTTGTTGATTTCGACTACGAGATCACCTTGCTGACCTTGCGGCACCGTGATGGCACGTCGTTCTGTGCGCCCATCGGGCATACCCAGGAAGACGGTGACTACCGCGAATCCTGGCAGCCGCAAGCCATGAGCCCGGCGGCGCAGGCCGCTGCCGAAGATATCGCCGGGCGCATTACCGAGGCTTTGGGTGGGGTCGGCATCTTCGGTGTCGAGCTGTTCGTCAGCGGTGATCAGGTGTGGTTCTCCGAAGTGTCGCCACGGCCCCACGACACCGGCCTGGTCACCCTGGTCTCGCAGGAGCTGTCGCAGTTTGCCCTGCACGCCCGGGCCATCCTCGGCTTGCCGGTTCCGTTGATCCGCCAGCATGGGCCCTCGGCATCCTGCGCCCTGTTGGTCGAGGGTGATCAGCAGGCGCCGCGCTTTGCTGGCCTGGCCCAGGCATTGGCCGAGCCGGACACCCAGTTTCGGTTGTTCGGCAAGCCCGAGGTCAAGGGCCGACGGCGCATGGGTGTGGCGCTGGCGCGCGCTGACAGCATTGATGAGGCGCGGGCCAAGGCGCGCAAGGCCTGTGCGGCGGTCAAGACGACGCTGTAGTTGCGGTTCAGAGCGTGTGACGCGCGCGCAGCCCGTCCATGAGCAGCGCCAGACTGCGTTCGATGTGTTGCGCGGCGAGCAGCTTGTGCAGTGAGCCGAAATCGCGGTTGAGCTGATTCAGATGCGCGGCGTCGCTCGGGTCGATCAGCGCGTCCAGCCGGATTTGCTGCAAACCCAGGCTGAGGCAGGATGCGCCCACGCTGATATGCACCACGGCGAAAAAAGCCGAGGCGGCATCGTCAGCAGAAAAACCGGCCTGTCGAAGATGAGCGAGGCTGTCGAGCAGCACACCCAGGCCGCCGCTGCGAATCTGCACGCTGCCGAGCAGCCCGATCCAGGCCGGTTCCTCGACCTGCGCCCGCCACATGCGCAGACCCAGCTGGCTCAGCCATTCATCCCATGGCAGATCACGCGCCGGCATGACGTCGGCCTGACGAATGAAGCGATCCAGCAGTGCGCTGAGCAGCGCATCCTTGTTCTCGATATGCCGGTAGATGGCCATCGGGCTGACCCCCAGCTTGCTCGCCAGTTTGCGAATGCTGATGGCGTCAACGCCCTCCTCGCGCAGGGTTCTGGCCGCGGTGGCGAGAATTCTTTCTGCGGACAGCGGGCGTTTTCCGGTGGTCGGTGTGGGCATGCGAGGGACGGCGGGGCTGAAGGTTCAGTCTAGCAAGGCTTGACCCCGAGTGTACGCTGTATACACTCCATGCGTACGGTGTATACACGGAGGTGATATGCAGCCCCTGATGAATGCGCGACGGGTGATGCTGTCATGCTTGCTGGAAGGTTTTCTGTGGGGCATGGCGGGCTTGCTGTGGCCGTTGTCGTGGCGTCGCAAGCGCCCGCTGCCGGCGCATCCGCAGCAAGCCGAGGATCTGGACCCCACGCAGGCGGCGCGCATCGAAAACCCCTATCACTACTACCGTGTGCTGCGTGATCAGCATCCCCTGTATCGTCCGCCCGGACAGGATTTCTACTGCGTCAGCCGTTACCACGATATTCAGGCTGTGGCGCGTGATACGCGCAGCTATTCCTCCAACATCGTCAATGTGTTGATGAGCAAATCGCTGGGGCGGCAGAGCGCGCCTGCGCCGGGCACCGGCAGCCAGCGCAACTGGGGCGTGGTGCCGGTCGACGTGCTGGCCATTCAGGATCCGCCCGCGCACAAGTATCAGAAACTGCTGACTCATCAGATCATGTCGCACGACTTTGTCACCGCGCTGGAGCCGGACGTGAGCAGCCTGGCCGGGAAACTGGTCGATCAGGCTCTGCAGCGGGGTGAGATCGAGTTCATGGATGAGATCGCCTGGTATCTGCCAATGTGCATGGCGCTGCGTCTGGTCGGGTTTCCCGAGGCCGATTACCCCCAGGTCAAACGTGGTTGTGCGGCGGCCATCCGCCTGCTGTCGGGAACCTTGTCGGCCAGTCAGTACATGGCGGCCTCGGCCCGCGCGCTGGCCTTGTATCGCTATTGCTGGTCACGCTACCGGCACCTCAAGCAGGCCGGTGGTGAGGACCTGGGCGCTTTGCTGGCGCGCGCCGCGCAGGACCCTGAGCATCCGCTCAGCGATGACGAAGCGGTCAGCATCATTCTGCAGATGCTGATTGCCGGGAGTGATTCGTCGGCCAGCACCATGGGCAATGCGGTGCGGCTGCTCGCGCAGGACCCGGCCTTGCAGCAGCGCTTGCGTGAGCAGCCGGCGTGTCTTGCCGATTTCATCGAGGAGGTCTTGCGCCTGGAATCGGCCTTTCAGGGCCATTTCCGCGTGGTGACCCGCGAGGTCGAGATGCACGGTCAGCGCCTGCCACCGGGCACCCGGGTGTTTCTGTTGTGGGCCTCCGGCAACCGTGATGAGCGCGTCTGGGATCAACCCGAGGTGCTGGATATTGATCGCGACAAGCGTACCCGCCACCTGACCTTTGGCCATGGGCTGCATGCGTGCCTGGGGCGCGAGCTGGCGCGCATGGAGATTCGCATCGTGCTCGAGACGTTGCTGCAACGCAGTGCCGCGCTGCATATCAGCGGGCCGACACCGCATGTGGCCAG
Source organism: Oceanococcus atlanticus (assembly GCF_002088235.1). NCBI lineage: Bacteria > Pseudomonadati > Pseudomonadota > Gammaproteobacteria > Chromatiales > Oceanococcaceae > Oceanococcus > Oceanococcus atlanticus. Next base: position 1,518,754 of record NZ_AQQV01000001.1, read on the forward strand.
CCTGTTCACCCGTACCCTGCAGCGCCTGCCGCTGCGCCTCAGTCGCCGGTCTGAAAATGCCAGATCATGGGCTGAGCCAGACGCGCCTTGGGCGCATTCGGGCCGCGTCGGTCGTACAGCTGCGAGGTGATCGTGACGGTGTAGCGGTGCTGTGGTTTGAGCACCTTGTCGAGCAGCTCGATGCGCATGCCGTGGGCGCTCATGGGGCTGGCCCAGGGCGGCAGCGGGGTCAGCCGGCTGGCCAGCTTGTTGCCCTGCTCGTCGAACACCGCCACCGCATCTTCCAGCTCGGAGAAATCGCTGCCCGGGCTGGCTGAAAGTGCGAAATAGATATAACGGTCGGCGATGGGCCGCCGGGTGTTGTCCTCACAGGCCGCAAATGGCTCGGCCAGACACGGCGCCGTGGGCAGGTTGCGCTCGCCAGGGCGCGGATGCACCCCCACAACAAACGGTGGCGCGGCGTTGATCGGGCCGTTGACCACCCGATCCCACAGGTGTTCGTAGTAACCGGCGATGTACTGGGCCACATCATGAATCCCGCCGGAGCCGGTTTCGTAGTTGCTCACCGCATAGGGCATGACATCGCGCACCCGCACATAGTCGACCGCGGCAGCCACCCGCTCGGCACTGACCAGCAAGCGCGTGCCAGCCGCGGCCCGCTGTATGGCCAGGCCATCGTAGTCCAGCCCAAGTCGTGCGAAGGCCGCGCTCAGGGGCGCCGAAGGCGGGAACACTAGGGCGGGAATTTCATCCCAGGCGAACTTGTCCCGGATGGCGATCACATCCATGGCGTATTCGACCCCGTTGATGAACTCGAAGCCGGCCGCCAGTGCATCAAAGGCCGCATCGCCCAGGGCTCCGCGCAGCAAGGTGCCGACGCTGGGGTCGGCGCCCGGTGGCAGGCTGTCGAGCAGATAGCCCGGCGAGCTGTGGTGCATCTCGCCGCGCTGATAGACCGAGGGTTCGAACAGCGCATCCCACACTTCATCGCCCATGCCGTGGGCCGCGATGCCCATCAAAAAGGCGACCAGCGTGCCGCAGTCATCGGCACTGCGCAGTGAGACGATCGGCAGTTCGCGGGCCAGCTCATCCGCAGCCCAGTCGAAGGTGCCGCCGAGTATCGGCAGGCTGTCCCATGGATCGGCGGCGCCGGATATGTCGGCGCAGCCTGCTTCATGGGCCACGGCGGCCAGGGCGTCGGTGTAGCTGTCCCAGTGCGCGGTTTCGGCCAGATCACGGTCGCCTTCGAACGCAGCGCCGGTGAAATAGCCGCCATCCGGGAACATGGCCCCGGCGATCAGTGCGGCACGATGGTGCTGCAGCACGGCGATCAGCGGATGCTCGGGTGGCAACTTGTGGCGCGCCACATCCGCCATCATGGCGTGCGTGGTCATGCCGGCCGCGAAACCGTTGCCCGCCGTCATCAGCAGGGCGCAAGCTGCCCAAGTGCGCAGTGTCTTGATCATGAGGGCTCATCCGCAAACTGATTGAAGTGCTGGAACAGTTGTTCGGCCTCGCTGGACGCAGGCTGCTCGCCGTCCGCCGCGCTCTCGCCGCCGGGTGAGTCGACACGCCCGCCGTTGCAGGCGCCAAGCAGCAAGGCGGCACTGAGCACAATGAATTTCATCAACGCAGTCTAGTCGCTGAGCATGACGGCGTGGTGACGTCAGTCGTGCGTCTGCATGCTGTCCTGACGCTCCCGTTCATACTGCTCGTATGGCATGCGGGCCTGGTCCAGACAGGCTTCGCGGGCATGCTCGTCGAGGTTTTCGCAATACTGCTCGCGCATGTCCTCGCTGGATTCGTACATGCGCTGATGGGAACAGGCACCCAGACACAACAGGCCGATGAGCACAAAGATACGCATGAGTCTCTCCTAGAAGCTTGAGCCGGGCTGCTCAAGAAAGGCCAGCTCTTCATCGGTCGAGCGGCGACCGAGAATGGCATTGCGGTGCGGGTAGCGGCCGAAGCGGTCAATGATGCGCTTGTGCTGGTGCTCAAAATCCAGGTTGTACTCCAGACCGGGCTGGTCGAACAGCCTGACCGCCTGCTCATGAATGAGCGCCGATTCGCTGTGCATGTAGGGCAGGTACAAAAAGGCTTTTTGTGACGGGTTGAGCGCGGCGTCCATGCCCGCGCGGACCGCTTCCTGGGCCAGCGCCAGCGCCAGGGCGTCCTGGGCAAAGGACTGGGCCTGATCACGGTGGATGTTGCGGGAGAACTGATCCAGCACGATGATCTCGGCCAGACGCCCCAGGGCGCTGTCACGCCATGTGAACAGCTCGCAAGCCGCCGCCTGTTTGAGCAGTGTGCCGAAGCGCGTCTCGATCATGCGGTCGAATGCCGGGTCCTTGGCCCACCATTGTTCGGGGCTGAGTTGCTCGAACCAGAAGTCGATGATTGCCTGTGCCTGCATGCCGTTCCCTCGTCTTGCAATGGCGCAGAGTGTAGCGTGCGGATGTTGCCAAACATCGCAAAACAGTGGTTGACAATCCGGCACTCCTGTAGACTTCGCCGCCTTTTGCCTTTTCACCGGATTCCTTCCGATGCTTGAGAACCTCCGTAACATCGCCATCATCGCACACGTCGACCACGGCAAGACCACGCTTGTCGACTGTCTGCTCAAGCAATCCGGAACCCTGGATGCCCGCAAGGACCATGGCGATCGCGTCATGGATTCGAATGCGCTGGAAAAAGAGCGCGGGATCACCATCACGGCCAAGAACACCGCGATCCGCTGGAATGACTACCGCATCAACATCGTCGACACGCCTGGTCACGCCGACTTCGGTGGTGAGGTCGAGCGCGTCCTGTCGATGGTCGATTCGGTGTTGCTGGTGGTTGATGCGGTTGACGGGCCGATGCCGCAGACCCGTTTCGTGACCCAGAAAGCCTTTGCCCTGGGCCTCAAGCCGATTGTGGTGGTGAACAAGATCGACCGCCCGGGGGCGCGCCCGGACTGGGTCATTGATCAGGTCTTTGACCTGTTCGACAAGCTCGGCGGCACCGACGAGCAGCTCGACTTTCCGGTGGTTTACGCCTCCGCGCTGAATGGCTATGCCGGCGAAGATGACAGCGTGCGCGATGGCGACATGACGCCGCTGTTCCAGACCATCATCGACAAGGTCTCGGCGCCCAATCTGGATGGCGACGGCGCGTTCCAGATGCAGATCACCTCGCTGGATTATTCCTCTTATGTGGGGGTGATCGGTACCGGTCGCGTCAGCCGCGGTACGGTCAAGCCGGGTTCGCAGGTCATGGTGGTGGCGCGCGATGGTGCCATGCGCAGGGCCAAGATCCTGCAGGTGCTGGGCTTTATTGGCTTGGACAAGGTTGAAGTGGAATCGGCCTCGGCGGGTGACATCATCGCCCTGACCGGGATTGAGGATCTGGGTATCAGCGAGACGGTCTGCGATGTGGCCAACCCGGAAGCCTTGCCCAGCCTGGACGTCGACGAGCCGACCATGTCCATGACCTTCGAGGTCAACAAGTCGCCGTTTGCCGGCAAGGAAGGCAAGTTCATCACCTCGCGCCAGATTGGTGATCGTCTGCAGCGCGAGCTCAAGACCAACGTGGCACTGCGGGTCTCGCCGACCCAGGACCCGGACAAGTTCCGCGTGTCCGGGCGTGGTCTGTTGCATCTGTCGATCCTGATCGAGAACATGCGTCGCGAGGGTTACGAGCTGGCGGTGTCGCGCCCGGAAGTGATCCGCAAGGAAGTCGGCGAAGAGATCCACGAGCCGTTTGAAACCCTGACCGCCGATGTGGAAGAAGAGCATCAGGGCACGGTGATCCAGAAGCTCAACGAACGCGGCGGGCGCATGACCAACATGCAGCCCGATGGCAAAGGCCGTATCCGTCTGGAATACGAAATTCCGTCGCGCGGGCTGATCGGTTTCCAGACCGAATTCCTGTCCATCACGTCGGGCACCGGCCTGCTGGCGCACAACTTCGACCATTTCGGCCCGGCGACAGAAGTGGCGGTGGGTATGCGCCACAACGGCGTGCTGATCTCCAATGATCAGGGCAAGGTGCTGGCTTTCGCGCTGTTCAACCTGCAGGAGCGTGGTCGCATGATGGTCGAGCCGGGCGCCGAGGTTTATGAAGGTCAGATCGTGGGCATTCACAGCCGCGACAATGACCTGGTGGTCAACGCCCTGCGGGCCAAGAAACTGACCAACATGCGTGCCTCCGGCAGCGATGAGAACGTGATCCTGACGCCGCCGGTGCGTCTGACCCTGGAGCAGTCGCTGGAATTCATCAACGACGACGAGCTGGTTGAGGTCACCCCCGAGTCGATTCGCGTGCGCAAGCGCTTCCTCAAGGAACACGAGCGCAAGCGTTCCAGCAAGAGCTGAGGCGCAGCATCGCGCAGATCGTAATTGCGCAGCCGAGCGTGTAAGTTTCCCCCATAACATTTGGGGGAGACACCATGAGCGCAACGCGCCTATTCGGCGTGGCCGCACTGCTGGCCGCGTCACAGCTTCATGCCATACCGGAGGGGCCGGAACCCGGCACCGCGCAGTGGCTGGCCCGCGAAGCGGCCAATTACGCCAAGGTGCTGGAAGCCGATCTGGAGCAACAGCTCTCGCCGGCCTTCCAGCTGCGCTGGAACATCCAGAGCGTGGCCAACGAAAGTGCCTGGCTGCAACGTTCGCTGAACGATCCCAGCTGGCTGTCGCCACAGACTGGCAACACCCAGCTCACACCGTTATGCACCAGCTGGGCTTTGCCCTGCACTGGCGACCCCTTCCGTTATCCCGGATACGACAGCTTCTACGAGGCTGAGGGCGAGGTCAGTCCGTTTGTCGTTTATGACGCGCAGTGCGCCCGCATATCCGGGCGGGTTTGGGCGCCGATCGACAGTGCGGCGGGTGCCATGCTGCCCACGGTGGTGATCGAAAACGGTTCGGTCCAGGCGCCGGAAACGCTGTACTGGTGGGCGGCCCAGGCCCTGGTGCGCGCGGGTTACGTGGTGCTGACCTTTGATCCGCGTGGTCAGGGGCGTTCAGACATGCAGACCCCGGATGGCGAACAGGGCGGCAACTTCAATTCCACCGTGTTCTGGGATGGTCTGGTCAATCTGATCGACTTTTTCCGCTCATCGCCAAGCGCCCCGTACCCGCACAACGCAAGCTGTGCTGACACCTATCCCACCGAGGTTACGCCGTTCAACCCGTTCTGGGATCGCATGGACCCGCAGCGCCTTGGTCTGGCCGGTCATTCTCTGGGCGCTGCCGGGGTGACCCGCGTTCAGGCCTATGGCGCGCCGGGCGCTGAACCCTGGCCGGGTCTGCTCGATGCGGACAATCCGGTCGATGTGATCGTGGCCTGGGACAAGCTGGGTGACATCAGTGGTGAAGCTGGCCCGGTGCAGCCACGGGTGCCGGCCATGGGGCACACCTCCGAATACGGTCTGGCGCCAGTGCCGCATCTGAGCGCTCCCGACCCCGAGGCGCACAAGGCCGCCTATCGCGGCTGGCAGGATGCCGAAGTGCCGGTGTTTCAGCTGACCATACAGGGCAGCGCGCACTATGAGTGGTCGTTGATCCCGGGTTTTCCCGCCACCTTCTGGTGCCCGGACCCGGCCAGCGGAAGCTGTGAGGGTGGCTGGGCCCAACCCATGGCTGAGCATTACACCGTGGCCTGGTTTGATCGCTGGCTCAAACAGCCAGGCGAGCCGGGATATGCCGATGCCGATGCGCGCCTGCTCGATGACGCGCAATGGCAGGAGCGCTACAGCTTCTACTACCGCTCGGCCCGCGATTTTCCGGACCGCAGCGGGCAACGTCAGCTGTGCGAAGACATTCGCGCCGGCTGTGCGGCGCCGCAGCAGGGACGTGCCGATGGGCTTGCCGAGTCGCGTGGTGGCGGGCTGGGTGGCGGGCTGTTGCTGTTCCTGCTGGCGGCCGCGTTCAGGCCAGGTAGGTGTAGCCGCTCAGCCCGCTCTTGAGTGCGCCAAGCGCGGCCTCGCGCGCTGGGCCATCCAGCTGCGCAGCAGCCAGCTTGTCCTGATAGTGCTGAATCAGTTCGGCCGCCGACAGATGCACGTAGTCGAGCAGTTCGTCGACCCGGTCGCCACGTTCGATCTCGCCCAGTGACCAGTGCCCGTCGGCGTTGATGTGCACGTTGACCGCATCGGTGTCGCCGAACAGGTTGTGCATGTCGCCGAGAATTTCCTGGTAGGCACCAACCATGAAGAAGCCGAGCAGATAGTCCTGCCCCTCGCGCGGGCTGTGCACCGGCAGCGAGGAGTCGACCCCGTCGCGGTCAACGTAATGGTCGATACGGCCGTCGGAGTCGCAGGTCAGATCGCGAATCACCGCGCGCCGGTCGGGGCGCTCGTTGAGGCGGCTGATCGGCATGATCGGAAAGACCTGCTCGATGGCCCACACATCCGGCACCGACTGGAACACCGAGAAATTGCAGAACAGCTTGTCGGCAAAGCGTTGCTGCAGTTCATCCAGGGTTTCGCGGTGGGCGCGCACGCCGGAATCCAGGCGCTGCATGCACAACGCCGAGATCGCGCGGTGCAGGTTCTCTGCGGCGGCGCGTTGGTCCAGGCTCAGCTCGCCCAGGCCGAACGCCGCCAGCAACTGCTCCAGCAGGGTGTCGGCATCGGCCAGGGTTTCCAGCGGCGGGATGTCGTCACCGTGCTGATGCAGCTGCCACAGCTCGTGCAGGGCGGCCGGATCATCCTCGGCAGGTTCCATCAGCGCAGGCACATGGGCTCGCTCGGCATCAATCACGTTGGTGATCAGCACCGCGTGATGGGCGGTCAGCGCGCGCCCGGATTCGCTGATGATGTGCGGACACGGCTCGCCGGCCTGGCGTGCCGCATCGGCAAAGGCGTCGACCACCGCGCGGGCGTAGTCGGCCATGGTGTAGTTCATCGAGCAGTAGCTGCGTGAGCGGGTCCCTTCGTAGTCCACACCCAGCCCCCCACCGACGTCGATGGTGTCGATCGGCGCGCCGGCGCGGCGCAACTCGACAAAGTAGCGCGCAGCCTCGCGCAGGCCACGGCGGATGTCGCGCAGATTGGCCACCTGGGAGCCCAGATGGAAATGCAGCAGATGCAGGTGTTCCAGCATGCCGTGGCCGCGCAGCTGGGTGACCGCGTCACTGACCTGCTGGGCCGACAGGCCAAACTTGGATTTCTCACCGCCGGTGTTCTGCCAGTGGCCGGCGCTGATGCTGGCCAGGCGCACGCGCAGGCCCAGATCCGGGTTCAAGCCGCTGGCTTGTGATTCGCTGACGATGTGATCGATTTCGGACAGCTTCTCCAGCACCATGGTGACGCGGTGGCCGAGTTGCTGGCCGATCAGGGCCAGGCGGATGTATTCGCGGTCCTTGTAGCCGTTGCACACCACCGGTCGCCCGGCCGGCAAAAGCCCGAGCACGGCCAGCAGTTCCGGCTTGCTGCCGGCCTCAAGGCCGATCTCGCCACCGCGCAGAATCTCGCGCACCACGTCGGCCTGCTGATTGACCTTGATCGGGTAGACCGGGGTATAGCGCGCCGGGTATTCGGCTGCGGCAATGGCCTGATCAAAGGCGCCCTGCAGGCGCGCGACCCGGTCACGCAGAATGTGCGAAAAGCGCAGCAAGGTGGGCACCCGCAGCGGCGCGCCGTCGCCGCGCTCGAGGATTTCGCGCAGGGCGATCTTGTGGTCACCCGCGGTGACGCATAGATCACCCTCGGAGCCAACGGAAAAATACCCGGAACTCCAATGAGTTACGTTATAGAGCCTTGCGGCATCAGCGGCGGAAAAACCAGTCCCTCGCATGCGCTTTATACTTCCGGTTTTGGATCAGTCACAGAGTAGCGGGATGGTAAACGAGAACGAGTGGTTTCTGGAGCCGATGGAGTCCAAAGGCACGCTGTTCGGCCTGAAACTGGACGGTGAACGCCTGCATGCGGAGCAGTCCGCGTTTCAGCACATTGAGATTTACCAGACCGAAACTTTCGGCAAGTTGATGGTGATTGACGGTTGCGTGATGCTCACCGACCGCGACAATTTTCTCTATCACGAGATGATTGCTCATCCGGCCCTGTGCCTGCATCCCAATCCGCGGCGCGTGCTGATCATCGGCGGCGGCGATTGCGGAACCCTGCGTGAAGTGTTGCGCCATCCGCAGGTTGAATCTGCGGTGCAGGTCGACATTGATGAGCGGGTAACGCGGCTGGCCGAGGAGTACTTCCCGGCGCTGTGCGACAGCAATGATGATGCCCGCGCGCAGTTGTTGTTCGATGACGGCATCGCCTATGTGCGCAACGCGGCTGATCAGGCGTTTGACCTGATCATCGTGGATTCCACCGACCCGGTTGGGCCGGCTGAAGGTCTGTTCAATCGCGCCTTCTATGCCCAGTGCCACCGCGCGCTGGCGGATGACGGCATTTTGGTGCAGCAAAGCGAATCGCCGCTGATTCACCTGGAATTGATCCAGCAGGTGCATGCGTCGATGAAAGGCGAAGGTTTTGCCGCAACCCGGCTGGTCAATTTTCCCCAGCCGGTTTATCCGTCGGGCTGGTGGTCGGCCACCCTGGCCTTTAAGCAGGCCGAGGGCGCGCAGCGTCAGGCTGACAGTGCCCGGGTTGAGGCCATTTCGGCCGACACCCTGTACTTCAATGCGGCAACCCTGAACGGCGCCCTGGCGCTGCCCAATTTTGTCGCTAAAGCGTTAGCTGAAAAGGCCTAAGGTGTTTCCGCCAGGGCGCAAGTCTCGTCGGCGCGCGTCTTGGTGGTGTTGATCAGGTTTTGGCGTTCTTGTGCGGACATCATGCGCTGTTCGCCATCCTCGCCGCGCACCGCCAGATGTGGTGTGCTGTTGTAACGGGCAAGCCGGCTTTTATATTCCTGGCAGGCCTCCGCTGCGCTCATTTTTCCGGAGCGTGAGGCCGGTTGTTGCGGTGTTGCTTCGGCCTCCTCTTCGCTCTCCCGCTGTCCGGCTTGCGCAGGCGGCGGCGGTGCTTTCAGGCGCTGGGCGCCAGCGGGCGGGCGGTCACCGTAGTGCACTTTGCCTTGCTCATCGACCCAGCGATAGGCTGCGGCGTTGGCCAGAAAACTGGCGAGCATCAGACCTGTGAGGAGCAAGCTGCGCATGCGGACATTCCGAACTGAACACCTGCTAAATGTGACATCTGTATGGGCTGACGTCCACCCCGGATGGTGTGCTCCATGAGTGAGACGGTCAGACCCCAGATCCTGAGCCTTGTGGGCGGTGACCACGCATTGCGGCGCGACGCGTCAGGCCAGTGGGAAATCTGTACGCCGGACCAGGCGCAAGCGACCCTGAGCCTGCCGCGCGGCCAGATTGTGTGGCTATGCCGCTGTGGAAAATCAAGGCAGTGGCCGCAGTGTGATGGTCAGAGTCATTTCAGCGCTTCGGCGGTGCGCTAAGCCAGGCCAGCACGGGCAGGATGAGCATCCAGCATTGCGCCACGATGAGCAGAGCCAGCCAGGTCGGCTGGGCCAGGCTGGCCGCGCCGAGCGCGCTACCGCTGAGGTAAGCACAGGGCGCTGATAGCAGTGCGATCGGTATGCTGAGCCAGCGGCGCCGGCTCAGTATGCTCAAGCTGTGGTGGAACAACAGGGCGAAGTTGACCCACATCGCGTAAATCCACAGCGGGGGTAGCCCCGCGGCCAGGCTGACACCGTTGTAGTTAATCAGCCCCAGACGCATCAGGAGCAGGTCGCAACACGGGCCGAGCAGCAGCGCGCCAATGATCACGCGCAACTCGCTGCCAGCGTGCCGACTGAGGTGCAGATGCACGGGCACCCAAAGACACAGCAAGGCTACTGCGAAAACGTCGGACTGTTTGGCGGGGCTCAAGATCAGCGCAGCGGCAAGCAGCTGAAAGGCCAGCACTTTGGCCCACGCTGGCAGACCGACGGCTGGGGCGCCCGACCATGCCACCGGTTGCATCAGTCGGCGCGACGGGGCTTGAACAGGTAGTGGCCCACACCCCACTCGCGACCTTCGTCGATACCGAAGAATTCGGCCACGGCGAGGAAGAACATGCGCCAGCGTTGCAGGCGCAGCCGGCCCTGTTCGCCGCCGCCAAGAATCTCGATCAGTTCGTCGCGCTGCGCATCGCTGCGCTGCAGCCAGGCATTCGAGGTTTTCTCGTAGTGATGGCCGTCGACCCACCAGCGTTCGACCACGCTGAGATGCTCGTCGTAGCGGGTGAACAGGTCATACGACGGCATCATGCCGCCGGTGAAGAAGTGGCGGCTCATCCAGTCGTCGCCGCCACGATCTTCGTAGGCGTAGGTCAGGGTGTGATGGCAGAACACATGGGCGAAGAACTGGCCATCGGGCTTGAGCCAGCTGGCAATGCGCTCGAACAAACGGGCGTGGTTGCGTACATGTTCGAGCATCTCGACCGAGACGATACGATCGAACTGCTGGTCCGGTGCGAAGGCGTTGATGTCGGCGGTGATCACGCGCACGTTGCTCAGGCCACGCTGGCGCGCGGTGGCTTCAATGAATTCCCGTTGTGGCGCCGAGTTGGACATGGCGGTGAAGCGTGAGCCGGGATAGGCCTGAGCCGCCCACAGGGTGAACGAGCCCCAGCCACAGCCGAGATCCAGCACCTCCTGACCATCGCCGATGCCGGCGCGCTGCGCGGTGATCTCCAGCATCAGCCGCTCGGCCTCGTCCAGACTGGCCGTGGTGTCATCCCAGTAGCAGCAGCTGTATTTCAGATGACTGCCCAGAGCGCGCAGGAAAAAGCCCGGTGGGACCTCGTAGTGCTGATCATTGGCCGCCTGGGTTGCCAGCGCGATAGGCCCATTGCGCCATTCACGCACACGCGCTTCCAGGGTGATCTGCAATTGCTGTGGATCGAGCTTGCCGTCCTCGGCCAAACGCCGGCGAGACAGGCGCCTGGCGCCAAAACGGATCAGGGGGTCAGGGATGTAGCCTTTTTCGCACAGGGTGATGATGTTCATGATCTACTCGAAGTCGTGGCGCTCGCGCGCACAGGCCGGTTTGGTGAAATGGGCATGGACCACGCTGGTGGTGGCCTCGCGGAAGCCGGCTTCGCAGGAGGCCAGGTAGAAATCCCACAGGCGGCAGAACTCGTCCGAGTAGCCCAGATTGCGGACCTGCGGCAGCGCAGCCACAAAGGCGCGGCGCCAATGCTCCAGGGTGCGGGCGTAGTCCTGGCCGAAATCCTCCAGATCGAACAGGCGCAGTTGGGTGTGCTCGGCGGTGACACGCAGCATCTCGCGCACGCAAGGCAGGTGACCGCCGGGGAAAACGTGCTCACGGATGAAGTCGGTGCCGCGGCGCATCTGTTCGTAATACTGATCCTGGATCGTGATGGCCTGGATCAACGCTTCGCCATGGGGAACCAGCAAACGCTCGATCTGGCGGAAATAGGTGGGCAGAAAGGCGTGGCCCACCGCTTCGATCATCTCGATCGAAATCAGTTTGTCGTAGCGGCCTTCCAGCGTGCGGTAGTCCTGCTTGAGCACGTGAATGCGCCCGTCCAGGCCGGCTTCGTGCACGCGTTGCGTGGCCAGCGCGTACTGCTCTTCGGAGATGGTCGTGGTGGTTACGCGGGCACCGAAGTGGGTCGCCGCGTGCAGGGCCAGGCCGCCCCAGCCGGTGCCGATCTCGAGCACGTGATCATCGGCACCCAGATTGAGCTTGCGGCAGATCAGGTCGTATTTGGCGTGCTGTGATTCGGCCAGTGTGGTGGCCTGGTTGGCAAACACACCGGCGGAGTAGGTCATGCTGTCGTCGAGGAACAGCTTGAAGAAGTCGTTGCCCAGATCGTAGTGGGCCTGAATGTTGCGGCGGCTGCCCTCGACGGTGTTGCGACGGCGCCATTCCAGTCCCTTGTACAGCGGCGCGCGCAGCCAGGTCAGGGCGCCGGTGTCCATGGCCGCCAGAGTATCGCGTTCGCGCAGGAACAGGCGGGTGACGGCGACCACGTCGGGCGCATCCCAAAGCCCCAGGATCCAGGCCTGCCCAGCGCCGGTTGAACCACCGAAGGCAAGGTAGGCGTAAACATTGCGGTCGAGCACCGTAAGCTCGTGGCAGGGCGTGCCTGCCGCGCCGAGCTGGGTCACGCTGCCGTCAGGCTCGGTGATGCGCAGCTGACCACTGCTCAGGCTTTCGAGCGTCCGGAACAGCGAGCGGCGCAGTACACGCAGCAGCGCATCGGGCAGCCGGGGTGTCGACAGCGGTTCAGCAAGCGACAACGTGGTGGTCATCGGGGCACTCCTGAGGGTTTGGCGGTGTGACGGCCCGGATAGGGCACGTAAGGCACACCTTTGAGTTTGATGCGCAGGGCCTGGAAGTAGATCGCTGCGGCAATCTTCAGCGTCATCAGTGGTGTGCGCAGCAGCAGGCCGGTCAGGCTGCGCAGATTCAGCGGTTTGAGGTCCAGCTTCAGGCTGGCGGCGAACACCCGTTCGCCAGCGCGATGGTTTTCCAGCCCGATCACCAGGCTCTCGCCCGGCGCCTGACGCAGGCGCAGGCGGTAGCTCATGTCCATGGGCATGAACGGCGAGACATGCATGAGCTTTTCGAAGTCGACGCTACCCGAGGACGGCCAGCGCAGGATGTAGGCGTGCTGTTCATCCCACGGCGTGTTGTGGACCTCCAGTAGCAGCCAGTCGAGCGTCTGGCCATCGGCCGACCACACGAAGTAGATGCTGACCGGATTGATGCAGTAGCCGAAGTAGCGCGGCTGGGTGAGCAGGCGGATGGGGCCTTGCGGACGTTCGCCGGAGAAGGCCTCGATTTGGTCACGCACCGCGCTGGCCAGATCGTCGGCGCCGCCGCGCAGATGATCGCGCCGCAGGACGCACGCCACATTGCGGCGCTGATATGACCACAACGGGTGCTTGCGCAGCAGGTCTTCGGCCTCGTCGAGATCGAGATACAGCATCGACAGGCGATAGCGGAAATCATGCACACGTGGCGAGAAGCGCCGGTGCCGAACCCAGCCATATGCCGCCGCGCTGTGCATCACCAGCCGCCTCCCAGTGCCTGTGCGACGTCCAGGGCGCTGCGCGCGCCATCTTCGTGGAAGCCGTTGTACCAGTACGCACCACAATACCAGCTGCGTTGCTGGCCATTGATCTGAGCACGCTGCGCACGGGCCTGATTCGAGTGCGGGGTGTACAGCGGGTGGGCGTAGCGGTAACGCTCGATGACGCGGGCCGGGTCGATCCGGTCCGACTGATTCAGGGTCACACAGAACTCCACCGGCGCCTCCAGGCCTTGCAGGCGGTTCATGTGGTAGGTGATGGCGGCGGCGCGACCGCGATCCGGGCTGACGCGGAAATTCCACGAGGCCCAGGCGCGCGGGTTGTGCGGCAGGATTGAGGCGTCGGTGTGCAGCACCACGTCGTTGTCGACATAAGGCAGCGCGCCCAGGATGGCTTGTTCCTGAGCGCTGGGGTCGGCCAGCAGGCTCAGGGCCTGATCGCTGTGACAGGCAAACACCACCTGATCGAACTGTTCGCTGCCGGCGCTTGAGCGGATTTCCACCCGCTCCGGGTGGCGTTGCACCGATTCCACCGGGCAGCTCAGGCGCAGTTCGGCGCTCAGACGCTCCTGCAGGCGCTCGACGTAGCTGCGCGAGCCGCCGGGCACCACCCGCCACTGCGGGCGGTCGCGCAACTGCAACAGCCCGTGGTTGTTAAAAAAGCGCGCGAAATGGTCAGCCGGGAAGTGCTGGGCATCCAGGAGAGAAGCGGACCAGATCGCGGCGCAAAGGGGTAACAGGTAACTGTCGCGAAAGGTGTCGGAATAGCCTTCGCCAGCGAGGAATTCAGCCAGCGTGCGCGGGTCGTCGCGACCGACCAGCTGCCGCGCCTGGCGGTTGAAGCGCAGGATTTCCCGCAGCATGTTCAGGTGCGCCACGGAAAGCAGGCGTCGGCGTTGCGCGAACAGGCCATCAAGGCTGTGGCTGGCGTATTCCAGCGACCCGTTGGCGACCGAAAAGCTCATGTCGGTGGCCTGGCCTTGCAGCCCCAGCTGACCGAGCAGACGAATAAAATGCGGGTAGGTGGCGTCGTTGAAAACGATGAAACCGGTATCCACGGCATAGTTGTGGGTCGCCCCCGATGCCAGCGTCAGCGGCACATCCACCGTGTGGGTATGCCCACCCAGCCAGTCGGCTGCTTCAAACAAAACCACGTCGTGGTGGGCATCAAGGCCGTAGGCTGTCGCCAGACCTGCAATCCCGCCGCCGATAATTGCGATACGCAAGACCCGCTCCGAATCTCTGAGATATCCCATTTACGCGGTTGCGTGGAGATTGGATGCAGGCGGGCGAAAATATTTTGTCCGGCGTCTTGCCTGACCCGGATACGCTTGGCATGCTCGCCGCATGAGCGCTCCTTTCCCCGAACAGGCCCAATCGCTGCTGGCCCAGGTTGCCCTAGGCAACCGGGATGCGTTTCGGCAGTTGTACGAAATGACTGTGGCGCATCTGTTTCCGGTTGCGCTGCGTATCTTGAGGCAACGGGACAAGGCCGAAGAGGCATTGCAAGATGCGTACATACAGATTTGGAACAAGGCCGGCGAGTTTCACGCCGAGCGCGGGTCAGCCGGGGCCTGGATGAGCACCATCGTGCGATATCGGGCGCTGGATGCGGTGCGTAAGGCGCCGCGCGAGCACACCTTTGATGAGCTGCCGGATGCTGCAGACGAGTCCGATGCCATCGGCCGTCTGATGACCGGTAGCGATCTGCAGGTGTGCCTGGATGATCTGAGCGAAGAGCAGCGCCGCACCATTGCCATGGCCTACATCGAAGGCCTGAGTCATTCGGAACTGAGCGAGCGCCTGGCGTCCCCGCTGGGTACGGTGAAAAGCTGGATACGGCGCGGCCTGCAGGCCTTGCGGGAGTGTCTGAGCCGATGAATCTGGAGCGCAGCCCACTGCGGGAACAACTGGCCGGCGCCTATGTACTGGGCACCTTGCGTGGCCCGGCGCGGCGCCGTTTCGAGCGCGCCATGGCAGACAGCGCCAGCGTGCGCGAGGCGGTGCGTTTCTGGGAGCAGGCTTTTGCGCCCTTGTGCGCCCTGCCCCCGCAAAAACCGGCGCGCAGCCTGCTGCCGGCCATCGAGGCGCGGCTGGGCTGGGCGCGTGGTGAGGATGCGGTGCGTCGCCTGCCCTGGCTGCCGGCACTGGGCTTTGCCGTGGTCGCTGCGGTCAGCGTCATGCTGTGGGCGCCGTGGACGCCGACCATCACCCCGGACTTCGCGGTCACGCTGGCCACCGAAGAAGGCCAGGTGCGCTGGCAGTTCGCGGTCGACAAGACCCACAACTGGATCGATGTAAAGGTGGTTTCCACGCCGGATCTGACCAGCCAGCAGGACCTGGAGCTGTGGCTGCTGGTTGACGGCAGTGCACCGAAATCCTTGGGTCTGATCAGTGAAGTGGATGGTCAGCGTCAGCGCATCGAAGCACGTCTGCCGCTGTCCGAGGGCATCGGTCTGGCGGTTAGTGTGGAGCCGCCGGGCGGTTCGCCGACCGGTCAGGCCACCGGCCCGATCATCGCCATCGAGAAATTCCCCAGCGCTTGATGCCTGACGCGCTGCAGGAGAGCGAGGGCGTTTGCCCATGGTGTGGTGAAAGCATCAGTCTGCTGATCGATGGCAGTGTCGAGCAGCAACATTATGTTGAGGATTGCTTTGTGTGCTGCCGGCCGATCGAGGTCACGGTGCACTTTGATGCCACCGGTCAGGCCGAGGTGTATCTCAGCGCGGAGTAGTGCCGAGTTCGCGCGCGCCGACGATCAGGGCCTCGAACATGCCGCTGACCTCACGCGATATCGCTGCCGCATCCAGTCCGGTGTCGCCGGTCAGCCATTCCGCGATCAGCTCATGGGTGGCGCCGACCAGTGCCACGGCCGGCAGGTGGTAATCGCGGTCCGGCAACTGGCCGGCTGCGACCAGATCATTGGCGGCAATGGTGATGAGCTGGGCGAACTGGCGCACTGACTTGCGCCGCAATGCTTCCAGTCGCGGGCTGACGCCGACCGATTCGACACTACCGATGCGGGCACGACGCGGATCGCCAAGGTAGTAATCGACAAACGCCTGAACCGTGAGCATGGCCCGCTGCATCGGGTCACTGCGTTTCTCCATGGCGTTGAGCACCACCGCGGTGACTTCCTCACGCAGCCGCGCCAGCAGCGCCTCAAGCAGCGCCTCGCGGTTGCGAAAATGCTGATAGAAATGTCGCGTGGTGACCTTGGCTTCGCTGCAAATGCGTTCCACCGTGGTGTTCTGGTAGCCGTCGCTGGTGAACAGCTCGAAGGCCGTGTTCATCAGACGTTTGCGGCGCTCTCGCTGGCGTTCCTCGGAGCTCTGTCCGGCATAGCGGCGGGCCGATTTACGCAGCGGGTTGGGCAGTGAAGTGTTCAGGGCCATGGTGCAACGATAAGCGATCCGCGCCACGCTCAACACCCGTGAGGGCGCGATAGAATGCCGGCATGAATGCTTTTCGCCCGATCGACAACGCATTGCCGGGAATTGCCGCGCATCTGCCCTGCGCCGGATTCGCCCATCTGCCGACCCCGCTGCAGCGCGTCGAGATCGACGGGCGCGCGGTGTGGATCAAGCGCGACGATCTGAGCCACCCCGACTACGGCGGCAACAAGGTTCGCAAGCTGGAATTCATACTCGCCGCAGCGCAGCGTGCAGGCCAGCGTCGGGTGGTCACCTTCGGCGCCACCGGAACCCACCATGGCCTGGCCACGGCGCTGTTTTGCCGCGCATTGGGCCTGGAGTGCGAAGTGCTGCTGTTCGATCAGCCGGATTCCGCGCATGTGCGTGAAAACCGCGCCCGTCTGCAGGCCAGCGGCGCGATCTGCACACCCTGCGGGTCGCTGGCGCGCACGGTGGCGCGGTTCTACCTGCATCCACGCCGTTTGCGCCGCGACACGCTGTTCCTGTTTGCCGGTGGTTCGGGTGAGCTGGGCACGCTGGCGTTTGTGAACGCGGCGCTGGAACTGGCCGAGCAGGTTGATGCCGGTGAAGCGCCACGGCCGGCGCGGATCTACTGTGCGACCAGTTCGGGTTCAACCCTGGCCGGATTGACCCTGGGGGTGGCGCTGGCCGGTTGGGACACCCAGGTGATTGGCGTGCAGGTTGCCGATGCCCGGCTGGGGCTGTTCGATGCGTGTACGCCGAAAACCATCCAGGCCTTGATGCGTCGCAGCCTGTGCTGGCTTGAAAGGCACGAGCTGTGCTGGCCGGCAGATTGTCCTGAAGTGCTGCTGGATGATCGTTGGCTGGGACCGGGTTACGGACACCCCACCGTGGCTGCCGAGCAGGCCGCGACGGCGTTTGAGCAGGCCGTAGGCGTCGCGCTGGATCTGACCTACACAGCCAAGGCCTTTGCTGCCTTGCGTGCCGATACAGCACCCGGCGAGGTGCTGTACTGGCACACTCTGAGCAGTACCTAGGTTTTCACCGGGCCGACCCAGACCTGCTGGGCGTTGACGAAGGCATGAATGCCGTGTGGTCCCAGTTCGCGGCCGTAGCCGGAGCGTTTGATCCCGCCGCTGGGTAGCCGTGGATCGGTTTTGACGATGCCGTTGACCGCGACCTGACCGGCGCGAATTTTTGCCGCCAGGGCTTCGCCCCGGGTGGCGCTGCTCCACACGCTGGCAGCCAGCCCGTAGGGGGTGTCATTGGCCATGTCCAGCGCATGGGCTTCGTCATCCGCGCGGATCACCACTGCCACCGGGCCGAAAGTCTCTTCGCGGAAGGCGGCCATTTCGGGCGTGACATTGGCGAGCAGCGTGACCGGGTAGAAAAAGCCCGGCCCCGGCGGCACTTCACCACCCAGCAGGCAGCGTGCGCCGGCCTCGATGCTGAGCTGAACCTGGCGGGCCAGGTTGTCGCGCAGATCCTCACGCGCGATCGGGCCCACATCGGTGCTCTCCTCGCGCGGATCGCCCATGACCAGCTTGCTCAGCCGTTCGGCCAGGCGTTCGACCATGGCGTCGTAAACCGGCGCTTCAACGATGATGCGTTTGGCTGCGATGCAGGACTGGCCGGCGTTGATGATGCGCGACAGGGTGATGATGTCCGCCGCTTTGTCGAGGTCGGCGTCGGCCAGCACGATGCAGGGATCGGAGCCGCCCAGCTCCAGCACCGAGGGTTTGATTTCCGAGGCCGCCATGGCCGCGACCTGCGCGCCGGCGCGATCCGAGCCGGTAAACGACACCGCGTGGATGCGCGGGTCGCGGATTGCCGCCTCCACATCCGGGTTGGCCAGCGGCAGATTGAGGTAGATGTCCTGCGGCGCGCCGGCCTTGTCAAAGCTTTCGGCCAGTGCCTGGGCACAACCCGGCACATGCGGGTCGTGCTTGACCACGCAGGTGTTGCCGGCCATCAGTGCCGGCGCACAGAAGCGAAAAGCCAGCCACATCGGGGCGTTCCACGGCAGGATGCCGAGCACCGGGCCAAGCGGCAGGTGCTGCACGTAACTGTGGCTGGCGTCCGAAGCCAGGGTCAGCGGTTTGAGGTAATCCTCGGCGTGCTCGGCATAATGCTCGGCACACCAGGTGGCTTTGTCGACTTCGGCGCGGGCTTCCTTGATCGGCTTGCCCATTTCCTCGGTCATCAGCAGCGCAAGGTGCTCGCGATCCTGGCGCAGCTGGTTGGCCACGGCGCGCAAGACCTCACCGCGCTGGGCAAAGCTGCGCGTCGCCCAGTCCGGCCAGGCCGCATCCGAGCGGGCCAGCAGCTGCTCGCGCTGGGCCTGGCTCAGGGTTTCGATTTCGCGGATGACCCGAGCATTGCTGGGATCGGTTGCGATCAGCATGTCTGAACCTCCTTGGCATCGTTGTCGCTGGCGGGTTTGCCGTTGCCGCTGTGCTTGCGTTTGGTGGGCGGCGTGGCGTGCTCCGGCTTGCACACAAAGTCCTCGTCCAGGCTGAAAAAGGACGCGCAGCCGGTGTCGGTGACATAGATCGTGTCGGAAATGCCGCAGGTCTTGTTGCCGTCGACCGCCCACATCCAGGGGATGATGTGGAAGGTCATGCCCGGACGCATGACACGCGAATCACCCTGCTTGAGGCTGACGATATAGCCCTCGTCCCAGCTCGGCGGGAAGGCAATACCGATGGAATAACCCGAGCGCGTGATCAGATCGGCACCGATGTCATTCTCGGTGATGATGTCGCGGACCAGGTTGTCGGCATCGCTGACGGTCAGGCCCGGGCGCACCGCGGCCTTGATCTCGCGCAAGGCCAGCTTCATCCGCTCCTGGGCCTTTTCCATCGATTTGGACAGGCCATCCAGCACCACGGTGCGCATCATGGCGGTGTGGTAGCGCCGGTAGCAGCCGCCGACCTCCAGAAAGATGTGCTCGCCGGGTTGCACGCTGCGGCCTTCCCAGGTGGCGTGGCCGATCATCGTGCGCGGGCCGGAGGTCACATAGGGCATGACGGCCGGGGGTTCGCCGCCGGCGCGGAACATGCCCGAGCTGATCGCTGCACCGATTTCGTTTTCGGTGACGCCGGCTGCACAGGCTTCAAAGCCTGCCTGCATGCCGGCTTCGGTGGCGGCTGCGGCCTTGCGCATGATCTGCAGCTCAGCCTCTGACTTGCAGATGCGGCCTTCCTCGACAATGCCAAAGCAGTCGAGCAGCTTGCCGTTCTTGAAGGCGGTGCGAATGTAGTCCTGGTGGTAGGCCGGGAAGAAATAACTGTTGCGCTCGTACCCTACGTATTTGTCGGCCAGGCCGAATTCGCGCAGTGATTCCAGCAGCATCTGGATGGCATCGCCGGTGTCCGGATACGGGCGCACGATTTCCACCCAGGTGCGGGCATGCACATTGGTGGCTTCGAGCTTGCGCGTGATCATGAACGGCTCTTTGTCCAGCGGCACCACCAGCGCCTGAAAGAACGAATACCCGGTGGTCTGATAATCGGTCAGATACATCAGGTTTTCCGGGTCGGTGATCACCACCGCATCGAGCAGCCGCTGTTGCATACGCTGACGCAACTCGCCGATGCGCCGCTCGTATTCCTCGAACGGAAAGGTCATATCGTCACGGGCATGCATGTCAGGCCACCTCGCGGACGATGGTTTCCAGGGTTTTGAGGCCGGCGTCGAGGTCCTCATCGGGGATGGTCAGCGGCGGGATCAGCTTGATCACCTTGCCGCCGGTGCCGCAGGGGCCAACTAGCAGGCCGGCTTCAAAACAGCGCTTGGCGATCTCCTTGCCACGCGCACCGTCGGCCACGTCCAGCGCCTGGATCATGCCCGCGCCACGCGCTGCATAACCTTTGTCGGCATTGGCGCTGGCCAGGCTTTCGACGCATTCGGCCATGCGCTGGCCTTTGCGTTTGACCTCGCTCATCAAGGCCTCGTCTTCAAAGTAGCGCAGCGCCTCGCGCCCGGCCACAAAGGAAATGTCCTGGCCGCGGAAGGTGCCGGTGTGCTCGCCCGGATTCCAGTGCTGGTCGTGTTCTGGCTTGATCAGGTTCATGGCCATCGGGGTGCCGAAACCGCCGATGCCCTTGGCCAGGGTGACGATGTCCGGGTCCAGATCCAGCCCGTCAAAGCTGAAATACGAACCGGTGCGCCCGCAGCCGACCTGGATGTCGTCGATGATCAGCAGCGCGCCGGTTTCGCGGGCCAGGTCCTGGACCTCATGCAGCCAATCACGGGTGGCGATGTTGACCCCGCCCTCCGCCTGAATCACTTCGAGCAAAAAGGCGGCCGGGGGCTTGAGCCCGCTGGAGGCATCAGCCAGCAGGGCGCGGTAGGCGGCCAGGCTGTCAGCACCGTCGAGCTCGGCGCTCTGATACGGCAGGCGCTGCACATGCTCCAGCGGTACGCCGGCGGCGCCGCGGAAGTAATCGTTGGCCGTGCAGGCCAGCGAGCCCAGGGTCATACCGTGAAAGCCGTGGCTGAAGGCCACCACCTGGGTTCGGCCGGTAACCCGTCGGGCCAGTTTGAGCGCGGCTTCCACCGCATTGGTCCCGGTTGGGCCGACAAACTGCAGCTTGTGGTTCATGCCGCGCGGCTTGAGCACGGTTTCGACAAAGGCGGTGACGAATTCGCGTTTGGCCGTGGTGTACATGTCGAGGCTGTGGGTTACGCCGTCAGCCTGGATGTAGTCGACGATGGCCTGTTTCATCTGCGGGTTGTTGTGACCGAAGTTGAGGACCCCGGCACCGGCAAAAAAATCGATGTAGGTGTTGCCCTCTTCATCGGTCTGGCGGGCGTTGCTCGCGGTTTTGAAGACCGTGGGCCAGGCCCGGCAATAGCCGCGAATGTTGGATTCCCATTGTTCGAATACGTCCATCGAGTTTCCTTCACCGCCCGGCGGGCAGCATGGTGGTTGGCGTGAATGGTCAGGCCAGGCCGGCGAGGCGGCTGTAGATCCTGACCATGGGTGCGATCAGTGCATCGTTGAAGTCGTAATGCGGGCTGTGACATGGCCACGCAGTTTGCGTGCCAGTGGCGCTGCCGACGAGGGCGAAGGCGCCGGGAATCTGCTGCAGGTAGTAGCTGAAATCTTCCGAGGCCATGATCGGAATGTCGATCTGCTGGTGTTCCCAGGCTTGACCGAATTCGCAGGCCAGGGCCTGGCGGTATTGCTCCGCGCAGTCGGCGTGGTTAACCGTCGCGTCGTAACGCCGGATGTGTTCAACCTCGGCGCGAACGCCATAGGCGTTGGCGGTGTGTTCGGCGATCTCGCTGATGGCTTGCTCCAGCGGCTCGCGCAGGGCCGAGTCAGACAGCCGGATGCTGCCGCCCAGCAGCGCCTGATTGGGGATCACGGTATCGCCGCTGGCGGCGTCGATGCTGGTCAGGCTCACCACAGCCGCCTTTTGCGGCGCAATGCGGCGGCTGACGACCTGCTGCAAGGCCAGCGTGATGGCGGCGGCGGCCAGCACCGGGTCCCGGCACAACTCGGGTTGACTGGCATGTCCGCCCTGGCCGATCACGCGGATGCGGAACGTGCCATTGGCCGACATCACCGGCCCGTCGGGGCAGACCGCTTGTCCCAGCGGTATCGCCGGCCAGTTGTGCCAGCCGAATATCGCATCGACACCATCCAGGGCGCCGTCTTCGATCATCTTTTTGGCGCCATGGCCGCCTTCTTCGGCGGGCTGAAACAGCAGCGTGACCGGACCCGGCAGACTGGCTTCATGCTGCTTGAGCCAGCGCGCGGCGCCGATCAGCGTGGCGGCGTGGCCGTCATGCCCACAGGCGTGCATGCAGCCACTGTGACGCGAACTCCAGCTGGCTCCGGAATCTTCCTCGATGGGCAAGGCGTCGATGTCTGCGCGTAAAGCGATGTGACGACCGCTGGCCTGGGCGTTGAGCGTGGCTACGGTGCCGGTGTCGGCACACACCCGCCAGGCGATGCCCAGCGCATCGAGTTGCTCGCGCAGGCGTTGGGCGGTGGCGTGTTCAGCCCAGGGCAGTTCCGGGTACTGATGAAGCTCCCGACGCAGGGTGGTGGCGGCTTCAACCAGATTGTCCCACGGCTGCGACATGGGTCTCCCAGTTGGGGGCGAAGCGTGAGGCTTGCTCCGCGCGGAATGTGGTCGGGGCGTTGACCATGCCCTGATCGCTCCAGACCATGCAACGCCGTCTAACCTAAGTCAACGTTCGCCGCCGGAAATTCCATCGCGCACAAAAAAGCCCCGCCGAAGCGGGGCTTGGTATCGCGCGGGGCGCGCGCTTATTCGAACACGAAGCTGTCGTTGTCCAGCGACATCAGCGTACGCGGGCCGTTGGTCAAGGCTTCGGCGTGAGCCATCTGGCGCGGCAGGATGCGGTCCAGATAGAACTCGGCGGTGCGAATCTTGGCCTTGTAGAACTCCGGCGTTTCGTTACCGCCATGCTCCAGCTTGTCGTAGGCCACGGCGACCATCTGGGCCCAGAAGTAGCCCATGGTCACGTAACCCGAGAACATCATGAAGTCGTAGGCAGCGGCGCCGACGGCATCGCGGTCGGTGCGTGCAGCCATCAGGATACGACCGGTGATGTAGTTCCACTTGACCGCCAGCTGCGACAGCTCGGTGACGTAGCGACGCAGCACACGACGCTTGCGCGAGCCGGTGATCGGGTTGTGGTGGCCGCAGAAACGCAGGATTTCGCCGGTGTATTCCGGCACAGCCTTGCCGCGGGACAGAATGATGACCTTACGGCCCAGCAGGTCCAGCGCCTGGATGCCGGTGGTGCCTTCGTACAGGGTGGAGATGCGCGCGTCACGCACGATCTGTTCCATGCCCCACTCACGGATGTAGCCGTGACCACCAAAGACCTGCATGCCGTGGTTGGCTGATTCCAGGCCAAGCTCGGTCAAGAAACCCTTGAGAATCGGGGTCAAGAAGCCCAGCTTGTCGTCGAACTGCTTGTAGTCTTCGGGATCACCGGTGGCCATCAGGTCGGCGAACTTGGCAGCGTGATACAGCATCGCGCGACCGCCTTCGGTAATGGCCTTCTGGGTCAGCAGCATGCGTCGCACGTCGGCATGGTAGATCAGCGCATCAGCGGGCTTCTCGGGCTCTTTCTTGCCCGACAGCGAACGCATGGAACGACGTTCCTTGGCGTAGCGCAGGGCGCCCTGGAAGCTCAGCTCGGAATGCGCCACACCCTGGATCGCGGTGCCGATACGGGCGGTGTTCATGAACGTGAACATGCATTCCATGCCCTTGTTCTCCGGCCCGAGCATCACAGCTTCGGAGCCGTCGAAGTTCATCACGCAGGTGGCCGAGGCCTTGATGCCCATCTTCTTTTCGAGCGAGCCGCAGGTCACGTTGTTGGACTCACCCACGCTGCCGTCGGCGTTGATTTTCATCTTCGGCACGATGAACAGCGAAATGCCGCGGGTGCCTTCCGGCGCGCCGGGCAGACGCGCCAACACCACGTGAATGATGTTGTCGGTCATGTCGTGATCACCGGAGGAGATGAAAATCTTGGTTCCGGTGATTTTGAAGGTGCCGTCGCCGTTGGGCTCAGCCTTGGTTTTGACCTGGCCGAGGTCGGTGCCGCACTGCGGTTCGGTCAGGCACATGGTGCCCATCCATTCGCCCGAGACCAGCGGGTTCAGGTATTTCTGTTTCTGCTCATCGGTGCCGTGGATGAAGATGGTGTTCATCGCACCGATCGACAGACCCGGGTACATCGACCATGACCAGTTGGCGGTGGCCATGATCTCGTGCTTGATCAGGCCCAGCGACATGGGCAGACCCTGGCCACCGTACTCGGTCGGGTGGCTCAGCGACGGCCAGCCGGAATCCCGGTAGGTGTCATAGGCTTCCTTGAAGCCTTTGGGCGTGGTGACCTTGCCGTCTTCGAGCTTGCAGCCCTCTTCGTCACCGGATTGGTTGATCGGTGCGATTTCGCTTTCGGCAAAGCGCGCGGATTCTTCCAAAATCGCGTCGACCACGTCCGGCGTGGCTTCTTCGCCGTTGGGCAAGGTGGCGTAGTGGCTGTCGTAGTCAAAGACTTCGTGCAGCAGGAATTTCATGTCGCGCAATGGCGTTTTAAATTCAGGCATTCCAATTCTCCTGGTCAGGGCGCTGGGGGTTCGCGCCTGGAATCTTTTTGAGCGACGCGCTCAGTTCAAACAATAGGGCCGAATACACTAGCACCAATCAATACTCCACCGTATGGTCGTTTGGATGCGCGGCCTCGGGCTTGCGTGTACAAGTGTTTTCTAATGGCTTGTTTTTCCAGCTATTTCGGGTGTTTGCAGAACACTTGTATAGGCTGGATAAATCCGACTAGAAGCCTAGTCAGATGATGCTGCACTGCGCAAAAACGGCTCCGAATGGGGGTTTTGTCGGGCTTTATTCCGGGTTGATCAGCGTGCTGAGGGGGTGCTTAAGAACCAGGCCAGTATGGCCACCAATACAAGTGCCGCCAGCGCCAGCCACAGCCAGCTTCGGCCCCGGGGCGGAGGCGGGCGGCGGTCTTGCTCATCCATCCAGTCGATCAGAATGCGCCGGTTACGCTGATTGGCCTGCCACATCACGTCAAAGGCATCACCAAGCACGGGCACAATGCCGATGACACCTTCGATAATCAGGTTAAACAGCATCTTGAGCTGCAGCGGCAGGGGCGCACGCGCGCCGCGTGCCTGCCAGATCATCCACAGACCCAGGGCGACGCCGAACACGTCGCCGATGCCCGGAATCAGGCCAATCAGGGCATCCACACCGAAGCGGATGCGTGTGCCGGGTATGCGAAAAGCGCTGTCCAGCAGGGTGGCCAATGTGCCGATACGTTGACGCACGGCCTCACGGCGAGCTTGGGCTTCAGGCAAAGTTGCAGGGTCCATTCCGTTAAACTACACCGATTGCACCCCCTTGGGTGCGCCGGACAAGAGCGGGCCCCAGGCAGGCCGCCGCCGGACATTTCAGTACGGCTTTGGGAAGACCTATGCTGGGCAAAATCATCTGGTTCCTCACCTGGTGGCTGCGCAAGCCGCTGCTGGCCATGGTGCGAGCAACCATTTCACCGACCCGATTGCACGAAACCCTGGCTTTGGACCCGGATATACCGGTGTGCTACGTGCTGGCCTATCGCAGCTATGTGGACCGCTGGGTGCTGGAGCATTTTGTTGCGCGCGAAGGCCTCGTGCCGGTGCGCAAGAGCCGCAACAAGCTGCCCGACAAGGGCAAGGCGGTGTGTCTGTATCTGCCGGTCCTGCTCGACAAGAAAGGCCAGTTGCGTGAGCTGCATCGTCAGGCCTGCGAACAGCAGGACTTTGATCTGCAGCTGGTGCCGGTGTCCTTGTTCTGGGGGCGTGATCCGGGCAAGGAAACCTCGCTGTTTCGCATCTTGTTCTCAGATGCGGAAAATCCGGGCTATCTGCGCAAGTTTCTGATCATCCTGGCCAACGGCCGCAACATCGTGATGAATTTCGGCAAGCCGGTGCGCTTTCGCGAATTCATTGGTGAAGCTCAGGATTACGATCGCATCACCCAGAAGCTGGTTCGCGTTTTCCGTTTTCACTTCCGGCGTCAGCGCAACGCCACGCTGGGGCCGGCGCTGTATACCCGCAACCAGGTGACCCAGGCCGTGCTGGCCAATCCGGGCGTGCGCGCCGTGATCAGCGAAGAGGCTGGGCGCACCGGCGAACGCCCGGCGGTGCTGCGCGACAAGGTGCGGCGCTATGTCGACGAAATCGCGGCGGTGTATTCCACCACCACGCTGAGGGTGTTGTATGTGCTGCTGACCTGGGTCTGGAACCGGGTCTACAACGGGGTCGAGATCCATCGCATCGAGCGCGCTCGGGATGCTGCGGCCCAGGGCGGTGTCATCTATATGCCGTCGCACCGCAGCCACATGGATTATCTGCTGCTGTCCTACGTGCTGTATGACGAGGGCCTGGTGCCACCGCATATTGCCGCCGGGATCAATCTCAATTTCTGGCCGGTGGGTTCGATTCTGCGCCGTGGCGGGGCGTTTTTCCTGCGCCGCAGTTTTGGTGGCAATAAGCTCTACACTGCGGCCTTTCGTGCCTATCTGGATTTCCTCATCTCACGCAGCTTCCCGATGAGTTTCTATCCGGAAGGCGGGCGCAGCCGCACTGGTCGATTGCTCAAGCCCAAGACCGGCATGATGGCCATGGTGACGGAGAGCTATCTGCGTGGCAGCGACAAACCGGTGACGGTGATTCCGGTTTATATCGGCTACGACAAGGTCGCCGAGGTCAACAGTTACTTCAAGGAGTTGCGCGGCAGCAAGGTCAAGAAGGAATCGGTGTGGGAGTTCCTCAAAGTCCGCAAGGTGCTCAGCCGCAACTACGGCAAAGCCTATCTGTCCTTCGGTCAGCCGCTGGAGCTGGGCAACTACATCCGCGAGCATCAACCCCAGTGGCTGGATGATGCGCCGTACAAGGCAGGTCAGCAGCCGGAGGGCCTGGCGCCGTTTGTCGAGCAGATGAGCCTGCGCGTGATGACACGTATTAACGGCGCCGTGGTGCTGAGTTCGTCGGGCCTGAGCGCCATGACCTTGCTGGCCACGCCGCAACGGGCTATCGCCGCAGACGAAATGGTCGAACAGATCGACAGCTGGCTGGCCCTGCAGCGTGCCGCGCCGTACGGCCCCAATATCGTGCTGCCGACACTTTCGGCGGAGGAGCTGGTTGCCGAGGCTGAACCGGTGGTGCCACTGAATCGGGTGGCGCATCCGTGGGGCGATTTGCTGGTCGCGGAAGCGCGCGATGCAGTGCTCATGACCTACACCCGTAACAGCGTGCAGCATGCTTTCGCCCTGCCCTCCCTGCTGGCCAGCTTCTTCCGCTTCCGGCCCGGGGTCGAGCGCGATGATCTGATTGCCGCGGCCACCGATTTGTATCCGTTTCTACGTACCGAGCTGCACCTGCGCTGGCCGCTGGAGAATGTGGAAACCCAGATTGCGGCGTTGATCGATGCCATGCTCAAACTGGGCTTGCTGAATGAAGATGAGCGCTACGGCCTGGTTGCGCCGCCAGTCAGCACGCGAGAGTTTGCCACCCTGGCCCGGCTTGGCAACATCCTGCGCGAGACCCTGGAGCGTTACGCCCTCAACGCCTTGCTGCTGCAGGCGCGCATGAGCGAAGGGCATATCCACAGGCTGGCTTTTGAAAAAGAATCGCAGCTGATGGCTGAGCGTCTGGCTATTGTCAGCGGGCGCGATGCACCGGAGTTTTTCGACAAAGCGCTGTTCCGTGGTTTCGTCGATACGCTCAAGCAGAAAGGCTGGCTCATACCGGTGGCCGCAGACGATCTGGAGAAGGGTGATGAGCGCCTGGCTATCGACATGCGTGTGGGCCAGCTGGCAGATCGTTCGCTGGGCATGCTCGGAACGGACATCGGACAGGCCATTCTGCAGTTGGTTCATCGCCCGCGCAGCGTGGGCTCACGCACCGAAAACTGAGTCCTGCGCAACCTTGCGTTTGCGCCTGACGAGGGATAAGGTGCTGCGCCTTGTCATTTCACAAAAGCGAGACAACCCAATGACTTTCAAGCCTCTGGCAGGAACCCTGGCGCTGGGTGGCGCGCTGCTGATCAGCGCGTGCCAGCAGAATGGCGCTGCACCGGCCGGATCGGCGGGTGATGCCGCCCTCGACACCGATGCGCAGAAATTCAGCTACTCGGCCGGTTACGAGATCGGCTCGCGTCTGGGCCAGATGGGCGAAGTGGACGTGGACCTGGGCGCGCTGACCGCCGGTTTGTCTGATGCGTACAACGAAAAGGACGCCCGCCTGAGTGATCAGGAAATGGCCGAGGTCAAGCAGAAGATCTACAAGCAGGCCGCCGAAAAGCGTAATGCGGAGCGCGCCGAGCAGGCCGACGCCAATCTGAGTGAAGGTCAGGCCTTCCTCGAAGAAAATGCGGCCAAAGACGGTGTGAAGACCACCGAATCCGGCCTGCAGTACCTGATTGTTGAAGAAGGTGAAGGTGATGCCCCGGCCGCAACCGACACCGTGGTGGTGCATTACACCGGCACGCTGCTCGACGGCACCGAGTTTGACAGCTCGCACAAGCGCGGTCAGCCGGCCACTTTCAAACTCAATGGCGTGATCAAGGGCTGGACCGAAGGCCTGCAAATGATCAAGCCGGGTGGTAAAGCCAAACTGTTCATCCCGCCGGAGCTGGCCTACGGTGAGCGCGGCGCGGGCGCGATGATCGGCCCCAACCAGACCCTGATCTTCGATGTTGAACTGATCGAAGTGAAGCAAGCCGAGGAGTGATCCTCGGGGGGTAACCCAAGAAAGAAAAAAGCCGGTTTCGACCGGCTTTTTTATTGTCTGCAGATTTTTCCGATCAGCCCATTTTAACCAGATAGCGTCCGTGAACCTGGCCGTCCATCAGCTTGCGACACGCAGCCGGGACGTCTTGCAGGCTAATGGTTTGGTGCACGAAACGCTCCGGGTCAGCCAGCCGCCAATCGCCGAAAATGCGGGCCCAAGTGCCTTGACGCAAGGCTGTGGGGATATCGACCGAGTGTATGCCCAGCAGGTTGATGCCGCGCAGCAGGAACGGCGCAACCGTGGTGTTGAGCTTCATCGATTGGGCCAGACCGATGCTGGCGATGTTGCCGTGCGGCCGGGTGGTCGCGATCAGCCAGGCCAACATGTCGCCGCCCAGATTGTCGATGGCTCCACCCCAGCGAGGTTTCATCAGTGCGCCCTCCGGCTTGCCGCAGTCTGTGGCGTCCACAACTTCGGCGGCGCCCAGGCCGGTCAGATACTCGGCCTGATCCAGTTTGCGGGTAATGGCCGCCGGTGCGAAGCCGGCGTTGGACAGCAGTGCGATGGCAATCGAGCCGACTCCGCCGGTGGCGCCGGTGACCGCAATCGGTCCCAGATCCGGGCTCTGCTCATTGCGCAGCAGCTTGACCATCGCCAGTGCTGCGGTGAAACCGGCGGTGCCATAGATCATGGCTTCGCGGGTCGAAAAGTCATCGGGCAGGGCGACCAGTGATTCGCCGTCAACCTGGGCCATCTCGGCCAAGCCGCCGTCGTACAGCTCGCCCAGGTTGGCGCCACAGGCCAGCACCTTGTCGCCCGGCGCGTAGCGCTCATCGCGCGATTCGGTGACCACGCCAGCCAGATCAATACCTGCCGTGCAAGGCAGCGTGCGCATGATCGGACTGCTGGCGGTGACGCCCAGAGCATCTTTGAAGTTGAGACAGGAATACTCGACCTCAATGCTGACCTGACCGGCTTCCAGCGGCTTGAGGTCAACTGTTTCAAAGCTGGCTTCAGCGCCTTTTTCCATTACGCGCAGTGCGGTGTAACTCACGTTCCGACTCCTTATGCCATTCGCAGTGGGGGCGCTGACTGTACTCTGCGCGCGTAGGCCCGGCTAGCAGCTTGGAGGTGAAAAAGTTGCAATTTGCGAAAACTTGCTCAAGCTAGTTTGCGAGCAAGACCGCGTGCTGCCGGGGTGTGCGGTTTGCCCAATGCGACAGGGATGCGCGGCGTGTCGCGCCATCAGCGCCACCGCAATGCAATGCGTTTCATTCAGGCATGGCCAACTCACAATGAAAATCGAACAAGAAACCTTGCAAGGGAGCACGATCATTGCGCCACACGGCGAGCTGGATGCTGCCAATGTGCCAGCGTTGCGACGCGTTTTTGAGCAGGTGTTGAGGGAGAGGCCAAGCCGGGTTGTGATGGACCTGGGTGGTGTGAGTTATCTGGATTCAACCGGCGTTGGCCTGTTGGCATTCTGTTACCGCAAGCTCAAGCAGCAGGGGGCGACCTTGCTGCTCGCCGCCGCGCATGATCAGCCGCTGGAAACCCTCACGCTGCTGCATTTCAATAAGGTTGTGACTCTGTGCGCCAGCCGTGACGACGCCTTGCGCGCGGCCTGAGAGGTCTTCCGCAGCGCGCTACACTGACGTCATCCTTTTTCTGCGGCAGGGTGACCGTGGCTACTGATAACTATCTCAACGAGCATCTTCAATACCTGCGCCATCTCAAGCGCACGCCGGCAACAGCGCCCCTGCTGCGGGGTATGGCCATGGTTCTCAGCGACAACGTTGATCATGGCCAATTGCGCACGCTGGCCCATGTTGCAGGTGGTCAGATTGGCGCGGCCCTCCCGCTCTCCAGCTGCACCACCATTGAAGACTTCGAAGCCGCCATCAACGCACAGTTGCTGAGTATGGACTGGGGCTGGGTGCGCCTGGAGGTGGCCAAGGATCATGTGTCCATCGTGGTTGGCGACAACCCCCTCACCACCCTGCTGGGCGCGAGTTCCTCAGACTGGGCGCCGGCCATTTTGGAGGGCCTGTTTGCCGAGTGGTTACGTGACATGGGGGCGACCCAGGAACTCGATGTGCGGCAGGTCTTGGCTGATGAACTGCCCGACAATCTGATGAAATTTCGTCTGGCTCACGTGAATTCGTTCTCGGAACAACTATAATCGGGCGTATCTATCCAAATTCACATTGTGGTTTAGCCCGTCTTATGCGTGACCATGAGTCCAAAGACGATATCGATTCGATGCTCCGCGCCCTGGGCTTGGAGAATTTCGACTATCGAGACACCGGCAGCCTAGCGCAGCACAAACGCTTGCGCCTGGTAAAAACCGCGCGTGCCAGTTCGTCACCGGAGCAGGCCAAGGCGCCGGCCGCACCCTCTGCGGCTATGCCCAAAGCCTCCAGGGCTGACGCTGCGCCAGCACCGCATCCGGCCGAGATCACAGCGAATCCTGCGGATGCACCCGAACCCGATCAGGGTTACACCGAGTCCCTGGCCTCGGTGTTCTCGCGGTTGCAGGCGACCGCGCCCGCGCGGGCGGCGCGCAAGGTACAAATCGACCTTCATCTGGCACCGCGTCAAGCCGATCGGCAACACACCCAGGATGAACGCGTCAAGCGTGATCTGAGCCAGATTCTGAGCCACCTCAGTGGTCGCTCCGAGGGTATCAACCGCGGGCAGAAGTAGTCTTGCCGGCCGCGCAGGGCTTTGATCAGCATGCTACTGGGCGAAACTCGCTGATGCGTGGGTTCAATTTGCTGCTGATGTTGGGTGGCTTGCTCAGTGTTTCCGTGATGGTCATCGTCACGCCGCTGAGCCTCAGCGGACAGCTGGCCTTTGGTGTTGGCAGCGTAATTTTCGGCGCGTTTCTCAACCGGCGCATCAAGAGCAGTTGGGTGTCATATGCGCTGATCGTGATCTCAGTGCTGACCACGGTGCGCTATCTGTTCTGGCGGGTGACTGAAACCCTGCCGCTGGGCGCAGGTTTCAGCTGGCTGGATCGAGTGATGGCGGCGGGATTGTTAGGCGCCGAGCTCTACGCCCTGGCCATTCTCGTGCTGGGTTACTTCCAGATCATTGCACCGCGCCGGCGAAAACCGCTCAAACTGCCGGACGATCCCGGTCTATGGCCCACGGTGGATGTGTTTATCCCCACCTACAACGAGCCGCTCAGTGTGGTGCGCCCGACAGTTCTGGCTGCGCTGAAAATGGATTGGCCGGAAGACAAAATCAAGGTCTACGTTCTGGATGACGGGCGCCGTGACGAGTTCGCCGCCTTTTGCGCCGAAGTTGGTGCCGAGCATGTCATCCGCAGCGACAACAAACATGCCAAGGCTGGCAATATCAACGCGGCGCTGAAAAACACCCGCGGCGAGCTCATCGCCATCTTTGATTGCGATCACATTCCGACGCGGTCTTTTCTGCAGTTGACCGTGGGCACCATGGTTGACGACCCGAAGGTGTCGCTGGTGCAGACCCCACACCATTTCTTCTCACCCGACCCCTTCGAGCGCAACCTCGACTTGTTTCGCAAGGCCCCTAACGAGGGCGAGTTGTTTTACGGGCTGTTACAGGATGGCAATGATTACTGGGGCGCGACGTTTTTCTGCGGGTCCTGTGCCCTGCTGCGGCGCACCGCGCTTGAACAGGTTGGTGGCATTGCCATCGAAACGGTCACCGAGGATGCGCACACCTCGCTAAAAATGCATTCGCGCGGTTGGAAGAGCGCTTACATCAATATCCCGCAGGCTGCGGGTTTGGCTACGGAGTCCCTGTCGGCACACATCGGTCAGCGTATTCGCTGGGCGCGCGGTATGGCGCAGATCTTCCGCCGTGATAATCCGATGCTGATGCGGGGCCTCAAGCTTGGTCAACGCCTGTGTTACACCAACGCCATGCTGCATTTTTTCTATGGCATTCCGCGTTTGATCTTCCTCACCTCGCCGTTGGCGTACCTGCTGCTGGATGCCAAGGTGATTGCCGGCAACGGCTTGATGATTGCGGCGTTTGCCCTGCCTCACCTGTTCATGGCCACGATGACCAATTCGCGCATCCAGGGGCCTTACCGGCACTCGTTCTGGGCCGAGGTGTACGAGACCGTGCTGGCCGTATTCATCATCATTCCAACCACGCTGGCCTTGATCAATCCGAAGCTCGGCAGTTTCAATGTCACGGCGAAAGGCGGGGTGATTGATCGGGATTATTTTGATGCCGATATCGCCAAACCGTATCTGTTTCTGTTCGGGATGAGCATCCTCGGCATGTTGGTGGGCTTATGGCGCATGCTGCGACCTGAGGCCGAAGTGGAAACCCTGCTGCTCAATATGGGTTGGACGGTATACAACCTGATCATTCTTGGCGCGGCATTGCGGGTGGCTTCAGAAAGCCAGCAGCGGCGTGAGCAAGTGCGCATCGAGACCCAGGTGCCGGCACTGCTGCGCATGCGTGGCGCCGATGACGATGCGGTGGTTGAGGTCGGCGAAACGTCTGATCTGTCGCTCGGCGGCACCGCGTTTACCAATCTTGGATTGCTCGACTTGCAGCGTGGTGATGAGGTCGAGATCGCGCTGCTGCCAGAGCGACGCATGTTGTGGCTGCCGGCCACCGTACGGCGCCTGGACGATGACGGCGTTGCTTTGCAATTCCATGATCTGAACATCGAAGAGCAGAGTTTTCTGGTCTATGTAATTTTCGGCCGTGCGGATGCGTGGTTGAATTGGCGCAATCGCGAAAACCGCGATCGGCCGCTCAAGGCCTTGGCCGAGGTCGCCAGTTTCGGACTCGAAGGCGGGCGTATTTTTGTGCGCACGCTGATCCAGAGTCTTGTTTCCTTCGTCCGGTTCAGAACAACATGAAATTAGCCAACACGATTCTGATCGCAGCCGCCGTGGCGCTGAGCGGGCCCGCTTGGGCGCAGCACGATGACGGCGCTGTACCGGTTGCCCGGCCCGATGATGCTGCGCGTCACTTCACCCTTGAGGATATGGGGGCCCAGGCGCCGCTGCGTTTGCGCACGGCCCACGCGCAATATTCGTTGCCCTTCGCAGTGCGCAATGATCAGCTGGTAAAGGATGCCGAGTTGGCGGTGAGTTACCGTGCCTCACCGATGCTGTCCGCCGCCCGCAGTCAGGTCAACGTGTACCTCAACGACGAAATCGTTCAAAGCTGGCGGCTGGAGAGTGATGCAGCAGGTGGCGAGACACGTCGTTTTCGTATCGACCCGACCCTGTTCGTGGTCTTCAATCAGCTGCGTTTCGAGTTCATCGGCAAATTTGCCGCACAGGCCGAAGGAGAGTGCGAGGATCCGCTGAGTGCGGCCTTGTGGCTGGAGATCAGCCAGCACAGCCAGCTGGATCTGTCCCTGTCGCAGCTGCCTTTGCCTCTGGACCTGCGCCATCTGCCCGCGCCGTTTTTTGATGCTGCGGATCCGCGCCGGGTGCGTTTACCGGTCAGCTTGCCGCCCTCACCGTCCAATGAAGTGGTGGATGCCGCACTGGTTGTGGCGTCGTGGTTCGGTGCTCAGGCGGATTACCGCGGTGCAGAATTCCCGGTTTTTCTGGGGCGTTTGCCCGAGCGCGGGCCGGCCATTGTGTTGCGCAGTTCTGCTCAGCAGTTTCCCGAGTTGGGCCTGGCGCCGCCGGGGCCGCGTCCTCGTGTGGATTTAATGGCCCATCCTCAGATGCCCGCCACCAGCTTGCTGGTGATCAGTGCGCTCGACGCCCGGCAGGTTGCAGATGCCGCGCGTGCACTGGTTTACGGCTATGCCGGGCTGTCCGGCAGCAGTGCCGAATTGCAAACCGTTAGCTTGCCTGCGCCGCGGGGGCTGAATGATTCGCCGCGATGGCTGCAGCCGGTGGCTGGCGAGCTGGATCTGACCCCGCTGATGGCCGGTGCTTTGACCGCCCGCGGCCTTTCGGCTGGCCCGATTGACGTGGAATTTCGACTGCCGCCCGATCTGTTCTTCCTGAACAGCGCATCACCGACACTCAAGTTTGATTACCGCGCGTCCATGGTCGCGGTCGACAGCGGCTCAACGCTGAGCGCCATACTCAACGGACAGTTTGCAGACCAGCTCCGGCTGGAACGTCCTTTTGGCGGCTCTGCCGTGGATGCGCGTATGGGCTTGCCGGCCAGCCAGTTCACCCACCGCAACCGGCTCGACTGGCAGTTCAATTTCGTTAAAAACACGGAGCGCGCCTGTCAGGCTTACGCACAGGCCCAGTGGGAGGGGTCTATCGATCAGCAAGCGCGCATCGATTTGCCGCGCACCGCTTACTACGCGCGCATGCCGGATCTGCATTTGCTGCGTGACGGCGGCTTTCCGTTCACCCGCTTCGCCGATGGCAGCCAGACCGCATTCGTGCTGCCGGCCACCGCTGACGAGCAAGATCTGAGCGCCGCGCTGAGTCTGGCCGGCTACCTGGGGCGCGAGGGTGGCCTGCCCTTGCTGCGTATCGCCAGCTACCGCGACAGCTCAAATTTGAGCGAGCTTGACCGCGACCTGCTGGTCATCGGCAAAGCGCACAGTTTGCCGTCGCTTAAGGTTTGGGCCGAGCGGATGCCGCTCAGCTTCAATGCCGATGATGTGCTCATGCGTCGTGATTCCTGGGTTGAGCGTTTCCAGGCCTGGATGGACGAGCGTGACCTGGACGGCGCACGTCAGCACGCGGGCGAGGTGGCCTTGCGCGCGGGGCGTGATCTTGCAGCACTGATGGCTTTTGAATCGCCACATTTTGCCGGGCGCAGCATCGTCGTGCTGGCCGGTGGGGCTGATGCCGATCTGCCAGCGGCTGCATCCGCCCTGATCGAACCCGGGCGTTCCCAGTACATACGTGGCGATCTGGCGCTGTTCAACGGCGATCAGGTCAGTGGTTACGACCTTGGCCCTCGCTACGCGGTTGGTCAGCTGCCATGGGA
This sequence comes from Oceanococcus atlanticus, assembly GCF_002088235.1. NCBI lineage: Bacteria > Pseudomonadati > Pseudomonadota > Gammaproteobacteria > Chromatiales > Oceanococcaceae > Oceanococcus > Oceanococcus atlanticus. The sequence goes on from NZ_AQQV01000001.1 coordinate 1,554,386, forward strand.
TTACCGTGTGCTGACCTGGTTGCGCGCGCATCCTTACATCATCGTGCCGCTGCTGCTGCTGGCCGTGCTGCTGTTCATCATTGTGGTGCGGGCCAGTCTGGCTGCGCGTGATTCGGCACGCTAGGGACGGTCATGTCTGCGATTCGTGCCATATACCTGACGCTGGGTTTGCTGATGTTCAGCTTTACGGCGCAGGCGCAATGGCCGCTGTGGTCGGCTTTCAAAGCCGGTTTTGTGCAGGACGATGGCCGTGTGGTGGATTGGACAGGCGATGGTCGCACGGTCTCTGAAGGCCAGGCCTACGCCCTGTTCTTCGCCTTGGTCGCCGGTGATCGAGAGCAGTTTGGGCGCATCCTGACCTGGTTGGAAAACAATCTGGCCAACGGTGATTTATCGACCCATCTGCCGGCCTGGGTGTGGGGGCGTGATGCCGAGACTGACAACTGGCGCGTGCTGGATGCCAACTCGGCCAGCGATGCGGACATGTTTATCGCCTACAGCCTGCTTGAAGCCGGTAGGCTGTGGAAGGTGCCGAGCTACACAGAGCTGGGGCGCAAGGTTCTGGATCAGCTATCTACCCAGTGTATTCGTACGCTGGAGGCGCAAACGGTTTTGCTGCCGGCGCCCAACGGGTTCTTGACCAGCACCGGCGTACGTTTGAATCCGAGTTATCTGCCGTTGTTCCAGATGCGCCGGTTTGCGCTGCTGGATCAACGCTGGAATGACATCGCGCAGCATGCCGTTGCCATGATCGCAGCCGGTTCGCCGCGCGGTTTGCCACCTGACTGGGTTGAAGTCACAGCGCAGGGTTTTCGTCCTGACGCACAGACCGGCACCCTGGGCAGTTACGATGCGATCCGGGTCTACCTGTGGGCTGCCATGCAGATTCCGGATGACCCGATATCACAAGACTTGCTCGCCGTGATGACGCCTGTTGTGCGTTATCTCAGGCCGCTTGGCTACATGCCGGAGCGCTGGGATGTTGCGACCGGCTGGAAAGACGGTATCGGCCCGCCAGGATTTGATGCCGTCATGGCCATGTTCAGCGAAGCGGCGGGCGCGCGCAGCCTCAGCAAACGATTCGACCAGCGCGTGGCAGCCGTGCGCCAGGGTGAAATGCTGGGTCAGCCCGCGCGCTACTATGACCAGGTTCTGGCCTTGTTCGCCGAAGGCTATCGGTACAAGCGCTTTCGCTTTAACCAACGGGGTGAATTGGTACTGCCATGAAATGGCCGCTTGTGACTTTGCTCGCCGCCATGCTGTGGCAGATGGCCTCACCGGTGTTCGCTCAGAGCAACGACCCGGCTGTTGAGGCTTTGGCCGAACGGGCGCGGCAGTGGCAGGAACGCGGGCGAGAAGGTTTGGCCATCGAAACCTGGTTGCGCGTGTTGGCCGTGGATGCCGAAAACGAAGAGGCCCTGGCGCGCTTGACCCTGCTGTATGCCCAAACTGGGCAGCACGCCGATGCACAGCGGATGCGTGTGCGGCTGGAAAGCGTCAATCCGGCGTCGCGTTTTCTCGATCAGGCGGCCAGCGAGCGCGCCCGTGAGCGGGCTCAGACCGACGCGCTGTCGCGTGCCCGTGCCGCCGCACGTGCGGGGCGCTATGAGCAGGCCGCGATCGCCTATCGTGAAGCGTTCCCACAGCCGCCCGGCGACGACGCGCTGAAGATTGAGTATTACCAGGGCCTGGCTGGTGATCCGCAGTACCGGCGCGAGGCGATCGATGCACTGCAAGGTATGGCCGTTCAGCAGCCAGACAATCTCGCACTGCGCATGAGTCTGGCCCGCTTGCAAACCTACGAGCCGCGCTGGCGCCGCCAGGGCATCCGGGATTTGCTGGAACTCGCCCCAACTGCCGTCGATCCGGTGGCGTTGCAGCAGGCCAGCAAACAGGCGCTGTTGTGGCTCGAGCTGACACCCGCTGACGCCAGTCTGTTGCGCCGCTACCTCGCGGTTTGGCCGGATGATGCGGAGGTGGCAGCCAAACTGGCTTCTTTGAACACGTTGCAGCAACGTCAGCGCGTGGCCGAAATCGATCAGGCCACAGTCCAGGGTTACACCCTGCTTGAGCGTGGCCAGGCGCGCCAGGCTCAAACGTATTTCGAGCAACTGGCGCAGCGCTATCCGGACAGTGGCATTCCGCTGGCCGGCCAGGGTATGGCGGCGCTCAGTCTGCAACAGCACGAGCAGGCCGCGCAGCTTCTCCAGCGTGCGCTTGAACGTGCGCCCTCGCGCGCGGCCCAGTGGCGTCCGGCCTTGCGTGAGGCGCAGTTCTACAATCGCTACAACGCGGCCGAGAATGCTCGCCAGGGGCAGAATCAGGCCTTGGCTCTGCGTTTATACGCTGATGCCTTCGCCGCGCCGCCGGCACAGTTCGATCCGCTGCTGCGCCTGCCGTATGCGCTTGCTTTACGCGACCAGGGGCAGCTTGAGGAGGCCGGCGCCCAGCTCCGGCAGGTTCTCGCAGCGCGTCCGGACAACCTGGACGCCAACCGTCTGCAAGCGCAGATTCTGGTGGCGCAAGGGCGCCTGAGCGAGGCCGAGCGGCTGGTTGCCAGCGGCCATGAAGACCTGCAGGCCGTGTTGCGCCCGGCCCAGGCTGCCGAATTGCGCCGGCGTGCCAGTGCAGCACTCAGCGGCGGGGCCGCTTCCACGGCCAAGACAGATTTGCAGCGCGCGATCACTCTGGCGCCGGGCGATCCGTGGCTGCGCCTGGACCTGTTCCGCGTGATGCGTCAGCTTGGCCAGGATGATCAGGCGCAAGAGGTACTGAGCACCCTGCAACGTGATGCCCGCCGTGACCCTCAGGCGCGGCTTGCGGTGGCCTTCATGCAGGCTGAACTGCAACAGTGGCTTGCGGTGCTTGTGGGCCTGCAAGACTTGCCGACAGAGGCGATTTCGCCAGATGCGCGCGCCTTGCAGAGGCGCGCATGGGTTGAGTACCACATCGCCAAAGCACGTGCGGCGCACGCCGCAGGCCTGCTACAGGTGGCCGATGCTGCGCTATCCGCCGCCGCGCGTGAGGCCGGTCAGGAACGCGCCTTCGCAGCGTCCTTGGCCGCAGCCTGGGCACAACTGGGTGATGCTGCACGGGCCATGGCCTATATGCGTCAGGCCCTGGATCGCCCTTCGCCCGGCCTGGATGAGCAATTGCAATATGCCGGGTTGCTGCTCAGCCTGAATCAGGGCGCTGAATTTGAGGCCCAGGCCAACAGCTTGCTGAGTGCCCCATTATCAGCCACGCAGGCGGAACAGCTGGAAACCTTGATAGCCGGCTATCGCATCAGTCTGGCCGACCGTGCCCGCCAACGTGGCGACCTGGCCGCTGCGTATGAGCTGTTGCGCGACGTGGTCGAGCGCCGCCCCGAAGATGTGGCCGTGATGCAGGCGCTGGCCCGTGTGTTTGTCGACGCCGGTGATGGACCGGCCGCACAAGCCCTGTTCGATAAGGCCTTGCTCGCCGACCCCGAGAACATCGATGCTCTGGCCGGCAGCGTACAAGCGGCCCTGCTACGCGCAGATGAGGCCGCGGCCCAGCAGGGTTTGCGTCGTTTGAAGCGCCTTAACGAGCGCGACCCGCGCTACTTTGCATTGCAGGGTCAATTGGCTGAACGGCGCGGTGAGAGTGGGCTGGCCTTGCATTTCGCTCAGCTTGAGCGTGCTGCACAAGGTTCTCCACGGGCGATGCAAGAGCTTCAAGCGCCACGTTTGCGCATGATTCAGGGTGCTAACGAGGCCTCGCTTGATGGCGCCGCGTGGGCGCCACCTCTGCGTCCGCGCCCGTCAGCGTTCTCGGTGCCGCAGGCCGCGCCGGGTAGCCCGTTTGCGGCACTGAGCGCGATCAGCATCTTGCGTCTTGATGGTGCGCCCAGCTTGCGTACAGGCCAGGGGCAAGACAGCGGTATCTCGCGCCAAGTGCCGGGCACGGCGTTGCGCTTGGCGCCGAATTTAAGCCCGGCGTTTGGTGCGCCGATGCCGGCGACGGTCGATGACAGTGATGCGCCGCTGGATCTGCGCATCGCGCGCTTGCGGAGCCAGACCACCAATCAGATTCAGGCCCGGGTGCGGGCCCGCGTGCGCGAGGGTGAAGCGGGTTTGTCGCGGCTGGCTGAAACCGGCGTGGACTTTCGCTATGTGGGCCACGCGCGGCGTGCGGGCCAGGGCTTTGTTGCCGTTTCCCCGGTGTTTCTGAGTGCCGGCGATCTGGCAGGTGAGCAACGCGAGAGATCAGGCACATTGGCCCTGATCGGCGGTGGCGAGGCTGACAGCATTGGTGTGTCGGAATCCGGCTTGAGTGTTGCACTCGGCTATCGCCTGGGTGAGTTGTCAGCCAGCATCGGCACCACCCCCTTGGGCTTTCCCGAGGAACGGTTGATGGGGCGTGTTGATTGGCGCCCACAGGGTGACATCTGGCAGGGCCATATCGGTATGGGGCGTGAGCCGCTGACCGACAGCTTGCTGTCCTATGCCGGTCTGCGTGATGAACTGCTCGGATTGAATTGGGGGGGCATGAGCCGCTCGGCTCTGGAACTGGGGCTGACCCGTGATACCGAGCAGGGCGGGCTGTATGCCGAACTGCGCATGGGCCAGATTGATGGGCGCAATGTGGACGAAAACACCACGGCAGACTTCAGTGGCGGGGTCTACCTGCACAATCGGCTGTCCGCTCAGGCCAAAGTGACTTACGGTTTCAACATCACCGCCCTGCACTTCGACAAGAACCAGCGTCATTTCAGTTTTGGCCATGGGGGTTACTTCAGCCCGCAGTTCTTCCTTGCGGCGGTGCTGCCGGTGGAGCTTTCGGGCAGCTGGCGCGACGTGAGCTACCGAATAAACACGGCGGTTGGTTTCCAGACTTTTCGTGAAGATGGTGCGGCCTGGTTCCCTTCAAGCGCGGTGCTTCAGGATGAGCTGGATGCACTGATCCTGGCCGAGCCCGGGCGTGATCTGGCTTCGGGCTATGGCGGCGGCGACACCTCCGGCATCAGCTATCTGGTCAGCGCGGAACTCGGCCGTCCGATCAGCGATCACCTCGCGCTGACCGGGCGTTTTTCATTGGACAACGCGCGTGATTTTCGTGAATACCAGCTTACGGCCGGTCTGAGCTATTACTTTGCCGGTGGACTCGGGCGCCAGGCCCGCACTGGTCGCGCATTTCAGCAAGGGGCAGCCTGGGCATGGTGAAGCGATTGCATTTGAAGCTACGCCTCGGCCTTGCGGCCCTGTTGTTGGCTTGGGGCGGCGGCACCACGGCGCAGGATGCGCTGGTTGATGAGCTGGTCGTCGGGCGCTCGCTGGATCAGGCCATTCGTGCCCTTGAGGGCGAATTGTCACGCAATCCGTTTGATCCGGTTACGCTCAACAATCTGGCGGTTCGTCAGGCCGATGCCGGCAACTACAGCGAAGCCTTGGCCTTGCTTGAGCGGGCGCACCGGCTGGCGCCCACGCATTTGATGATTGAGAGCAACCTGCGTGATTTGCGCGACTGGAATCAGGGCCGGCTCCCGGCTGAGCCTGCGACACGCCGGGTGACGCGTGACTTCGATCAACGCTGGCCTGATGTACCGCCGCTGTGGCCCGCGCCTCAGCGCTGAAAGCCGTCCGGTTCGCTTTCCGCGGCCAGCTGAAAACCCAGGATATCGCTGCCATCGCGTAGCGGCACCACCATCACCAGGGTGGAGACGCTGCCCGGTGTTGTGCTTGAGGATGCTGGGCGAACGCTGGCAAGGCCGGTGGCATCCAGGGTTTCATCGCACAGGTTGGCAATGATCACCTCATAGAGGTTGAAGCGTGCATTGATGGCTGTGAACTGGCCGCTGAGCGTGCAATCGTCAATGGTGCGGCCGCCAAAACCGCCCTCGCTGTTGATCGCAATGCTGATGTTCTCACGCCCGAAGGCATCCAGGTCACGCCATTCCCCTGCCACGATGCCATGGCCCGCAGGGCGCTCGTACCAGGCGTCTTGATAATCGCCATCCACCGTCGCGTCGATGCCCTCGCCTGACAGCGTGCCGAGCAGATGTTCTTCGTCCTGGATCAGCACATCCAGCACCGCCGGTCGCACGCGGCGCTCGAATTCCGGTTCCTCGGGCAGCTCATCTTCGGGGGTGTCTTCGTCCGGGATGACTTCGACGGTGTCGACCCACAAGACATTGGCGCGGCGCACGCCGCTGTCCAGACTGGTCACGAAGCGGCCGCTGATGAATTCATCGGCGTTGTCGCCCAAGCGGTAGGCAACAATGCGGTTATCGGCACCGGCATCCTGCTCTTCGCCGAACATGAAAATCCATTGCGAGTCACCGTCTCCGGCGCGAATGGCGGTGCGGAAAATGCCGCCATTGGCAACTTGGTTGCCATCAAAGTCAGGTCGGCTGATGGCGTCGGTTTGCGAGCCGCAACCTCCCATGAGCAGCACGCCGCTGATCATCATGGCCACCCATGCCACGCGCAAAGTGTTCATTGGCTGCGTTCCTGGGTGATTTTCCAGCCGCCCGCTGTTTGGCGCAGGGTCAGTTGCTTGCGCACGGTATCGCTGTAGCGCGCCGATTGATAGCGCTGGGTCATGCTGACTCGAACACTGTTGTCGCTTAACGTCTGAGTGCTGAAATCGCTCAGTTGAATACGCCGAGAGGCGTCTGGCCGGACACGGGCGCGTCGCTGTGCCATCCACTGCGCGTGCGTGGTGTTCTGGTCAGGGCGAAAGTCATCGGCGTAATGCGCCAGATAGGCCTGTACGCGGCCAGCCTGCCAATCGCTGCGCCACGCTTCGATGGTGCTCATGGCCGCCGCGGGGCCCTGACTGGGAAGGCGAGGTGTGATGGCGCTGGTGGTAACCGGTGTTTGCCCCATGCCAGCATGCAGGCGGGCCAGGTTGTCATGGGCGGGCGCGTAGCCGGGATGGCGCTGCACCAGCTCACGCAGAACCCGCAGGGCATCGTCCTGGCGCTGCATTTGGGTGAGCACAACGGCCAGATTGTTGGCCGGCTCGGGCGAGCCTGGATAGCGCGCTGTAAGCGCTTCGAAGATTGCAGCTGCGCCATCGGGGCGCTGTAGCTTGGCCAGGGTCACACCCTTGAGAAACAGCACTGAAGCATTGTGTGGATCATCGGCCAGTTGTTGCTCGCACAGCAACAGGGCATTGGCAAAATCGCCCTGTGCGATGCGTTGCTCGATGGCACTGGGGGAGGCGTTCGCCGTCGTGACGGCAAGACTCAATGCAAGCAGCGCGACCCATGCAGAGAACTGTTTCATGCCTGCATTATACGGTTGGCGACGCATTGCGGGGCTGCTCACACTACGTCAAGCAGGACCCGAGCCGCGACCGTGGTCAGCACCACCAGCCAGGCTGGTGTGCGCCATACCAGCAACATCACGAACCCCGCCGCGGCAATGGCAAAATCGCCATGCGTGAGCACGGCGGACGTCCACACCGGGTGGTACAAGGTCGCCGCCAGCAGGCCAACCACGGCCGCGTTCGCTCCGGCCATGGCCGGGTAAGCCAGACGATGTTGCCGCCACTGGTTCCAGAAGGGCATTACCCCGACCAGCAGTAATAGCCCGGGAACAAAGATGCCCAGCAAAGCCACGGTTGCACCGCTCAGGCCACCCAGCGGCGTGCCGACTGCGCCCAGATAGGCCGCGAAGGTGAACAACGGGCCGGGGACGGCCTGCGCCGCGCCATATCCGGCCAGGAAAGCATCCTCGCCGACCCAGCCACTGTCGACCACCTGGGCTTCCAGCAGTGGCAGAACCACATGGCCACCGCCAAACACCATGGCTCCGGCGCGATAGAACGCATCGAAGAGCTGAGCGCCCGGCGACACACCGCCCAGATAGGCTGTTGGCAAACCCAGCAGCAGGATGACAAAGGTCGCAAGACAGCATGCGCCGACGCCGCGTGAGACCCGGTAGGACGGCGCGGCGGCCTCTTGCGGGGCGGATGGCGAGCAGCACAGCAGTCCCAGGGTCGCGCCCATGGCGATCACCGCCAGTTGGGTTGCGGCACTGGCCAACAGCGTGACCAGCACCAGCGCTGCCAGCGCGATCGCAGCCCGGCTGCGGTCCGGGCAAAGCTTTTGCGCCATACCCCACAGCGCATGTGCGACAACCACCACGGCGACAAGCTTCAAACCATGCAGTGCGCTTTGCGCCATGGGGCTGTCCATCTGGCTAGCGAGGCTGGCGAAAAAGACCAGCAGTGCCGCAGACGGCAAGGTGAACGCAGTCCAGGCGGCAAGACCGCCTGGCAGGCCTGCCCGTTGCATGCCCAACGCAAACCCGACCTGACTGCTGGCCGGGCCCGGCAGGAATTGGCACAGTGCAATCAACTCGGCATAGGCGGCTTCGCTCAGCCAGCGGCGTCGCTCGACGAATTCGCTGTGAAAATAACCCAGGTGCGCAATCGGGCCGCCAAATGCTGTCAGCCCGAGTTTGAGAAAGGCGCTAAAAACCTCGAGTACGGACCCGCTCTGGTCTGGACGCGTCATTCTGGTTCCAATTCGATGCGAAGATTCGGCACAGCCTGGCGAGGCGTGAGGCGAAGTCTGCCACCGTTTGATTGTCCAGGGCCAGATTGAATTTTGCGGGCGGCGCGGGTGCTTGCGCGCTTTGCCATACGCTAGCGTATGTGTCATGATGCGACGCACCAATACGAATCCGTATGGACAGTGAAAAACTCGCTTAACGCAGAAGATTGGGCGCAAGCCGCCCTCGACGCGATTGCCGAAGGTGGTATCGAAGCGGTCGCGGTGGAGCCGCTTGCGCGTAAGCTCGGCGTGACCAAAGGCAGTTTTTACTGGCATTTCCAGAACCGCGATGCCTTGCTGCAGGCCGCCCTCAAGGCCTGGGAAGCGCAGGAAACCACCGAGGTGGTGCGTCAGGTGGCGCATATCGATGACCCGCGCCAGCGCCTTCAGCAGGTATTCCGGGTGGCCAATTCGGGCTTGCGCAACGGGCGCCTGACCGGTGTTTTCGCTGCCGCCTCATCCGATCCGCGGGTTGGCCCCGTAGTAGAACGTGTGGCCAAGAAAAGACTCGAATTCTTATATGAGTGCTATGCGGCACTCGGATTTGCGCCGGAGGAGGCGCGGCGTTGGGCCATGTTTGCCTACGCCACTTTCATGGGCACGTTGCAGCTGCGCAGTGATGATCCCAATGCATTGCCGCGCGGTCGTGCCCTCAACGAGTACGTACGTCTGTGCATGGAAAGTCTGATTCCTGCCGACGTCGAAACGGTGCGGCGTAGCGCATAAACCGCTCGCTGCAACCCCGCAAAGGAGATTCCCATGATGACCCTTGTTGCAGTTTTGTCCGCCATCGCCCTGTTCTGGGTCCTGGCATTCCGTGGTTCCCGCCTGTGGCTGTGGACACTGGCCGCATTTGCCTATGTCGGTGCGCTTTATCAAACCGCTTTGATCGGCCCCACGGCGGCTCTGTGGACGCTGGCGGTGCTGGTCCCGCTGGCGCTGCTGTTCAATCTGCGCGCCCTGCGCCGCAGTGTGATCACCAAGCCCCTCTTCAAAGCCTTCAAGGCTGTCCTGCCGGACATGACCGACACCGAGCGCGAAGCGCTGGAAGCCGGTGATGTGTGGTGGGAGGGTGAGATGTTCCGTGGCAAGCCCGACTGGGCCAAGCTGATGAACTTCAAGCGCACGACCCTGAGCGAGGAGGAACAAAGCTTCCTCGACAATGAAACCGAAACCCTGTGCGCCATGCTTGATGACTGGCAGGTCGGCCGCGACAAGGACCTGCCGCCGCAAGTCTGGTCCTACATGCGCGAGCACAAGTTCTTTGCCATGCTGATTTCCAAGGACTGGGGTGGTCTGGGCTTCTCCGCCTACGCCCAGTCCTGTGTGGTGACCAAGATCGCAACCCGCTCGCTGGTGGCCTCGGTCACCGTCATGGTGCCCAACTCGCTCGGCCCGGGTGAGCTGCTCATGCACTACGGCACGCGTCAGCAGAAACAGGACATGCTGCCCAAGCTGGCCTCCGGTGAATGGCTGCCCTGCTTTGGTCTGACTGGCCCGGAAGCGGGCTCGGACGCCGGTGCCATCCCCGACACCGGGGTGGTGTGCATGGGCGAGTATCAGGGCGAGCAGGTGCTGGGCATGCGCCTGAACTTCTCCAAGCGCTATATCACGCTGGCGCCCGTTTCCGACGTGGTTGGTCTGGCGATCAAGCTGTTCGACCCGGACGGCCTGCTCGGCGATAAATCCAAGCTTGAGTACGGCATTACCTGCGTGCTGCTGCCATCGGACAATCCGGGGGTGGAGATCGGGCGCCGCCACAATCCTTGCCACACGCCGTTTATGAACGGCCCGATCAACGGCAAGGATGTGTTCGTCCCCATCGATTTCATCATCGGTGGCCAAGCCAACGCCGGCAAGGGCTGGCGCATGCTGGTCGAATGCCTGTCCGCGGGACGCGGCATCTCCTTGCCAGCGCTGGCCGCGGCGGCGTCCAAGGCCGCTTACCGGGCCACCGGGGCCTACGCCAACATCCGTCGTCAGTTCAAAACGCCGATTGGCAAGTTCGAAGGCGTGCAGGAGGCTTCGGCCCGTATCGCTGGCCTGACCTACAAGCTGGAGGCGACGCGCAGCGTCACCGCATCGGCGGTGGACCATTGTTCGCCCTCGGTGGTCACAGCGATTGCCAAGTACCACATGACCAGCATGATGCGTACGCTGCTGACCGATGCCATGGACATCCATGGCGGTCGTGGCGTGATGGCCGGGCCGAAGAACTATCTGCAGTCGGCCTACCAGGCCATACCCATCGCCATCACGGTGGAAGGCGCCAACATACTGACCCGCAATCTGATGATCTTCGGGCAGGGTGCGATCCGTTGCCATCCCTATGTGTTCCCGGAGATGGAGGCGGCGCGTGAGGATGACCTGCACGAGTTCGATCATCTGCTGTGGAGCCACATCGGCTTTTCCGTCAACCGGGGTGTGCGCGCACTGACCCTGGGTCTGACCGGCGGCCGTCTGGCGTCCAGTCCGGTGGATGGGCCGAGCCGGCGCTACTTCCAGCAGCTTGAACGCATGTCGGCAGCCCTGGCATTCACTTCGGATGTGACCATGGCCGTGCTCGGCGGCGAGCTCAAGCGCAAGGAACGCCTGTCGGCCCGGCTGGGCGATGTGCTGTCGCAGCTGTACATGGCCTCGGCAACGCTCAAGTACTTCCATGATGAAGGCGCTCAGGATGAGGACCTGCCTTACATGCAGTGGGTGCTGGACGATGCGCTGGCGGAGATTGACAAGGCGTTTGACGAGTTCTTCAGCAATTTCCCCAATCGCGCGGTCGCCGGCCTGTTGCGTTGGGTGGCCTTCCCGCTGGGGCGCAGCCACAAGCCGGTGGCGGACGAGATTTCCGCGAAGATTGCCGAGCACATGCTCAGCCCCGGTGCACTGCGTGATCGTCTGACCAGCGAGCTGTATCTCAACCGCAGCGAGGATGATCCGATCGGCAGCCTGGAGCTGACGCTGGACAAACTGCTCGCCATCGAGCCGTTGTACAACCGGTTCAGCAAAGCGGTGGCCAAGGACATTGGCCCGCTCAACTTCACCCTGGAGCAGCAGCTCAAGGCCTGTGTGGACAAGCAGATCATCACCCCGCAGGAAGCCGAGCAGATCGCCGAGTACGACCGTCTGCGGGTCGAGGCCATTCTGGTAGATGCCTTCGATCACGAGCTGGAAGAGGTCAGCCGCTGGCAGGTGCTGGACGACGAGCAACGCAGCAAGGCGGCCTAACGGCACGCCATGAAAGGCCGTCGCCCACGGCGCTGGGCGATGGCCTTTGGCTTCAGGTCATGACGTAGGCGCGGGTCACGATCAGCACCAGCGGTGGCTGGGTAATCAAGGCCAGAGCGTCGTAAAGACTCAAGGCATCGCGTTGATAGCGCGCGCTGAGTTCTCGCGCCACCAGGTGCAGCAGCATGTGGCTGGCAATCACCACGCCGATGAACAACATCAGCACGCCGCTGTGGTTCAGCTTCAGTGCCAGGCCATGGCTGGCTTCGAAGTGGTGCATGAAAATCCACGCCCCAATCAGGGTCTGTAGCGGCAGGATCAGCGCGCCGAAGCGTTCGGCCCGTGGCAACAGCGGCAGCAGGGCGCCGGCTATGAACAGCACATTGAGCAGCGCGTGCCAGTCCGGTCTGCTCAGGTCCGCGGCATCACCAACGCCGGCCAGCACTGTGGGCGCCAGCAAGGGCTGCGGAAACACGCAGTACAGGAACACAATCACCAGCAGGGTGCGTGCCGCCGGCAGATAAACGTGTTCGGCCAGGGTGTCGGCGACGCCATGCAGGTTGCGATGCACCCAGGACTCCACCGGAATCAGTGCGGTGGCACCCAGTGCGAGCAGAATCAGACCAAGCAACATGGGCCGAGTGTATCCTGAGTGTCATAGGCTTTGATTACAATGATCGGCTGAATCAATAAAGAGGTGCATGTGAAAGTCACCGTATTTGGCACGGGCTATGTCGGCCTGGTATCCGGAACCTGTCTTGCCGAGATGGGCCATGAAGTGATCTGCGTGGACGTGGATCAGGACAAGATTGATGGCCTGAATGCCGGGCGCATCCCGATTTACGAGCCAGGGCTTGAGCCCATGGTGGTGCGCAACCATCGGCTGGGGACTTTGCAGTTCACCACCGATGCCGAATCTGCGGTGCAGGCGGGCGAGGTGATTTTCATCGCTGTGGGCACCCCGCCGGACGAAGATGGCTCTGCCGATCTGCAGTACGTTCTGGCGGTCGCGCGCACCATCGGTCAGCACATGCAGTCGCACAAGACCGTGGTCGACAAATCCACCGTGCCGGTTGGCACCGCCGACAAAGTGCGAGCCGCTATCACCCAGGAGCTTGCCGCGCGCGACGCCCAAATCGGCTTTGATGTGGTTTCCAACCCTGAATTCCTCAAGGAAGGCGCGGCGATCGAGGACTTCATGAAGCCCGACCGCATCGTGGTCGGAGTGGATTCCAAGGCCGCCGGCGAGGTCATGCGCAATCTGTATGCGCCGTTTGCCCGCACCAAGGACAAACTGATCGTCATGGACATCCGCTCCGCCGAGCTGACCAAGTACGCGGCCAATGCCCTGCTTGCGACCAAGATCAGTTTCATGAATGAAATCGCCAACCTGGCCGAGCGCGTGGGTGCCGATGTGGAAGCCGTGCGCCGTGGCATCGGCTCGGATCCGCGTATCGGCTATCAGTTCATCTTTCCCGGCTGCGGATACGGTGGTTCCTGCTTTCCCAAGGATGTTCAGGCGCTGGAGCGCACCGCGCGGGCCAATGCGTACGAAGCGCGCATCCTGAGTGCTGTTGAGGCCACCAATGCCGAGCAGAAGAAAGTACTGTTCAGCAAATTGTCAGGCCATTTCGGCGGTGATCTGGCAGGTAAGCGCATTGCGGTCTGGGGTTTGTCGTTCAAACCCAACACCGATGACATGCGCGAAGCGCCCAGTCGCACTCTGATGGAGGCTGTGTGGCAGGCCGGTGGCAGCGTGCAGGCGTTTGATCCGGAAGCGATGGAGGAAACCCGTCGCATTTATGGCCAGCGTGATGATCTGACCCTGTGCGACAGCGCTATCGAAGCCCTGACGGACGCCGATGCCTTGGTGATCTGCACCGAGTGGTCACAATTCCGCACCGCCAACTTCAAGCAGTTGAAGAGCCATCTCAAAGGTCGCGTGGTGGTGGATGGGCGCAATCTCTGGGTGCCCGAGGAACTCGCTCGCGAAGGGTTTTACTACTATGCCATCGGGCGGCCGGTGGTAGAGCCGGTTGCTGGCAGCTAACCGATTGCGCCGCCGATTATTGGCGGTGTCCTCCGCGTCGCGCCTTGGCGGCGCGATGCCCTTGCAGACTTCCTCTTGGTGGGGCCCGGCTTGACGCGACATCCTGTCGCGGCAAGCCGACACCACAAAGCCTGCAGATGTGTCGGGGATCGCGCAGCGGTAGCGAAGCGACGTGGTGCCAGAGCCCGGAACCCGGCCCCCGGCCACGCCAGTGCTCAGCTCTATTTAAACGTCGCCAGCGTGATTGCAATCATGCGCTTGACGAAGTTGTTGTAAGGCGGCGCCAGCCAGTGGCTGACCGAGAACTTGTTCTCGATCACGGTGCGCTCATGCGAGAACGCCTTGAAACCCCAAACTCCGTGTGAATTGCCGATACCAGAGTTGTTGACCCCGCCAAACGGTGCGTTGATGTGCAGATACTGCACCACACAGCTGTTGATACAGGAGCCGCCCGCCGAGGTCTGGGTCAGCACTCGCTCGGCCTGTTGCGGATTCTTGGTGTAGATGTACAGCGCCAGCGGCTTGGGTGCCGCATTGATGCGCTGAACCACCTGATTGATGTCGCTGAAACTCAGGACCGGCAGTACCGGGCCGAAAATTTCCTCTTCCATGATCCGGGTGTTGTCCGGAATGTCGCCAATCAGGGTCGGCGCGATGAAATTGTCCTCGCTGTCGGTGTCGCCACCGGCGAGCAGCGTGGCGCCGTTGTCCAGCGCCTCATCCATCAGTGATTTGATGCGTCCGTAGTGGCGCGCGTTAACCACCCGGGCAAAGTCCGGGCTGGCTTTGGTGTCTTTTCCGTAGGCGTGTTCCAGCTGCTCGCGGCAGGCCTTGATGAAGGCATCCTTGACGCTTTCGTGCACGTACAGATAGTCCGGCGCAATGCAGGTCTGGCCGCAGTTACTGAACTTGCCCCACATCACGCTCTGGGCCGCTTTCTTGATGTCGGCGGATTCGTCCACGATAACCGGCGATTTGCCACCCAGCTCCAGCGTGACTGAGGTCAGATGCTTGGCTGCAGCGGCCATCACCACCTTGCCAACGGCTGGGCTACCGGTGAAGAAGATATGGTCGAACGGCAGTTCCAGCAGGGCGGTGGAGACATCCACCTCACCTTCGAACATGGCCACTTCATCTTCGTGGAACACGTCATTGATGATGTCGCGCAGCACCGCCGAGCAATGCGGGGTCATTTCCGACGGTTTGACCATGGCGGTGCAGCCCGCCGCGATGGCAGAGACCAGCGGCATCAGGGTCAGGTTGATCGGGTAATTCCACGGCGCGATGATCAGCGAGACGCCCTTGGGCTCATAACGAATACGCGTTTTGGTGCCGAACATCAGCATGGTCGGCCATACGCGCTCGCCGCGCATCCACTTGCCGATGTGGCTGATGGAGTGTTTGATTTCGGCCAGAATCGGGGTGATTTCGGCCAGATCCACTTCCACCGGCGGTTTTTTGAAGTCGGCGTAGCAGGCTTGCTGGATGGCGTCCTGACGGGACAGGATCGCGTCGCGCAGCTTTTTCAGCTTGGCCACGCGCTCGGTTTTGTTGGAGCTGCGCAGCGCCAGAGCTTTCTGCTGTTGCAGCGCGAACACGCGCTGGATGTCAGCCTGCATGGCGCTTTCGAATTTGGGGTGAACGTCCTGGGCAACTGCACTCATGGGTTTCTGCCTGTGTTCAAGAGGGAGCGGCCCTTAACCGATCGGTCAATAGCCAGTCGTGTAGTGCACCACCCTGATGCGATGCTGTCAATACGATCCGACAGGCGGCCTGCGTATAATGCGCGCAGATTCTCAGGGCGCAGCCGTGGCTCGCCCGCAACGGATAACGCATGAAAATTCTGGTCACGGGCGGCGCCGGCTTCATCGGCTCGGCCCTGATTCGTCATGTGCTCGCAGATACGGCACATGACATCGTCAATCTGGACAAGCTCACCTACGCCGCCAGCCTGGAATCACTGCCGGGTGCGCAGGCATCCGGGCGCTACGTGCTGGAGGCCCACGACATATGTGACGGCTCGGCCGTGCGTCAGATCCTTGAGCGTCATCAGCCTGATGCAATCATGCATCTGGCGGCGGAGTCGCATGTCGACCGTTCCATCGACGGCCCGGCGGCGTTCATCCAGACCAATGTGGTCGGCACCTTCGAGTTGCTGCAGGCCGCACGTGAGTACTATGAAGCCTTGCCGGCTGAGCGCCGTGCAGGTTTTCGTTTTCACCACATTTCCACCGATGAGGTGTACGGTAGCTTGGGCGCCGAAGGCTTGTTCACCGAGCACACCGCGTATGCGCCCAATTCCCCGTACTCGGCCAGCAAGGCTGCGTCGGATCATCTGGTGCGGGCCTGGCATCACACCTATGGTCTGCCGGTGGTGACGACCAACTGTTCCAACAATTACGGGCCCTATCAGTTCCCGGAAAAACTCATCCCGCTGATGATTCTGAATGCGCTGGATGGCAAGCCCCTGCCGGTTTATGGCGGTGGCGAAAATGTGCGCGACTGGTTGTATGTGGATGACCACGCCCGCGCGCTGCTGACAGTGCTGGAGCGCGGACAGCTGGGTGAGGAGTACAACATTGGCGGCCACAACGAGTGGAAGAACATCGATGTGGTGCGTGAAATCTGTCGCCTGCTGGACGAGCTTGCGCCGGCCGAGCAGCCGTACGCTGACAAGATTGAGTTTGTTCAGGACCGACCCGGCCATGACATGCGCTATGCCATTGACGCCAGCAAGATTCAGCGTGAGTTGGGCTGGGCGCCGCAGGAAACCTTTGAAACCGGCCTGCGTAAAACCGTGCAGTGGTATCTCGACAATCGTGACTGGTGCGCCTTGATCAGCGAGCGCGGCTTCGGACGAGAGCGCCTGGGCCTTAAGGCAGGTGCGGCATGAAGGGCATCATCCTGGCCGGAGGCAGCGGCACGCGTCTGTATCCGTCGACCCTGGCGGTATCCAAGCAGCTGATGCCGGTCTACGACAAACCGATGATCTACTACCCGCTGACCACGCTGATGCTGGCCGGGGTCACCGAATATCTGCTGATTTCCACCCCGCATGATCTGCCGCGTTTCGAGCATCTGCTGGGTGACGGCAGTCAGTGGGGTATTCACATTCAGTACTGCGAGCAGCCAAGCCCGGACGGGTTGGCTCAGGCCTTTATTCTGGGTGAAGAGTTTGTTGGCGGTGAGCGTTGTGCGCTGATCCTGGGTGACAACATCTTCTTCGGCCACGAGCTGGCCGGATCGCTGCAACGTGCGGCCACCCGGCAGCAAGGGGCGACGGTGTTTGCCTATGCGGTGAATGACCCGGAGCGCTACGGTGTGGTTGAATTCGATCAGGACCTGCGGGCGATATCGATCGAGGAAAAACCCGCCCAGCCGAAGTCGCGCTATGCCCTCACCGGTCTGTACTTCTACGATCAGCAAGTCACTGATCTGGCCAAAACGGTGCGCCCGTCGGCGCGTGGCGAGCTTGAGATCACCGACCTCAATCGCCTGTATCTGGATGCTGGGCAGCTGCAGGTCGAACGCATGGGGCGCGGCACCGCCTGGCTGGACACCGGCACCCATGACTCACTGATGGAAGCCGGCATGTTCATTCACACCCTGGAAAAACGCCAGGGGCTGAAGATCGCCAGCCCCGAAGAAGTGGCTTACCGCTGCGGCTACATCGACAATGCTCAGTTGCGCAAGTTGGCCGAGCCGCTCAAGAAGAGCGGCTATGGCGACTACCTGCTGCGCATTGCCGCCGAGGTCAAGCAAGGTCAGCTGCGCTGACCCACACTCCTTATATAGGTGCTGTCATGAACTGCCACAACACGGCCATACCGGATGTTGTCGTCATCGAACCTCAGGTATTCGGTGACGATCGCGGTTACTTTTTCGAAGCCTTCAATCAGGCCCGTTTCAGTGCGGCGACCGGCTGCAGCAAGGCGTTTATCCAGGACAACCAGTCGCGTTCCGCACGCGGCGTGTTGCGTGGCCTGCATTACCAGATTGGCGAAAACGCCCAGGACAAGCTGGTCCGCGTGATCAGTGGCGAGATTTTCGATGTGGCGGTCGACATTCGTCGCAACTCACCCACCTATGGGCAGTGGGTTGGCGAATTTCTGTCGGCCGACAACAAGCGCCAATTGTGGGTGCCGGTGGGCTTTGCCCACGGTTTCATCGTGACCTCCGAATCGGCTGAGGTGCTCTACAAGATCACCGGACGCTACGACCCGCAGGCCGAGCGCTCGATCCGCTGGGATGATCCGCAGCTGGCCATCGACTGGCCGCGTGACGGCCAACCGCTGCTCTCATCCAAGGATGCACAGGCTCCTGCCTTCGCCGATGCCGAGGTGTTTGACGCATGAAGGTGCTCATCACCGGCGCAGCGGGCCAGCTCGGCCAGGCGCTCACGGCCATGGCCACCAGCCGGGGGCTTGCGTTCGTGGCGCTGGATTCGGCTGCGCTCGACATCACCTGCGCCACCGCGGTGGATGCGGCGTTCGATGCACAGCGGCCGGATGTGGTGATCAATGCGGCGGCTTACACCGCAGTGGACAAGGCCGAAAACGACGTCGAGCGGGCCCGCGCCGTGAATGTGGATGGGCCGAGACATCTGGCCCAGGCTTGTGCCCGGCAGGGTGCGCAGCTGATTCATGTGTCCACCGACTTCGTGTTTGATGGCCAGGCCTCGCAGCCCTATGCGCCGGATGCCCCGTGCAACCCGCTCGGGGTGTATGGCCAGACCAAGCGTGACGGCGAGATCGCCGCATTAACCGCATGGCCTGAGCGCACCACCATTGTGCGCACGGCTTGGGTCTACGGGCCCGGTGGGCGTAATTTCGTCGCCACCATGTTGCGTCTGATGAGCGAACGTGACGAACTCGGCGTGGTCATGGACCAGATCGGCTGCCCGACCTGCACCATCGGCCTTGCTGAGGCGCTGCTCGGCCTCGCCGCTGCGCGCGCGGCCGAAGGCCAGATCCTGCACTGGACCGATGCAGGGGTGGCGTCCTGGTATGACTTTGCCGTGGCTATTCGCGAGTTGGCGGCACAACGGTGGCCGGATCAGGCCTGGGCCGGGGTTCGTCCGATTTACACCCAGGACTACCCCACGCCCGCGTCCCGGCCGGCATACAGTGTGCTCGATTGCCGCAGCGCACAAGAGTGGCTTGAGCCTCCGAGACACTGGCGGGCGACGCTGCAACAGATATTGCCAACAATGCGCGCTTAAGCTGCGCGGCCCCCCTGTTTAAGGGGGTACATATAAATATGTGCCCATTCGTGCTCGCAAATCCGTGCGTTGAGCGGAGCCTGAATGAGACACAAATCACAAAAACACGGCAATAGAAGGGTTTGCCTTCCATGAAGATCGTGTAAACTAAAGCTTCGACAGTCAAAACTGGGGTGAAATGACAGTTGAGCAATCAACTGAAATTGATCAAAAGTGAGGCTGCGAGCAAACGCGGAAAAGGGGACAAAGTCTTGCAATACTCTATGCTTAGAAGTGTTGTGTAATGTATTGCTTGAACAACGCAAAACGTGGTGTTAGCATCCGTGGCGCATGTCCTGCCCTGCTACGGCCCAATCGCAAAGGGCTACCGCTTGGGTAAGTTTTTTGTCTTGGGTTACTTTTTCTTTGGAAAAGAGGTTGTATTTATGAAAATGTTTCGTGGTGCCGCCGTTGCCGCAGCCATCGCAGGGTCGATGGCCGCGTACAACGCACAGGCGGTGAACCTTGCTACAGACGGCATTGGCGAAGTCGCCATCGCGCCGCTCTACACTGCTCGCGATGGTTGGTCGACGCTGATCAACTTGACTAACACCCAGAACGTGCCTGTTGCTGTGAAAGTTCGCTTCCACGAAGCTCACAACAGCCGTGACGTTCTTGACTTTACCGTTCTGCTTTCGGCGTTCGACGTGTTCACGGGCATCGTGACCGAAGATGCCAACGGCAACCCGGTCTTCCGCAGCACCGATGCCCCGAACCAGGCCGGCAATCGCACCTGCACCATCCCGACCGCTCTGAACATCCCGAATGCGCAGGGTGATCTGCCCAGCGTTGGTCTGAGCACCGCCGGCTACCGTGCCAGCGATGCTGACAACGACGGTGGCGTGCAGACCTCCGATCGCCTGAAGGAAGGCTACATCGAGTTCATCGTGATGGGCTATGCCGGTACCTTTGACGGTACGGAAAGCAACATCACCGTTGATCGTTTCGATGGTGGTGGTCTGACCGAGTCGCTGGATGCTTACGATGGCAACACCCTCAACGGCATTCAGGTGCTGAACGTGGCCAACGCTATCGAGAACCACGTCTGCGACGCCAACCTGGACACCGCGTTCTCGCGTACGGCTGTGGCTACGCCGGCGGGCACCGATCCGGGCATCCTGTGGACCTCCCGTCAGTTCGGTGAGCCGATCAACGCGCTGAAGTTCAACTTCCGCCTGATCAACATCGACCGTGGCGTGGAAGCTGGTAACAGTGCAACCACCTGGGCTAACTTCCACAACCCGGCTGGTGGTGCTGATGCTGTGATCTTCCCGCAGGCCAACATGGCATGCGACATCTGGCGTGGTATCGAGCGTCACAACGCTGACGTGGCTGGCTGGGGTGCTCAGCGCACCGCGGCTGTGAACTGGGAGCCGGGCCTTGGTGCCGGTGCTGGTTTCGTGTCCGCCTATGGCGGTGGTTCGGTTAGCTGCGGCAACCTGATCGCTGAACAGCAGCGTCAGGCCTTCCTTGAGCCGACCCTGAACGATGCTTTCCCGGTCGTGGGTAACTCCTGGGATGACCAGCTGAACGCTCCGGTTAATGCAACGCCGCTGTACCAGAGCATGGCTCCGGGTGCTAACGTTCTGCGTGGCGCCGATGCGATCTCCGCAACCATCCAGCGTCAGTTCATCGTTAACGAGTGGGCCGACAACAGTGCTGCCGGTGTAACCACCGACTGGATTGTGACCCAGCCGACCAAGCAGTACTACGTCGATGGCGTTGACCTGGATCTGGGCATCACCACCAACGAATCGATCCAGACTGCTCTGGCTCCGGAACGTCTGGAAGCCCTGGTTGACTGGCGTACGAGTTCGGCTGCCAACTCGCTGAACGACACGCCGACCTTGGCTGCGTTCGATCCGGCTAACGCTGCTCTGTACAACGCTGCTGACGGTTTTGCTGCTGCAAACGAAGTGTTTGAAGCTGGTCAGGAACTGCCGCTGCCGCCGTACGAAAGTGCTTGGGCTGGTACGCCGACCGCTTCGGCTTGCCACACCATCACCTTCCAGCCGTATGACCGTGCTGAGCAGACCGCGACCGCGCCGCCTGCTGGTGTAATCATTTCGCCGCAGCTGCCGGAAGCCACCGTGTTCGACGAGCTGTGCCATGAAATGACCATCGTCACCTTCAACGGCAAGTCGGCCTTCACCAGTGCTGCCGCTCTGAATGCTGCCAACCGTGTTGACGTTGACACCACCGGTATCCCGGGCAACCCGGCCAACGGCTGGATGCTGATGGACCTGTCCACCGGCAACCCGAATACCAGCTTGAACGCTACCCCGGGCACCGCAACTGGTCTGCCGACCGGCGCGGGTAACCTGATGGGTCTGCCGGTCATCGGCTTCAACCTGAAAGTGCGTAGCCTGGGTAATGCTTCGGCATCCTCCAACTACGCCAGCACCCTGGATCACGGCTACGTTCGCGTAACCAACTAAAACCATCCATGAGATGGTTCCCGGTCCGGCCTCTGGTCGGACCGGACTGATCTAGAACAAGCACCGCTGGCTCGCCAGCGGTGCTTTTTTGTGTCTGACCAACCAATAGAGTCCTATGACCTTGCGCTACGTTTCCATTTTGCTTGCACTGTTCATCACTGCCTGCACCGGAACTGACCGTGATGCGGCTGCGCCCACAGGGCCGACAGTGTCAGCGGCTGACAACTTGTCTGCGACCACGCTGACGACCCAGGATTACCGCCAATATCTGTCTGCACGCGGTTACAGCGAACTGCATCACATGGTCGACAAACCGAACATACAGCAGGAAATTGCGCTGGATTACCATTCCAATCACGTCCTGGCTGAACACGCCCGCGCGATCGGGGTCGATCAGGATCCACTGGTGCGCGAACGCATTGCACGCGCCAATCGCCAGATTCTGATTACCGCCCTGGTCGACAAGCTCAAAGCCGAGATGGAGTATCCGGAAGAGAAGGTTCTGGATGAGTTGGCTTTCGAGTATTACCAGCACAACCTGCATCTGTTTACGCACGAAGAAGCCCGCCGCGTGGCACACATCCTTCTAAAGGATCAGTACGACTGTCCTTGCGAAGTCAAAAGCCTGGGCGAGCGTATCGACGACATCTATGCCGAGCTGGAGAACGGCACGGACTTTGCCATCCTGGCGGCAAAATATTCAGCAGACCGTGCCAATGCTGAAAACGGTGGCGAGCTGAGCAAGCCTGCTCTGGAAGAGGGGCCGTACGTTCCAAAATTCACTTCTGCCGCATTCGATCTGATCAATGTTGGTGACGTATCCAATCCTGTTCGCACCCGATTTGGTACCCATCTGATCAAGCTGTTGGAGATTATCCCCGGTCAGACACTGCCTTATGAAGAGGTGCGCGAGTCCCTGATTGAGAGCAAGCGCAAGGAACTGTTTGATTCCAAAATTGAAAAATTGCGCTCGGATGCATACCCAACGCTGGACTCACTGGACCTGGATGCAATGAACCAAATCATCAAGGATTTGGTCAAACAGGCCAAACCGGAATCCTTCATCGAGTCCAAACGCACGCCGGCGCCAACCGCTGCTGCGAGCGAAGCTACTCCATCTCCAACTGAATCCACTGACAGTACCGATGAGCACCACGATCAATAAACTTTTTCTGTTTCTGATGGTGTCGCTGATGTTTGTGATCAGCGGCTGCGGTAAGAGCGACAAACCGGGCGACACACAAGCCAGCGCGTACGCGGGCATGAGCGACGAAGAGCAGCTTCGCCAACGTAGTCAGGAGCGCTATGAGGCGCTGATCGCCATGGATATGGCCAAGGTTTACAGCTACGCAACGCCCAGCTACCGCGCGTCCTTTGACCAAAGCCATCACGCCGGACAATATGGTGGTCAGATCAAACGTGAGCGGGCCGAGGTCAGCAAAGTTGAGATCGACGAGTCCACTCAAACGGCCAAGGTGCAGATGCAGGTATGGTCAAAGACATCCGGATTTGGTAGCCAGATGATTGAGTTGTCGACCTATTCCAATGGCACATGGGTCAAGCGCGATGGCCTGTGGTGGTTCGTCGAGCCGCGCTAGCGCCTTGACGCCACCGTGCATTCCAAGGTGAATGCCGAGCGCCCGACTGTGGTCTGCGTACTCGGTATGCACCGCAGTGGCACCTCTCTGGCAACCCGCATGGTTCAGGCCTGCGGGTTCCAAGTTCCAGGCCAGGCGCTGAGCGCAACAGCCGATAACCCCGAAGGCTATTCAGAGCCGCGCGCCCTGGTCCGGGCCAACAATCGCATACTGGCTGAGCTGAACCGCCATTGGTCGGACCACCGACCGCTGGAAGAACACGTTCGTCAGCAGGTGTTTGCGCGCTGGCAGCGCCGCGCCATGCGTCTTATTGGACTTTGGTTGCGTCACCACTCGCGACTGGTTCTGAAAGATCCAAGGCTGTGCCTCACTTTCCCGCTTTGGCGCGACGCCGCGGTGGCCCACAACGTGAACCTGCGCGTGTTACTGGTGCAACGCGATGCGAGCGATGTTTCACGCTCTTTGGCGGCTCGCGCAGAGATCCCGGCCTTCCGACCGGCAGCCATTGTCCAACCCGAACGTAGCGACTTGCTGTGGTGGCGTCATGTCCTGTGGGCCGAGCGGTACAGCCGCGGCCTGAATCGCCAACAGCAAACGTATCAGCAGATGCTGGCGGGTCATCTTGATCCACTGAAGGCTTTGCTGCGGCCTTGGTGGCCTGACGACGATGCGCCTTGCGCACTGGTGCGCAGCGCTAGTCGCGCTGGAAATGCGGTGATCGCAGATACCGCCCAGGCCGAGCTTGGGCAGGACCTGCTTGGATTGGCTGCTCGCGAAGCCAGGTTCGACCAGCTTCGGAATGCATTTATGCAGGTGCAGCAGCGTTTCGCTTCACTCCGACATCGCCTCCCTCCACCTGAGCAGCCCGACCTCTACGCAGCGCAACTGCTTCGCGCGTACCAGCACGCGGGCTTGGCGCCTGAACACCTGAGCGGCCATGTGATTTTTCTGAGCGGTGCGCCTGGCAGCCGCGGCCATATCTATCGGGTTGAACATTCAGCGCGCAGCTTGCGTGAACGCGGCATGCGGGTGGATGTGGTCAGTGCGGCTGAGCACGTGGCGCTTGCTCCGGATACCCGGGCTGTGGTGATGTTTCGTACGCGTGCGGACGCTCACCTGAATGATTTGATTCTGCGCTGTAAAAACAGCGCGGTACCGCTGATTTATGACATTGACGATGCGGTGTTTGATAGCAAGCTGATGACGCCGCGCTATTTCGACTACATGCGTGTGCGCAGCGATCAGGCGGCGCAGTGGGTCGAAGGCGCGCCGCTTTATGCTCATGCCATGCAGCAATGTGATGCGGTGATTGTGACCACGCAGCCTCTGGCCGCGCGCGCCGCGAGCGTGCATCCGCAAGTTAAGGTTGTACCCAACGGCCTGGCGCCTGATCGCCTGGCGCTCATGCCGCGAGATCAAGCGGACGAGCTGATTCGCATCGGCTATGCCAGCGGCACGCCGACACACCAGAAGGACTTCGCCGAAGTCGCACAGGCGCTGGCTGCGGTGTTGGCGCGTTACCCAACGGCGCGCCTGTGCGTGCTCGGGCATCTTGATCTGGACGAATTCCCGGAGCTTGAGGCAGTCCATGGGCAGATTGAACAACGCCCGCTGGTTGATTTTGATGCCCTGCCCGCGGAACTGGCTCGCTTTGATATCAACCTCGCACCGCTGCAGCGTGACAATCCGTTTTGCGACTGCAAAAGCGAGCTGAAGTATTTCGAAGCGGCCGCGGTCGGCGTGACCACAATAGCCTCGGCCACGCCGCCCATGTGTGATGCCATCATCGACGGCCAAACCGGCTTTATTGCCCGCGATAGCGGGCAGTGGCAGCGTCTACTGATACAGCTCATTGAACAGCCGGCCTTGCGTCGCGATTGCGCGCGCAGGGCGCGTGCGCACGCTCTGGCCTGCTACGGTCCTGAGGCGCGCGGCGAATGGTTTATCAGTGTGTTCAGCGCATTGCTGCGTGATATCACGCAGTGACGTGGCGGTCGCGCTCAGAGCTGATCGAAACGTCCGCGCTGATACCAGCGCCTTTCGCGGCCCAGCCGCAGCGATAGCCACAGGCGGCTGATCAGACCCGGCTGAACCTTGTCGCGGGTCACGAAGCGTCGCCGCGGTGCTGGCTCTGGGGTCATTTCGTGCAGACCCAGGAAGCGGTACACCCGCTGCAGTGTCTCGATGTGTTTCTCCTGCAGCTCACGTGAATCCACAATCAGCACCTGCTCGCGCCTGAACAGCGCGAACACGCGGCGTAGCTGACGCCGATACAGCCCGCGGCTGGCGTAGGAGTAGAACATCGGGCGGATGCGCGGCCCTGGCGTCAGACGGTGCCACCACAGACGCGGTGCCTCAAGCACAAGGGCCAACCACAGAGGCCAGCGCTCGTGGCCCTGAGCCCGCTCCATGGCATAGTGCGACAGGGCGCGTTCTATCGGGTCACGCAGTAGCACAATCAGTTTCATGTCCGGGTTGTAACGCCGAATTTCTGTCAGCGCTGTGGGATGAAACAGATAGGCGGGTGTGGATTCGCCGCGCAACGCTTCGCCGTTAAAATGCTGAAAATACCCGGCATAGAACTGATCCAGGCGTTCGCGCTGAACATAGGGCGTGTCCATAAGATCAAACAGATGAACCTCACGCCCCCAGGCCATGCAGGTGTCGGGATGATCGTCCAGATAACTCCACAAGGTTGTGGTGCCGGCTTTCTGGGCGCCCACAATCATGAAATTGACGATCGGTTGGGGGAGACTGCTCATCACACCCGGTTTGAACAATAGGATTGCGGGATAATACGCAGATGACCCAGTCCCCGCTATTGACCCACATTCTGGCCCGTCGCCCCTGGCTGGCCGACATCGAAGCCGTGAGCAGCTTCGGCTTCACATCCAGCACGGTAAGTCTTGACCCGGCGGCTGCCCAGCGGCTGATCGATGCCTACCACCGCGCCGAGCAAGAATGCCCGGCGGACTTTCGCCCCAATGATGTCTGGCGCCAGTTTGTCGAGCGCCACTATGGCGACATGCTGGAGTTGATCCGCGCTGGCGATGCGACCGCGCTGGCGGCTTATTTGCAGGCGCTTCCGCGCCAGGGCGGCGGGCATGGTTATTTCCAGGGACGCGCCGCGTGGCAAGCCTTGCATGATCAGCCCGAGCAACAGCGTGAGCGCGCAATCTGGTTGGCCGACCATCTGGCGGGTTTTGCCGAGAGTCTGGGCTTGCTGCGTGAGCGCTGCCCCGAGCAGGGTGAGTGGCAGGGCCCC
>NZ_AQQV01000002.1:600000-859326 GCF_002088235.1 Oceanococcus atlanticus
GCGCGAACCGCCTCAGCCAGAGCCGCACCCTCAAAACTCAACTGACCGGTACGCCATCCAGCCACACCATCCGCCGACTGAGACTGAACGTCCGGCGCTTTTCCGCGTGCCAGGCTAGCCGCCGTTCCGGGGACAATTTCAACACTTTGATTGAGCCCAGCCGACTGCACTGCCACCCGCCCGCGGGTAACGGCAACACGTGCCCCGCCAGGCCAAGCATCCACCTCGAAAGCGGTACCCAAAACACGGACCTGACCTTGCCCGGTATCAACCACAAAGGGCCGCCGTGGCTGGTGCGCTACATCAAAGAATGCCGCTCCGGAAATCAGCGCCACCGATCTCTTCCGGGAGGTATACCGAACCTGCAATCGGCTCGCACCATCGATCATCAGCATAGTGCCATCCTCCAAATCTACACGCTGTGGATATCCTTTTGCTGTTTGCACATGCCGTGTATTTACGATGGCACCTGAGTCATCCGGCATCAGCAACCAGGCCAATCCCAATGTGAGCATTACCATTGCGGCGGTGGCGACCGTCCAAGGCTTGGAATAACGAGGCTTCGGAGCCTGGAACAGGGGACTCAGTGGCTCTATGGCCTGCCATTGCTGCTCGCAGCGCAACCACGCCTGACGATAGTCTGGACCTTGATCCAGCCAGCGCTGCAAGTCATGACGTCGACGCAGCTGCTCCCTGCTATCTGCGCAGGGCTCGCGCAACGCCATGAAATGGCGCAAAGCTTGATCGTCTAGCGACTCATTGCGATCCGGCATAGCCCAGAACACGCTCTCTATCGACCTAAAAAACGCAGTATGTCAGGTCAGCGAAACGGCAGATAACTACGCATCCGTATCCATCACCGCGCGACAACTGCGCATCGCGCGCATCACATGACGCTCCACCATATTGCGTGAAATCCCTAACTGTTCAGCAATCTGTGCTTGTGACAGGGACTTAAAGCGATACAGCACAAAAACCTCACGGCAGCGTGGCGGCAAATCAGCAATGGCACGCAGGACATCCAGCAGCTGTTGTTGATCCACGCACACCCTCTCCGGGCCGCAATCATCGCGCTCTGACGATTGCCACAGCACTTGAGAACACGCACGCTGCTCGTGCCGATTGCGCCTCGCGACGTTTCTAGCGATATTCTGCGCAGCGCGAAACAAATATCCGCCGGGGTTTTCCACGCGGTCACGGTCGGGTTTGGAAAACCATTTCAGGTAAGCCTCCTGCACTGCTTCGGAGGCCGTATTCTCACAACCCGTTTCACGTAAAAGGAGTTGCCACAATTGATGCCATTGCCCTTGCAGCTCCTGGTCCGGCCGCCATTCAGAAGTCAGGGGGGTCGACATTGATGGTGTGCTCAGCAACTTATTCGATAATGATAATCGTTATCATATCAGGCCTTGTACACCTGTCCCAAATCACCTCCTTCAACAACCCAAAACAGACATGGTGAAATGGCTCCGCTGGTCACAACGCCCGGCTCCGACAGCGCTGCACAAAAGCCGGCTGGTCGTGTTCGACCTTGAAACCACTGGTCTGAACCTGCGCAAGGACAAGCCGATTGCTGTAGGAGCGGTCGCGATTGAGAACAGCGCACTGCCGCTGGCGGACCAGTTTCAGGCGCACATCCAGCAACATGTCGAAAGCTCGGCTCAAGCCGCGCTCGCCCATCGGCTGGCCCGTGATGAAATTGGCCGAGCCGCACCACCCGCGGAGGTCTGGCCTGGCTTTCTGGAGTATCTGGCGGATGCGCCACGGTTCGCCTACCACGCCGCCTTTGACGACGGTTTCATGCAGCGCAGCCTGAAATCCAGCGGTATCAGCCGGCGCTGGGCTGCGTCTATCGATGTTGCTCAATGGGTGCTGTGGTTACACCCGGAACTCGGCCCTGCGCCCCCGACCCTGGATCGCGCACTGGCCTTTGCCCGAATCCGGCGCAGCGGGCGGCAACGCCACGACGCTCTGGTCGACGCCAGTCTGACGGCACAATTGATTCTGACCCTGCTACCGGCGACCCGCGCACGCGGCATTTATTCGCTGCACGAGTTGCGTCAGGCGATCCGGTCTTCGGCACGACTGCGCCAGATGCGGACACAGTAACGCCTGTCACAGGCTTTTCGCACAGCCCGTTCAAACTGGCGGCTTTTGCCGTTGATTGGGGAACGGGTCGATGACTCAGAAGAAAACCGTACGTTCGGCGCTCACGCGCCGTGATCTGCTCGTCAAGGGCACTGCCGCGGCGCTGGCCGCACCCTTTGTCAGTGCTTGCGGCGGCCGCGCACAAACCACGGCCAGTGCCAACGGCCTGGCCACCGAAAGCCCATTCAAGCATGGCGTTGCATCGGGTGACCCGCTGAGCGACCGGGTCATCCTGTGGACCCGTGTGACGCCGCTTTCACTGGACGACGGCGATATCCCCGTGTTGGTCAGCGTGGCTGAGGACGCCGAATTCACCCGCAATGTGGTCAGCTATGCCGACGCCGCTGTGCGGGCGCGCGACTGGACCGTCAAAGTGGACTTCAGCGGCCTGAATCCCGGGCAAACCTATTTCTACCGCTTCGAAGCGCTGGGCCAGATCTCGCCGGTCGGCCGCACCCAAACGGCCGGACTGGACCCCGATCAACTGCGCTTTGCAGTTGTCAGCTGCTCCAACTTCCCGGCCGGCTACTTCAACGCCTACCGCTTTATCGCCGAGCGTGAGGATCTGGACATGGTGCTGCATCTTGGCGACTACCTGTATGAATACGGCGGCGGTGAAGGTGAGCGCGCACATGAGCCACCCCACGAAATTCTCACACTGGAGGACTACCGCACCCGCCACGCGCAGTACAAAGCTGACCCTGACCTCGCAGCGGCCCATGCAGCACATCCATGGATTACGGTTTGGGACGATCACGAATCGACCAACAACTCACGCCGCGATTCCGCCGACAACCACAGCGAAGGTGACGAGGGCGTGTGGGCCGTGCGCAAAGCCTGGGCCCAGCAGGCCTACGACGAGTGGATGCCCATTCGCCTGCCCGAGCCCGGCAATCCCAACCGCATCTGGCGCCGCTTCCAATTCGGCACACTGCTGGATCTGTGGATGCTCGATACGCGGCTCTACGATCGTGACGATGAAGCCGCATTCTTCTCGCCGGACGTATTCGACCCAATCCGCCGCCTGATCGGCCCGGAACAGCAGCAATGGCTGTTCGAAGGCATGCGTACCACCGATGCCACCTGGAAGGTGCTGGGCCAGCAGGTCATGTTCGGGCCGCTCAAAGCCACGCCACTGCCCGATATCGACTTGCCGCTGGGAGCGCTGGGCGAGCTGCCCATTCCCATCCTGGGGGCGGGTGAAGGCTTGCGTGATCTGTACGTCAACCCGGATCAGTGGGATGGCTATCAGGCCGAACGCAAGGCTGTGCTGGAGCACCTGCGGCGCTACGAGATCGACAACACCGTGGTTCTGACCGGCGACATACACTCCAGTTGGGTGATGGATCTGCCACGCGATCCGGACAACCTGCTTGAATACAACGCGCTGACAGGCTCGGGCTCGCTGGGCGTGGAATTTGTCACCACCTCGGTCACCTCAACCGGCTTCGATCAGGTACCTGGACTGACCCAATTGCCTGAGCTGGTCATGGCCATTCGCGCTGTGAATCCGCACATGCAGTACATCGAAGGCACACGTCGCGGTTATCTGGTGATGGACGTGACCCAGGAAAAAACCACCGGCGAATACTGGTACGTCAGCACCATCAACGAACGCGGCGGCAGCGAAGAGCTGGCGGCGAGCTACAGCGTTGATGCAGGCGTGAATGCCATAACGCGCGGCCGCGGCTGATTGGAACCTCTGGCCAGCATCAGCCGTGTAGTCACGTGCATTCATACTGTAAAACAGGAGATTGACTATGAAATGGCTCTGTCTGGCACTACTGACGATGGGCCTTGGCGCCTGTGCCAGCGCTGGCCCTGTGTATACCAGCGCTGACAAAACCGGCGCTTATGGGTATTCCGAAACGAAACTGGCCGAAGAACGCTATCGGGTCAGTTTCCAGGGCAAGAGCAGCACGCCCAGCGATGCGGTCAAGAATATGGTTCTGCTGCGCGCGGCCGAGCTTGCGATGAGCAAGGGTTACGACTGGTTCCAGGTGTTGCGTCAGGACACGGACAAAGAAACACGCACAACGCCGCAAACGGTGGGCAGCTACAGCACTGGCACCCGGGTTTACCGTGACTGCGGCCTGCTCGGCTGCACCACCACGGTGACGCCGGACTACACCGGCGTGGGCGTGGTCACGACCCGCCAGTCTGATCGCTATCAGACTGCAGTGGAAATTTTGCTGGGCAAAGGCGAAGTGGAGCAAAGCACCAACGTCTACAACGCCCGCGAGCTGTACAACAATCTGATCGAGATTTATCGCGACTAGATTTTTGCCTGCCGCTACACAGAAAAAGCCCCGCCTAGGCGGGGCTTTTTGGTGTGGGGGCTCAGCTCAATGCGCGTGTGCTTCGCCGGCCCCGCGGGGGACTCGAATGGACTCCACCAACTCCTGGATATGCGCGGGCGGTTGCGCAGTGACGCGCGACACCACTATCGCCACGGTGAAGTTAATCAATGCACCAACGGCACCGAAGGACTCCGGCGCGATACCCAACAACCAGTGTTCCGCGTCATTGGGCAGCCAGTTGGTGCCGACCACAAAGAACCAGCCTTTGTAGACGAAGATGTAGACCAGAGTCGAAATCAGGCCTGCCAGCATGCCGCTGATCGCGCCAATGTTGTTCACGCGCTTGGAGAAGATCCCCATCATCAGCACCGGGAAGATCGAGGATGCGGCCAAACCGAAAGCCAGCGCCACCACCTGGGCGGCAAATCCGGGTGGATTCATCCCCAGATACCCGGCCACCAGAATGGCACCGGCCATCGCGATGCGGCCGGCCATCAACTCGCCTTTTTCGGAGATGTCCGGCATGAATGCGCCCTTGAGCAAGTCATGCGAGATGGCCGACGAAATGGCCAGCAACAACCCCGCTGCAGTCGACAAGGCCGCCGCCAGGCCACCGGCAGCAACCAGCGCAATCACCCAATTGGGCAGTTGGGCAATCTCTGGATTGGCCAGCACCATGATGTCGCGATCGACCTTGACCATCTCGTTGCCCTGCCAGCCATAGGCTGCGGCTTGCTCGGCGAAAGCCGGGTTCTTGTCGTTGTAGTACTGGATACGACCATCGCCGTTCTTATCTTCGTACTGCAACAGACCGGTGGTCTCCCAATTCTTCATCCACTGCGGACGATCCTCGTAGACCAAGTTGCCTTCAGGACTGCCGATCTCACCAACCTGAATCGTGTCCATCAGGTTCATCCGCGCCATCGCACCTACAGCCGGTGCTGTGGTGTAGAGAATTGCGATGAAGACCAAGGCCCAGCCTGCCGATTTACGTGCGTCAGAAACTTTGGGCACGGTAAAGAAGCGAATGATCACGTGCGGCAAACCCGCAGTACCGATCATCAGGCTGGCGGTCAGCAGAAACACGTTGAGCTGAGAGCCACCGGGTTCGGTGTACTTACTGAAACCAAGATCGGTAACAACCTGATCCAGCTTGTCGAGCACCGCCATACCCGACCCGTCGGCCAACGTGCCGCCCAGGCCTAACTGCGGCAGCGGATTGCCAGTGAGTTGTAGCGAGATGAACATGGCCGGCACGGTGTAAGCAAAGATCAGCACGCAGTACTGTGCAATCTGCGTATAGGTGATGCCCTTCATGCCACCGATCACGGCATACATGAAGACGATGCCCATACCGATCAACACACCGGTCTCAAAATCCACTTCCAGGAAGCGCCCAAAGGCCACACCCACGCCCTTCATCTGACCGATCACGTAAGTCACAGAAGCCACAATCAAGCACAACACCGCAACCATGCGGGCGGTCTGCGAATAGAACCGGTCACCGATGAATTCGGGTACGGTGAATTTGCCAAACTTGCGCAGATACGGGGCCAGTAACAGGGCCAGCAGAACATACCCCCCGGTCCAGCCCATCAGATACGCGGAGGCGTTGTAGCCAAGAAACGCAATGAGACCAGCCATGGAGATGAACGAAGCGGCAGACATCCAGTCCGCAGCCGTGGCCATACCGTTGGCAATGGGGTTAACCCCGCCACCGGCCACGTAAAACTCTTTGGTGCTGCCGGCACGGGCCCACAGCGCAATGCCGATATACAGGGCGAAAGTGCCGCCCACGGCAAGATAAATCCAGGTTTGAAGTTCCATGTTGACCACCTAGTCTTCGTGTACGTCGAACTTGCGATCCAGCTTGTTCATCTGTCGCACGTAGATAAAAATCAGCACGACGAACACATAGATCGAACCCTGCTGGGCAAAGAAGAAACCCAGCTTGTAGCCACCAATGGAAATCTGGTTGAGCAGATCCACCAGCATGATGCCGAAGCCATAGGACGCCACGAACCAGACCACCAGCAACTTGGTGAGCAGACTGATGTTGGCTTTCCAGTAGGCCGAAGCTTTTTCCTGGTCAGACATGATTGTCTCCTTGTCAGAATCTTGTAGTGCCCTGCCAATCTACGGTGAGATGAGCAGGCGCAAAACCCCTACTTTGGTCGATGACACAGCCACGCCGTGACACCCTTGCATGGATTAAAAGCCCAACTTGGCGGAGAACTGCAGACGGTTCATCGAACCCTCCGAGCCATCGGCGTTTTCACGCAGCGCATGGATGAACTCAACCCCATAGGTCAACGCTTTGACCGGAGAGTAAAGGTAGTTCAGGTGGACGCTGGATGCGGTTTCAATATCACCGTCGCCATCGAAGGTGCCCAGCACCAGCGAACTGCGTGCCTTGTCGTTCCAGAAATGACGGTAGGCCACAAACGCCGCCACGCTGTCGATCGGATCAATCTCGCCATTGCCATCAACGTTGGCGTCCAGATTGGCCAGCACACCGAGGTAACGGCCCAGGCCGGTGCCGGCCGTAACCATGTACTTGATGTCATCGCGACCCAGCTTGACCTTGCCAGACACGCTCAGCCCGCCGGCTATGGTGGAATCTTCGACGCCCCCCGCAGGGCCATCCTGCGATTCCAGCGAACGCGCCAGCGCGGCGACGACCAGGCTTTCCGACACATTGAAGCGCGCGACGAAATCAGGAATACGGTTGTCATCGGTGGTGGCCACCGGCTCGCCTGCCAGGCGGGTTTCCGGATTCTCGACAGCCAGCTGGAAGCGCCCGGTGGTGTAACGAATCATCGGCTGGCGAATGAACACGGTACTTTCCGTGGGACCGATGAAGTCCAGCGTCTCAGGTAGCGCGCCGACATTCTGGAAGGTCGACCAAGCCTGACCGAACAACCAGTTGCCGTAAGTCAGAAAGGCCTGACGCAAACGTGGTGAATAGGAATGACTGATCGTCTCGTTGCCCTGACCGCTGTTCTGAAAATCCAGCTCAAGATGAGTGCCCAACGTCTCACCATTGCTCAGTTTGGTTGCTGATTTGATCCACAACCGGGATTGTTTGACGTGAAAATCGGTCAGGGTCACGCCGCCGCTGCCGTCATCCAGCGGTATGCCACGCGGGCCGACATAGTAGTCGCGACCCAGCGGCTCCAAGGAGGCGGACGGTCTCGCCTCATAGTCGGACACCATGGCGTCCAGCTTGAGATAGCCCCCAAGTGTCAGGGTGGTGTCGCCAAGCTCAATGCTCGCAGCCGAACTCAGCGCAGGTACGGATATCCCAAGCATGGCCACAGCGCACAGTTCCAGCGTCTTAATTTTCATGTCTCACTCCTCGCAACAACCAATATGTGCAAGGCCAGAATCGACCCGGAGTCAGATCACGTCCATTAGCCCTTGGTCTAAAGAGGGCGTAATTACGACCAAAGTCGTAGCTGTTGAAAGCCTGGTCGAAGCGCGGCGCTGGGTGCGCGCAACGGCGAATCAGCGTTCGCGCTTTGTCCCCGTCACCATGGCGCGCACCAGATTTTCGCGATGGTCCCAGCTTGAGGCCAGCACCCCGGCGATGTGCACCGCGACCAGCATCAGCATGAGGTTGACCATCAACTCGTGCAGCTCGTGCCACACCGCGTCATCGTCATCATCATGCTCATCGTGGTCAGTTTCATGCGCGCCGGGAAGATGATCGTGCTCGGGTGTGCTGCCAGCGCGGCTATCCGTGACCGAGACCGCAGTCGGAGCCATCACGGCGGCCAACACACCCTTGCCTTCGGCCGCATAGTTGGCCAGGCCCGTGAGCGTGGTCAGGGCGATCACGGCAAGCAGGGCCAGCACCATCCAGCCACCGGCGGGGTTGTGCCCCAATGTTCTGGGCGCACGCCGTGCGGGCAACGCTTTGAGGTAGGCCAGCGCGGCAAGCGGCGATGTGACAAAGCTGCAAAACCGTGCGTGAGGGGCGCCAATAAAACCCCACACAACGCGCATCACGATCAGGATCAGCACCGCATGCCCGGCCCACACATGCAGCGTTTCACTGCGTTCGGCAGACACATAAGCGGTCACGATCAGCAACACCAGCGACCAGTGGAAAAACCGCACAAAGCGGTCCCAAACCTTGATCATTCGCATATCAGCGTGCAACCCAGTGAGGCACCCGTTCAAGCGCCAGGAAACGTTCGGCCGCCGCGCCGTTGAGCAAGGCCAGCGTGGCCAGACTGCCGGCTTCGATGCAGCTCGGCGCAGCCACCGTCACGGCGTGCGCGGCGTGTTGAACCGGCCAGCCGGTGCGGGCATCGAGGACGTGCGAATAACGCACCCCATCGCGCAACAGATAGCGATTGGCATCACCACTGGTCGCCAACGCCCCGCTTTGCAGCAGCAGCATGGAACCCGCCTCACCCTGCCCCTCGGTATCCACTCCAATCTGCCAGGCAGCACCACCGCGACGCGGGCTGCTGCAGCACAGATCACCACCGAGATTGACCAGGATCGGACTGTTACTGTGACGACGCGCGCGCATCAAGGCGCGATCCGCCGCGTACTCCTTGCCGATACCGCCAAAGTCGATCTGCATCCCGAGCGGCAGACGAATGCGTCGCCCATCCCAGCTCACTTTGCTCCAGCCCATGAAAGGCTTGAGCGCATCGACCTCCTGCTCGCTCGCAACGCGATCGGAGCCGTCGAAGGTCCAAACGCGGCGCAGAACACCACAGGTCAAATCGAAGGCACCCGCGCTCAGGGCATAGAGTTCCTGACCGTAGTCGAGCAAACGTGCAGTTTCCGCATCAACCTCGAAAGCGGCTCCGCGTGCGGCCTGGATGGCGGCCACCACACTGTCGTCACGGTAGCGGCTGAACTTGCGTTCAATGCGCGCCACCTCGTCGGCGACCACGCGACCCACCCGCCTGGCCTCATCAGCATCCGGCGTATCGACCAGCACTTCACAGGGGCTGGCCATGGCTTCGAAACGCGCTACCGACAAACAACCCGACCGCCGTAACTGCGGCGCAGGCCGGGTTACCACAGGGGACTCAGAGCTTGAAATCATAGTTAAAGCGAACCATCACCGCGTCGACCGCCGGCGTCAGTTCCAGGCCTGCCAAAGCACCGGGTTTGCCGCCAGGTTCATCTGGCGTTTGCCGGTAGTACTCAAGCGCGACCCGCCAGTTGCCCCAGAGGCCTGCCGTCCGCCCGACTTCAATACCGGCGGTCAACGCTTGCATATCACCCAAACGGTAATCGGCGGAGACCTCTGCGGGCAGCGGCTGACCATCGATCAGGAAACCTTGATAGAAATCGGACGCGGACTGCATGTAGTAACGCAGGTGTGGCTGCAAGAACCACTCGCCCAAGCCCCAGCGATAGCGCATATCGGCGGTGTGCGAGGTCATGCCCCAATCATCGAACAGATAGCGGTACGACAGATCGAGCACGTCGTCATCGCCAATCGCCCGCTTGCCGCGGACAAAAACGCTGTGCTTAGCGCGGGAGTCCGGACGGTTTTCGTAGATCTGGCTCAGCGGCGCGCCGCTGCTGCCATCGACCACGCTGACCACCTTGAAAGGGTCCGTGAGGTAACCATCGGACAAACTCAGCGAATAATTGACCTGCAGCAAGCTGCGCCGATCAATCACCTGAGTCACGCCGAGCAACAGATCGATGACGCTCTTGGACGCGCTGCTGTCACGCATCGCCCTCTCGGCGTCGTCTGAGCCGTCCTGCAAGGCGTAGTTGCTCTCGGCCTCATCGGCGCTGTTGCCGCGTGCGTAGCTCTGCGGCGCCAGCGCTGTGGGAATATCGCCCTCCGGAGAGACCTGATCCTGGGCATAACCCAGCCCCAGGGTCAGCGTGGTGTTCTTTTTGTTGAAATCCCAATCCAGCACGCTACTCGCGCCCAGCGACAAATAGTCGTATTCCTTGGAGATATTCAAACCAAAACTGCCGCGCAGGTTCTGAGCCAAAGGCTGCGCCCAGCTGGAGGACAAGGCCAGGCGGGTATCCCGAAACGTGTCATCCAAGGGCACTTCACCCGGTGCAACGGTGAACGAACCGCGCCCGGACGGTCGGGTAAAGGTCTGAAAATCCTGTGACGGCACAGCGCCGTTGGCCGACGCCCCGGTCAGCGCATCCACCACCAGTTTGGCGCTGAAAATGCGGTCATTGTTGAAATAGCGACTGGCCTGAAATACCGGTTCGATCGCGCTCACACGATCGGCTTCGCTGTAGAACAAAATGGCACTGTTCAGCTCCCATTCGCCGGGTTGCGCAGCGGCCATCGCCGCGGGCGCCGCTATCACGCCAGCGATGGCCAATGCCGGATCCATATCCAGACTGCGTCGTTGCTCCAGCACGCGTTCCGATGCGCGGCGCAGGCGCGCCCCGATACGTCGTTGTTTCAGTTGCATCCGCAACCTCCTCCACCAAAGCCACGCCCACCGCTAGAGGCTTCCTTGGAAAAGTAGATGTGGTCATCCAGTCCGGCGGTAACCGGGTCGTGGCCCAGACTCATCTCATCGCGGGCAAGGATGTCGCGTTGCCACGGCTGAACACCAAGACTGGCGCAGCCACT
The DNA here is from genome assembly GCF_002088235.1 of Oceanococcus atlanticus. Lineage (NCBI taxonomy): Bacteria > Pseudomonadati > Pseudomonadota > Gammaproteobacteria > Chromatiales > Oceanococcaceae > Oceanococcus > Oceanococcus atlanticus. Next base: position 611,041 of record NZ_AQQV01000002.1, read on the forward strand.
GAGGGTGCCGAGCACAACCAGCACGACGCTGCAGACGGCCAAGGCTTTCATCGCTGCAAAGCCTCTTCGATGGCATGTTCCAGTTCGGGGATGTCCTGGTCACGAAAGCCGCTATGCGCATACAGCACTTGCCCATCGCGTCCAATCACGAATGAGCTGGGCATACCGGCCAGGTCATAGCGTGTTGCGATTTCGCCTTCGGGATCGTGAAACACGGTCAGTGCGCTGGCATGTTTGACCAGGAAATCTTCCGCATCGTCGCGCTGTGTATCCACGCTGACCGTGATCACACGCAAACCATCACCGGCACGCGTCTGCTGCATGTGGGCCATCCAGGGAAAAGATTCATGGCAAGGCACACACCAGGATGCCCAGAAATCCAGATACACCACCTCGCCCCGATAATCAGCCAGGTTAAAAGTCGACACGGGTCGAATCTCCGCCGAGGCATATACGGTGGGAAAATTCAGCAACGCCATCATCGCCAGAGCTCGCAACATGGTCAGCATCACCAACAAATGAGGCTTGAGCATGCGCGGGGACGGGTTAACAGTCGGTTAAGCCCAGCTCAACGCCCCGTTAATGACTGACAGCGAACTCCACGATCACTGCAAATCCACCCTCACGCGGGCGTTCAGCGCGAATTTCCCAGTTCTGCCGGCGGCAAATTTCCGCAGCAATGTACAAGCCCAGCCCAGCGCCTTTGCTGTGACTGCCGCGCACCGACCATTCGAAAGCACGCTGCAAAACGGCCGGATCAATACCCGGCCCCTGATCACGCACCTGCAGGCCACGTGTGCTGAGACTCACAGCAACCGCCTGACCATCACCGTGCTCACAGGCGTTACGGATGAGGTTCACGACCAGCACCGTCCAATGTGCAGGAAGAACGTTCAACCGCAGGCTGGACGGGGCGTCCAGCTCAATCGGGACCTCTTTTTGCTGCGCATCGCGTAGATCATCCACACACTCGCGCAACAGAACCGCGGCATCACAGTCGTCCAATTCCACGGCGTCCTGATCCCTGGCGAGCAGCATCAAGCCATCGAGAATCTCGCTCAAACGCCCGGCCTGCCTGAGCGCCCGCTGCAATGCCTGACGCGAGGCTGGATTGGGAATGTCATCCATGGCGACCAGTTCGAGCGCATTGCGCACGACGGTGAGCGGCGTGCGCAGCTCATGGCTGGCGGCGGCCGAAAAACTGCGTTCACGCGCAATCAGGGTGGTCAGACGTTCGATGTAGGCATCCAGGGCGCGGGCGATACTGGCGGCCTCGACACCGTTGTAGCGGCCGAGAAATGCTGGTGCAGCCTGCCCCGGTTCCAGGGCATCCAATTCATGCGCCATGGATTGCAGGGGCATCGCCAATCGACGGATCAGCATGCGCCCCGCCAACGCGAGCAAGACCAGCAGCCCAAAACCGCCGCTGACCACCACAAGCTGCAAGGTCGATTCGCGGGCCTCGATGGCGCTGATATCGACCGCCACGGTCAGCACGCCCTGGGACAAATCTTCCCGCAGCACATGCAGGCGCCGGCCATCCATCTCGACACCATGCGATATCCCGAAGGGCAGGCCACTGAGCGCTGGCGGGGCATCATCGCGCTGCCCCGCCGCAAACCATGCGAGCGTGAGCATCTGCTCCGGCAATTGAGCACCGGGATCGTCCAGCAGGCGGTTGCGGATGAGCTCGGCCTCATTGCTGACCAAGCTGTCGAGCAGATGATGTTCGAGGCGTTCGCTGGCCACAATAATGAGCGTCGCGTAAATCAGCAGGGCCAGCGACAACAGGGCCAGCAAGGTCAGTTGAATCTGCCGACCAAGGCGCAGATTGCGCCACAGCGCGATCATGTGTCGAGGTCAGCCAGGCGATAGCCAACGCCACGGATGGTATGCAGAAGGGCCTTCTCGCCGGGGCCATCGATGGCGTGACGCAAAGCGTGGACATGAACGCGCAAGGCATCAACCTCAGGCACATCCTCACCCCACATGGCGTGTTCCAGGGCCTCGCGGCTCATCGCGCGTCCATGCGCCCGCAGCAAAATCTCGAGCAGGCGCCGCGCCATGGGCTTGAGTTGTATGCCGCGTCCACCACGCTCCAACTCAAGGGTACGCGTGTCGAATCTAAGATCAGCCACCTGCAGCACACCTTGCGGACCACCGCGCGCCCGCTTGAACAGCGAGTGCACCCGTGCTTCAACCTCTAACAGTGAAAACGGCTTGACCAGATAGTCGTCCCCTCCAGCTCGAAAACCAGCCAGGCGGTCATCCAGCGTGTCGCGTGCGGTGAGCATCAGTATCGGCGTACCCACAGCCTCGACTTCGCGCAATTGACGGGCGAATTCCAGGCCATCCAAACCGGGCAGCATGATGTCGAGCAAGATGACATCAAATTCCAGCGTGGTGGCCAGCTGTAAGCCCGCCAAGCCATCCTCCGCGAAATCCACGGCATGCCCACGCCCCTCGAAAAAGGCCCCCAGATTAGCCGCGATATCGGCGCTATCTTCCACGATCAGTAGTCGCATTCTGGCATGCTCACACAGCCCAAGTTTACGCAAGGTTAACGCCCACCCTCGACCAATGTCGGATAGCGCGGTGTGCACGCCTCTCCTAGAGTGCGGCTACACGATTCACGGAGCGAGACCCATGACCACGAATACAGCACACCCGGTTCCTGATGATTTTGCCCAGCGCGCCTGGACGGATGCTGATGGCTATGAAGCGCTTTATGCCCAGTCGATCGAGGACCCGCAAAGCTTCTGGGCTGAACAAGGCAAGCGCCTGGACTGGATACGCCCTTACAGCAAGGTCAAAAACACCTGCTTCGACAAGGGTGCGGTCTCCATACGCTGGTACGAAGACGGCCAGCTCAACGTCGCCGCAAACTGTCTGGATCGTCATCTCGAAACACGTGCAGAGCAGACCGCCATCATCTGGGAGGGGGACGATCCGGAGAAAAGCACCCACATCAGTTACCGCGAGCTGCACGCTCAGGTCTGCCGCCTGGCCAACGGACTCAAAGCCCGCGGCATCCGTAAGGGCGACATCGTCACCATTTACATGCCCATGATCCCCGAAGCCACGGTGGCCATGCTGGCCTGCGCCCGCATCGGTGCCGTGCATTCCGTGGTGTTTGGAGGGTTCTCACCCGATGCACTGGCGAACCGTATTGAAGACGGTCAATCCGTCGCCGTCATCACCGCTGACGAGGGCATACGCGGTGGCAAGACCGTTCCGCTCAAGGCCAATGTCGACGCAGCCCTGAACCTAGACGGCACGGGCAGCATTCACAGTGTGATCGTAGTCCGCAACACCGGCGCAGATATCGACTGGGCAGACAACCGGGACATCGACTACGACAAGCTGACCGCCGCGCAAAGCAGCGACTGCCCGGCCGAACCCATGAACGCCGAAGATCCGCTGTTCGTGCTCTACACCTCCGGCTCAACCGGCAAGCCCAAAGGTGTGCTGCACACCTCGGGTGGCTATCTGGTCTACGCGGCCATGACACACCAGCATGTCTTCGACTACCACGACGGCGACATCTACTGGTGCACCGCGGACGTCGGCTGGGTCACCGGCCACAGCTATATCGTCTACGGCCCGCTGGCCAACGGCGCCACCACTTTGATGTTTGAAGGCGTGCCCACCTACCCGGATGCCAGTCGGTTCTGGCAGGTGGTGGACAAGCACCAGGTCAATATCTGTTACACCGCGCCCACCGCCATTCGTGCACTCATGCGTGAAGGCGATGACCCGGTCAAACGCACCGACCGTTCAAGCTTGCGCCTGCTGGGCAGTGTTGGCGAACCCATCAACCCTGAAGCGTGGAACTGGTACCACACGGTGGTCGGTGACAGCCGCTGCCCGATCGTCGATACCTGGTGGCAAACCGAGACCGGCGGCATTCTGATCACGCCGCTGCCAGGTGCCACGGCGCTCAAGCCGGGCTCGGCAACCCGGCCATTTTTCGGCGTACAACCCGCTCTGGTCGACAATGACGGCCAGATCCTGGACGGTGCAGCCGAGGGCAATCTGGTCCTGCTTGATTCCTGGCCAGGACAGATGCGAACGGTCTACGGAGACCATGAGCGTTTCGAGCAGACCTATTTCTCGACTTACGACGGCATGTACTTCAGCGGCGACGGTGCACGCCGAGACGAGGATGGCTACTACTGGATCACCGGGCGTGTGGACGATGTGCTAAACGTGTCCGGGCACCGCTTGGGCACAGCCGAGATCGAATCGGCCCTGGTCGCCCATAGCAAGGTGGCCGAGGCTGCAGTGGTCGGCTGTCCGCACGACATCAAAGGCCAGGGCATCCATGTGTATGTGACCCTGAATGTCGGCGAGCAACCCAGCGAAGCGCTGCGCGCGGAACTGCGCCAATGGGTGCGCGACGAAATCGGCGCCATCGCCTGCCCCGATATCATCCAGTGGGCGCCCGGACTTCCCAAAACCCGCTCAGGCAAGATCATGCGCCGCATTTTGCGCAAGATCGCCGAAGGCGAATACGCCGCCTTGGGCGACACCTCCACCTTGGCGGATCCGGGTGTAGTCGATAATCTGATCTCAGAGCACAAGAACGTGATGGCTGCATGAGTGAGACCACCGTCCTGATTGCGGATGATCATCCGCTGTTTCGCGCCGCGCTGACCCAGGCGGTAGAGCAGAATTTGGACGGGGTTCGCATTCACCAGGCTGAGAACATGGGCCAGCTGGAGACGCTGGCCGCCGAGCAGCAGGACGCCGATCTGGTCCTTCTGGATCTGAAAATGCCGGGTGCCAGAGGTTTCTCCTCACTGGTGCATTTACGTAGCCATCATCCGGCGATTCCTGTCATCGTAATCTCCGCCGCCGATGACACTGCAGTGATTCGCCGCGCCATGAGCTTTGGCGCGGCCGGTTTTCTGTCCAAGTCTGCACCACTGGACGCCATTGGACAGGCGATCCGCAACGTGCTGGCCGGCGACACCGTGTTTCCGGACAACACCGAGGAAAATCAGGACGACAACGCACTGGCGGCCAAGCTGGAAAGCCTCACACCGCAGCAATTTCGGGTCTTGATGATGCTCGCCGACGGCTTGCTCAACAAGCAGATCGCCTACGAACTGAAGGTTTCCGAAGCCACGGTCAAAGCTCATATGACAGCGATCATGCGCAAGCTGGGCATCTTCAGTCGAACCCAAGCTGCACTGATCGCGCAGCAACTTGATGTCGACGACGCGGCCCTTAATCCAGCAGATTCAGACCAGTCTTAAGCGTGAAATCAGGGCCCGCAGGGCCGCCGGTTTCAAAGGCTTCTTAAGCACCGGGCAGTCCAGTTCAGCCGCCGCTGCATCGGCATCTCCGCTGTGATCGGCGGTGACCAGAATCGCTGGCAACGGGGCCATGCGTTCGGCGTTGATGCGGCGAATGACGGTGCTGCCGAGCAGGTCGTCATCCAGATGAAAATCCATGATCACCAATTGAGCACGCTGCGCCTGAGCCAAGGCCTGCGAGACATCCGACGCAATCAGCACCTCACAGCCCCACTGGCTGAGCAAGGCTTCGGTTGCCTTAAGTACACCGGGATCATTTTCCACAACCAGCACACGCAAACCTGAAAAATTACGCCGCCCTGCCAATTTGGCCGCGACCGGCGCACGTGGCTGGCCTGGCTGGGCACGTGTCAGGCTGATACAGAATGCACTGCCGCGGCCAGGCACGGAGCGCAAAGACAAGCGGTGCTCCAGCAGCCGGGCAATGCGCTGACAGATCGCCAAACCCAGGCCGAAGCCGTGATTCTCGGCACGCCCCAGCCGCTGAAATTCACCGAATATGCGCTCGTGGTCCTTGCTGTCGATACCCGGACCGGTATCCAGCACCTCAATACGTACCTCATCGCCGCCCAGCCGGCGCACCCCAAGCACAACCCGACCAGCGCGTGTGTAGCGCATGGCGTTGCTCATGAAGTTCTGCAACACCCGCTTGAGCAAAGCCGGATCAGAGCGAACCCAGATGCGGGTGGGCTGCACTCGCAACTCAATGCCTTTGCGCTGCATTTGCAGGCTGAACTCGGTGGCCAGCGCATTGAACACATCCGCGAGTGGCAAATTTTCCGGGTGGGTATCAAGCACACCGGCATCCAGTTTGGAAATATCCAGCAAACTGCCAAGCAGTGCTTCCATCGACTCCAGCGACTGTTCGATGCCGGTCACCAGCTCACCGACATTGGCGCCGTCCCCGCGGGTTGAGGCCGCCGTAGCAAACAGACGCGCCGCGTTGAGTGGCTGCATCAAGTCATGACTGGCCGCGGCCAGAAAACGCGTTTTGGACAAATTGGCCCGCTCGGCCTCGGCTTGAGCGGCTTGCAATTCACGGGTGCGCTGGGCGACACGACGCTCCAGCACAACATTGGCCCGCTTAAGATCGGTGATGTCGGCAAAGCTGGTCACGAAGCCGCCGCCAGGCATCGGCTGGCCCTGCACATCAAGCACCCGGCCATCGGGTAAAACCCGCTCGCTGCGATGCGCTGATTGCTGACGCAGATGCTCCAGCCGACGCGCCACCTGCTGATCTGCATCGCCCTCGCCCAGCAGGCCACGCTGGGCGTTGAAACGCAGAATACTTTCGATCGGCTCACCAATTTTGAGCAAGGAATCCGGCAGGGCAAACAGTTGCTGGTAACCACGGTTCCAGGCCACCAATCGTTGATTGGCATCGACCACACTGACCGCCTGCGTAAGATTGTCCAAGGCCGACTGCAACAGCTCGCGATTGAACTGCAACAGGCGCGAGGTCTGATCCAGTACCTGAGCCAGTTCGCTGACCGGCGCGGTGCGCGCGCCCAGCATGGCATCCATCAACGCGGTTGCCGTGGCCCCGCCCATGGCTCCGGCCAGCAAACGCTCGACATGCTCGGCCAGTGCGTCCGGGGCATGCGCCGCGTGGCGATCAATAACGTGGTCGCTGTTGCGTTCAAAATCTGCGATCAGAGCATTGGCACGCTCGGCTCCGTAAAACCGTTCGAGCAGGAGAATCAGATCGGCAACCGACGCACTGCGGGTCCGGCGATGGGCGGTGGCACTGATAAAGCGGGCGGCATCCAGACGCTCCTGCAGCGGCGTTTCAGTGAACAGCGAAAACACGATATAGACCGCCAGATTGGCGCTCAGACTGATCACTGCGGCGTGCACAACAGGATCAAGACCAACCAGCCCGAACAGCGCCTGAGGCGCCAGGGCGGTCAGTCCCAGTGGACCGTTGTCGATCCATCCTGCACCGAAGCTCATTGCGGGTAACAACAAGGTATAAACCCACAACGCACTGCCCACGATCATGCCCCAGAAGGCTCCGGCACGATTGGCCCGACTCCAGTACATTGCACCCAGCAAGGAAGGCGCCAGCTGCGCGATCCCAACGAAAGCAATCAGACCGATGGCCGCCAGGGATGAAGCCTGTGCTAGAAAACGGTAGACCACGTAAGCCAGCGTAAGGACCAGCACGATCGACAAACGCCGGGTCAGTTTCAGCACCCTGCCCAGATCATCGCGCTCGCTCAAGCGCCCGCTGCGCAACAAGGCCGGCATCACCACCTCATTGCTGACCATGATGCTCAACGCAATCGATGACACCACGATCATCGCAGTGGCGGCGGAAAAGCCGCCCAGGTAGGCCAAAACCGCCAAACCATCGCTGTCTAACCACAAAGGCAACCGTAGCACGTAGGTGTCGGCGTTGACGTCGGCCGGCAACACCGCCAGACCAAGTTGCGACAGCGGCAACACCAGCACACTTATCAGCAGCAGGTAGAGGGGGAAGTACCAGCGTGCCCGATCCAGATCACGGGTATCGGTGTTTTCCACCACGGTGATGTGGAACTGGCGAGGTAAGCAGAAAATGGCCAGCGCTGCGAGCACAGTCTGGACCCAGAATGTGGCCAGATCAGGTGGATCATCCTGCAGCCTTTGCAGAGCCGGGCGCACACTCAACTCGGGCGCATGAGCGACCGCAATGGCACAGATCAGCACCAGCACCAAAAGCTTGAACACCGACTCGAACGCGATGGCCAAGGTCAGCCCGCGATGACTTTCGCTAGCGCTGATATGGCGTGTTCCGAACAGTATGGCAAAACCGCCCAAGCCTATTGCAGTCAGCAGCGCGATGTCCCAGCCCAATGCGCTCTGTGGCTCAACCAGAACAAGAAAGGTCTCGTTGATGGCCTTGAGCTGCAAAGCGATATAGGGCAACACCGCGAGCACCGAAATCAGGGTTATCAGCACGGCAATGCGTGGCGCCCGTCCGTGGCGCGCGGCGACAAAGTCGGCCGCCGACGTAAGGCGTTGTTGTTTGGCCAATTCGATCATACGGCGCAGTGCCGGATAACCGAACAGGAAAACCAGCGCAGGCCCCAGATAGATCGGCAGGTACGACCACACCGAGCTGGCCGCACGCCCCACCGCCCCGTAGTAGGTCCAGGACGTGCAGTACACGGCCAGCGCCATGCTCCAGATCAGCGGCTGGCTGGCCACCCTGCGATGCACCGCAGAGCGTTCGCCGTAGCGTCCGATGGAGAACAGCACCAGCACATAGGCCACCACCACCAGGATCAGAATGCCGGCACTCATACGCTGTCTCTGAGTTGCTGCGCCTGCGCGCGGATACGTTGCCGCTCGGATACATCCTTGCGCGCCAGATTGCGCAGTTGCATGCGCATGCGCGGGTGGTTCTCGAAACGGGCCTGATGGCGATCAAGAAAATCCCAGTACAACGTGGTGATCGGGCACGCTGATTCGCCCTCGGCCAGTCGCGGATCGAAGCGGCATTCACGGCAGGCGTTGCTCATGCGTGAAATGTAAGCTCCACTGGCCACGTAGGGCTTGCTGGCAAGCACACCACCATCAACAAACTGGCTCATGCCCAGGGTGTTGGGCAGCTCCACCCACTCAACCGCATCGACATAGACGGCGTGATACCAGGCGTGAACCTCGTGCGGCCGGACCCCCAGCAGCAATGCGTACAGCCCGGTCACCATCAGGCGCTGGATATGGTGCGCATAGCCAAACTTCAGAGTCTGGCCCAGCGCATCGGCCAGGCAGGCCATGTCGGTTTCGCCGTTCCAGTAAAAGCTCGGCAAGGGCTGCTCGGCCTGCAGGCTGTTTTCCTCAAGCCAGCCCGGCATACGCAACCAGTAAAGGCCGCGCACATACTCGCGCCAACCCAGAATCTGGCGCACAAAACCCTCCACCGCCGCCAGGCTTTGATGGCGCGCCGGGCTGGCCAGCGCGGCTTCGATGACCTCACGCGGATTGAGCAGATGCAGGTTGAGCGCGGCGGACAAACGGCTGTGATACAGATACGGCTGGCCCAGCCACATGGCGTCCTGGAAGTGACCAAAACTGGCCAGCCGCTGATCGACAAAGTCCTCCAGCGCCTGCAAGGCCTGATCGCGCGTCACCGGCCAGTCAAAATGTGCGGTGCTGCCCGGATGATCGGCGTAGTGCGCTTCGATCTCCGCAATCACCTCACGGGTGATGGCATCCGGCTCAAAGGTCTCGGGTTCGGGGACCCAGCCGGGCCCGTCGGCACCGAAAGCCGCGCGGTTATCGGCATCGAAGTTCCAGCGCCCACCCTCGGGCTGGCCATCGGCATCGATGAGTAGCGCGTGCTTACGCCGCAGTTCACGGTAGAAATACTCCATGCGCAGGCTCTTGCGCCCCTGCGCCCAGTCCGCGAACTGCTCCGGCGTGGTCATGAAGTGGGGATCTTCGCGCTCGATGCAAGCCGCCGCACAGGCCTCAATGGCGGCCCGCAAAGTCTCGCGCACATGCCAGTCACCAGGACGCATCAGAACCACCTGCTGCGGTTTCAAACGCTGAATATCGGCAGCCAGCAAGGCTGCCAGACTGGATGACTCAGTCGCGTAATCGGCCTGGCGATAGTGCAGCGGCATGCCGCGCTGGCGCAGGGCCTCACGAAAGTGACGCATGGCAGCGATGAAATATACGATGCGGGCTTTGTGCGACCAGGTTCGCCGCGCCTCTTCTTCGGACTCCGCCATCCACAGGGCATCCTGGGCGGGATCAAAGGCCTCATCCAAGACCGACTCCAGATCAAGCTGGTCGCCCAGAACCACATACAGACGCCGCATCACCAGGCCACCGGCTGGCCGTCCCAGGCCAGAAACTGCAAACCTGGTTCCGTCTCACGACGCCGCACCACCTCGACGAACTGATCCGCCGCACGCGCCGTGCTGAACAGTTTGTGCGGCGCCACCCCACGCTGGAAAGGCGCAGACAGCGCCGTGTCGGTGGTGCCCGGGTGAAACAGGGTCAAGGCACACGCCGGATGGGTGCGCTGCAATTCCACCGCCAGGGTCTTGAAACCCATGTTCAACGCCGCCTTGGCGCAGCGGTAGCTGTACCAGCCACCGAGGCGGTTATCCGCAATGCTGCCAACCCGGGCAGAGACCGCTGAAACCTGGCTGGGCCCATCACGTGCGAGCAGGGCTTTGAGCTGGCCCATCAGACACAGCGGCCCTAGGGCATTGACGCGCATGACCCGTGTGTAGGCATCGGCCTTGAGCGCTTCGATGCGACGCTCTGGCCGCACCCCAATGGCATGCAGCAAGCCGCTGCAAATGAACACGCTGCGCAAGGCAGCCCCGTCCAGACGCGATGCCAGCGCGGGACCGAAAGCGGCCACGCTGGCGTCATCTTCGAAATCTAGCTGCAGATCTGCATCCGATCCGCGCCGACTGGTCGTAATCAGCGTATGACCCAGCGCGCTCAGCTGTTGTGTCAATGCCGCGCCGATACCACCGCTTGAGCCCACCACCAGGTGAAGCGTGTGCTGCGCAGGATTGAAGAGCGACGTCGGCTGATCCATTGTTCGACTATAACCAAACCCGCTGCCTCATGGACTTCGACCTCATCATCATTGGCGCCGGCGTGGCCGCCGCCTCGGCCCTCGACACACTCGCCGGGCGCGGCCTGCGCATCGCGCTCATCGACAAGGCTCGCTCGGCCGGCGGGCGCTGCGCCACGCGCCGGCTCAGCCGCGATCCTCAGTCGCCCTGGCTGGACAGCGGTGCGCAGTACTTCACCGCCCGCTCCGCAGCCCTGCGCCAGCCGCTTGAGCGCTGGCGGGCGCAGGGATGGCTGCACAACTGGTCACCGCGCATCGCCTGCCTCGATGAGCAGGCCGTGCCGCAGCCCAGCCCGGATCAACAGACTCGCTGGGTTTCCCCGCTGGGGCTCAACCGTTTCGTGCGCCAGGTGATCGCCGAGCACAACCAAAGCATTGAAATGCTGCTCGGAACGCGGGTGCTCAGCGCCCGCCCCAGCGCACAAGGCTGGCAGCTTGAGGATGACCAGGCGCGGCAGTGGCAATGCCGACGCCTGCTGGTCACCGCGCCACCGGCGCAAGCCCGCGACCTGCTGCCGGCCACGCTGGCCACCGCGCTACCGGCTGTGGAGATGCAGGCTTGCCTGGCCGTGCTGCTGAGCTGTGAACACGCACTCGACTTTGACGCCTTGTTCGGCGGCCGCAACACCAGCGGCATCGGCTGGGCCGCCAACAGTCTGAGCAAACTTGAGCGCGCCCCGGCGCGGGGGCTGTGGACGCTGCATGCCGATGCCCAGTTCAGCCACGGCATCGTCGATCCTGAGCAGGCGGCGCAAGACTTGACCGACAGATTTGCCAGCGTCTGCGGCCTGCCGGCGCACGCCTTCACCCCTGTGCATCAGCATTTGTGGCGCTACGCCCGCCCGGCCCAGGCCCAGATTCACGACACCCCTAGCATGCTGCTGGCGCAGCAGCTGGCCATCGCCGGCGACTGGATGCACGGTGGGCGGGTCGAAGGTGCCTGGCTGTCAGGCCAGGCCGCTGCGCGCGCGCTTTATGCGGGGTGAAACGCAGCCTCGAGCGCAGCATCCACCCGCGGATAGCGAAAGGCGAAACCGGCATCCAGCAAGCGTGCGGGGCGAACCTGCTGATCAACCAGCACCAGATCGGCCATCTCGCCCATCATGATCCGCAGCAGCGGCCGCGGAAAACGCCACAACACAGGCCGATGAACCGCCCGCCCCAGCGCCTGGGCAAAGGCGCGCTGACTGACGGCCTCGGGGGCGACCAGATTGTAAACACCCTGAAACTGGCTTTGTTCCAGGGTCTGCACAATCGCCGCGACGGCATCATCCAGCGCCACCCACGGCATATGCTGTGGTCCTGGCCCCATCACCGCACCCAGGCCCAGACGGAACGGCCAGCGCAGTTTATCCAGCATGCCACCATCACCGATGACCACGCCCAGCCGCACAATCACCAGCCGGGCCTCACCGGCGGCCCGCCTTGCGCTGTCTTCCCAGTCGGCACAAAGATGCGCGGCAAAATCGTCACCGGCCGGGCTGCGCTCATCGAGTACACGCCCCGGCGCATCGCCGTAGAACCCCACGGCAGAGGCATTAATCCAGTGCGCCGGACGCTGACCACTGGCCTGCAGGGCCTGACCCAGCGCCTGGGTCAGCGCGATGCGTGAATCACGCAGGGCCTGCTTGCGCGCCGCCGACCAGCGCCGCGCACCGATATTCTCACCGGCCAGATTGATCACCGCATCAAGCGGTTGATCAATCTGCGCGACATCGTGGATCGCCCGTGCATGCGCCGGCAGGGTCGCCGGACCACGCACCAGACACCACACCCGATGGGCCTGAAGTCGGGCCAGCAGGGCCTGGCCTATGAACCCGGTGGCACCGGTGAGCAGGATGTTCATGTCAGCCCGCTACCAGCCGCAACTGCGGTTCTGGTTCTGCTCGGCCAGCCACGCCGTCAATGGCTGGAAATACTCCAGCAGGGCTGATGCGTCCATGCTGCGGGTGCCGGTCAGCTCGAACAGCGCCTCCTGCCACGGCTGACTCTGGCCCGACTGCAGCATGGCCCACAGGCGCGCACCCGCCTCTTCACTGCCGGCAAAGCTGCATTCATGCAGCGCGCCCTGGTGTCCGGCGGCATCGCACATGGCCTGGTAAAACTGGAACTGCAGAATGTGCGCGAGGAAATAACGCATGTACGGCGTGTTGCCCGGAATGTGGTATTTCGCCCCCGGATCGAAGGCGTCCTCCGGACGCGGCTTGGGCGGCACCACTCCCTGGTACTTGTACTTCAGATCCCACCAGGCGCGGTTGTAATCCTGCGGCCCGACCTCACCCGAGAACACCTGCCAGCGCCATTTGTCGACGAGCAATCCGAAAGGCAGGAAAGCAACCTTGTCGAGCGCCATCTTGAACTGCTGGTTGATCACCGCCTCATGACTCTGCGACGGCTCAGGGGCCAGACCCACCGAACTCAGATAGCGCGGCGTCATGGCCAGCATCATGGTGTCGCCAACCGCTTCATGGAAGCCGTCATGCGCACCCGACTGGAACAGCACCGGCTGCGGGTTGTAGGCGAGGTCGTAATAGATATGCCCCAGCTCGTGATAGATGGTCATGAGCTGTTCTTCGTCCGGCACGATGCACATCTTGATGCGCACGTCGCCCTGATAATCGATGTCCCAGGCGCTGGCGTGGCATACCACATCACGATCGCGCGGCTTGGTCAGCATGGACTTCTCATAGAAGCTCTGCGGCAGGGCCGGGAAGCCGATGCTGGTGTAGAACGCCTCGGCCTGCTTGACCATACGCTTGGCGTCATAGTTCTGGGCTTTGAGCGCGGCCGTTACATCCAGATCCGATACGCCCGGATACGGCTCCATGCGCGGGTACAGCTCACCCCATTGCTGGGCCCACATATTGCCCAGCAGATGCGCCGGTATGGGCTGCTGCTGGGGGACGGAGGTCTGACCATATTGCTCACCCAGCTCGGCTCTCACATGACAATGCAACGCCTCGTAAAGCGGCTGGACCTGCGCCCACAGGCGCTCGACTTCGGCGCTGAACTGATCCGCCGGCATGTCGTAACCGGCCCGCCACAGAGCGCCGGCATCGGCATACCCCAGATCGCGCGCACCGATGTTCTGCAATTCGGCGAAGCGCACGTAATCCTGCTGCATGGCCGGAGCAACACTGCGCCAGCCTTCCCAGGCCATCAGCAGCTGATCCGGCTCACGGCTGCTGCGGATGATGTCTTCCAGCGCTTCCAGATCCAGACAGGCCGCCTCATCCTCACCGGGCGGACAATAGCGACCGGCGCCATACGCCGCTTCCAGACGCGCGCCCAGCTGGGTCAGCTCGGCCAGCTGAGCCGGGTCGCTGGGCACGCCGGAACTCAGTTGCAGCAGCTTGAGCAAACGCGCAGTGCGTGCATCCTCGCTCTGCGGGTCATAAGCTCGCGCCAACCGCGCCTGCTCGGACAAATAGGCCAGCGCGCGCTCCATGGCTTTGGCCGCCAGAATCTGAGTGTCCTCGGTGATGAACGTGGACTGCACCCAGGCGGCCCGCGCCGCTTCTATGCTGACGTCGCGCGCCTCAACGTCGAAGCGCTCAAGAAAGGCGCTGGCACTCTCACGCCCGCCGCCCAGTTCCATCCAGCTCGCGCAGCCGCTCAGCGCAAGCAGCGACACCACACCCACATGCCTGATATTCATCGATTGGTCTCCTGAGCCAGTTCCTCACCGATCGCATCCGGATCAATGTCCGCGGCGTGCCCCATCAACTTCTTGAGCAGCGGCGTCAGCAGCAGCAGGACAACCGCAGTCCCCAAGCCAACCCACAGCAACTTGTCGAACAGGGTCGCGTAGACCTCGCGCGCCGCATCAATATTCAGCACCTCGCCATCGTGCATGTCGATGGCCGCCAGCTTGGAAATCTGCGCGGCGATGAACTCGGAATATGCGGTGGCCAGAAACCACGCGCCCATCATCACCCCAACCACGCTCGGCACCGCCAGCTTGGTCACCGCCGACAAGCCCACCGGCGACAGACACAGCTCGCCCGTGGTGTGCAGCAGATAGGCCAGCACAAACCAGATCAGGGCCACCTTGCCCGCCTCATCCGGCATTGATGAACCCATCACCAGCGCCCCGAAGCCGAGCCCGGCCTGGGCAATCCCAAGCACGAATTTCATCGGCGGACTGGGGTCCAGACGGCGCCGCCCCAGGCTCTGCCACAACCAGGCGAAAAACGGCGCCAGCATGAAGATGAACATGGCGTTGAGTGCACCCAGCTGCGCCGCGGTGAACTCGACACCAAAGGCGCTGCGGTCCAGCACACGATCAGCGAACAGGGTCATGCTGGCCGCTGATTGCTCGAACAGCGCCCAGAACACCACGGTGAAGATGGTCAAGGTGGCCAGCACGATCATGCGCCCCCGCTCCTCGGCATTGCAGCGCGTACTGAGGAACCAAGCCAGCCACACCAGCACGCTGAGCGAAAGCAGATTGAGGGTCCAGTGGACCACCGCTTCGTACTGCAGCATCTGCCACACCACGAACAGCGAACCGACAGCCCCGAGGTAGATCAGCCATTCGCGCGACAACGGCCCGAATACTTTCTCGGCCAGCATCTTCGGATCGTGCGGCTCGGCGTGCCCGTGCAGGTACTTCTGTCCGCCAAGGAAGGTGATCAACCCCAACACCATGCCCACGCCGGCGGCGCCGAAGCCCCATGACCAGCCGTAGGTCTCCCCTAGGTAGCCGCACAGCAAGGTCGCGGTGAAGGCGCCGATATTGATGCCCATGTAGAAAATCGTGAACCCGGCATCACGGCGTGGGTCGCCATCGGCATACAGACGCCCGACGATGGTCGAGATATTGGGCTTGAGAAAACACACGCCGACGGAAATCAAGGCCAGCGAAAAGTAGAACACCTGCAGGGCCGCGGTATCACGCACGATCTGGCCGTCGATGACCGACGCCTGGTGCCCTTCCACGGCCATCCCCAGATGGCCCAGACACAACAGTATGGCCCCGAAAGTAACGGCCTTGCGCATGCCCAGATAGCGGTCGGCCAGCATCCCGCCGATCACCGGCAGGGCGTAGGCCAGGGCCGCGTAGGAGGCGAGGACGCCAAGGCCCATCTCATCGGTGAACAAGTGGTATTTGGTCAGGTACAGCAGAAGCAGATACTTCATGCCGTAGAACGAGAAGCGCTCCCACAATTCGGTCGCGAAACAGATAAGCAGGCCCCGGGGATGCCCGAAGAAGGCGCGGTCTGGTGTCGTGGTGGACATGTTTTCCTCACGCCGGACGTCGCCCTCCCCCAATGCGATGGCCTGTACCGTCCGGGTTTGATCAGCGTCCGAGTATAGCCATCGCCCGCGCGCACGAACAAGGCATTAAACACAACTGCACGGAAGTTTTTGCGCAAACGTCGCGCAATAAAAAAGGCCACAAGTTGCGATCAGCACTTGTGGCCCCAACCGGGTACTCGTGGTCCCGGATCTCCCCCAAACACACCTCGGCGGGTGCTCGAAACCCGGATCGTGGCCGGGCTCCAGAATCGGTCAGAACTTCAGTGGAACGTGTGCGGCTGTGCGATCAGCCCCAGGCTCAATGCGCCTGGCCCCATATTGACGCCGGCGGTCACACTCATGACCGATGCCAGCAATTCCACCCCGGCCTCCTGACAGGCCGCCGATAGTTGATCATAACCGGGCAGCGCACGCAAGTCCTTCATTTCTCCGGCAAAACTGACCGAAAGGTAAGGAGCCATCAATCCCTGCTCGATTTTCCGCACGGCATACGCAAAAAGCTTGCGTGCAGCGGGCTCGAAGCCGCGCACCTTGTCGAC
Source organism: Oceanococcus atlanticus (assembly GCF_002088235.1). Classification (NCBI taxonomy): domain Bacteria; kingdom Pseudomonadati; phylum Pseudomonadota; class Gammaproteobacteria; order Chromatiales; family Oceanococcaceae; genus Oceanococcus; species Oceanococcus atlanticus. The sequence goes on from NZ_AQQV01000002.1 coordinate 627,750, forward strand.
CGGCTTGGTCTCGTCGCCGTAGCCGCACAGAATCGGTTTGATATCCAGCGCCGAGCCCAGCGCCGCGCTCAGCAAAGACACGCTGCGATCGCCCTTGAGTCGGGCTCGCGCACGCAGATAGTAAAGATCGGTGGGAATGGCATAGGCGCGGGTGCAGTTCACCAGCGTCTCGATGCGCTTGCGAATGTCGTTCGGGTCCATACCGTCGGCAATCATGCGCACGGTTTCGGCCGCCAGCACACCCTGCCCGGCAAACAGCGTCCCGGTGTTGATCACACGCAAGGCGAACGGCCCCTGCACACCGGCCGCTCGGCGCGGTTCGTGATATTGCGACAGAATGGAGAACGACGCTTTGGTGGCATTCTCGAAAATCGGACTGCGGGAGCGCATCACGGTCTGACAGAACACGAAATCAAACTCGCTGACCAGTCGCTCCAGAAACAGCGCATTGATCTGCTCAGTGGTGTACGGCACCGATTCGGCATCGTGGGCCTTGTCACCGATCTGGCTGCGGTAGAACGCCAGCGCGGCCTGCTCGCTGCGCTGATCGATCAGCTGATCATCACCCAGACGAATGCTGACCGGCAAAATCTCGATGCGGTGCTGGCGCACGAAGTCCTCGGGCAAATCACAGCTGGCATCGACCACCAGCCCCACGCGTGATGCCATCAATGCACCGCCGCATCGTCGGATGGCGGCGTGAACAACGCGTCGGCGCGGGCGGCATCAAAACGATATTCCTGACCGCAGAATCCGCATTCGACGCTGACGCTACCCTGCTCTTCGACGATGGAACGAACTTCATCCTGGCCCAGACCGACCAGCATGCGCGAAACACTGGATTCATTGCACGGGCAATGTATGCGCACCGTCTGCGGCTGCTCGCTGACACGCAAATCCATACCCAGCATGACCGACAGCCACTCACCGGGCTCGTCCGGCAGCATGTCCACGGCCATGGCATCCATGGCGGCCTGCCAGTCAACATCCTCGGCCTCTCCCTGGTCCGGAACGGCCTGCAGCATCAGGCCCTGCGCACCATGTTCATCAGCGCACAGAATCAAGCGGGTCTCAACCTGCTCCGACTGGTGGAAATAGCGTCGCAACCAGGCCGCCGGATCATCGCCGTCCAGGGCCACGATGCCCTGGTATTTTTCATTGCTGTTTTCCGGCTCCAGGGTCACCACCAGCTGCCCGCTGAGCGCGCCGAGGTCAAAACTGGGTGCATCGCTCTTGATCAGCCCACGCAAGGCGCCGTCGGTGCCCGCCTGGGCGGTCAGTAACTTGACCTCACCGGCCTGACTGATCTGCAGGCTCATGCGCGCCGGGTTTTTCAAATGGGTGGCCAGCAGCGGCATGGCCACCATGACCTGCCCCAGCAAGCCGGCCTGATCGGCACTGTAGGCACGGCTGGCGACCAGCTCGGCCCAGTCGTCACCCAGGCTGACAAACGCGCCACGCACCGGCTGATCCGGCAGGCTCAGCGACCACAGACGTCCCTTCACAGCTTGGACTTGAGCAGACGATTGACTTCACCGGGATTGGCCTTGCCCTTGGACAGCTTCATGACCTGCCCGACAAAGTAGCCAAAGACCTTGTCCTTGCCACTGCGATATTGCTCGACCTGCGCCGGGCTGTCGGCAATCACCTGATCAACCAACGTCTCGATCGCACCGCTGTCGGTGATCTGCTTGAGCCCGCGCGCTTCGATCACGCTGTCGGCATCACCTTCGCCAGCCCACATGGCGGCGAACACATCCTTGGCGATCTTGCCGGAGACGGTGTTGTCGAGCACCCGCTTGAGCAGTCCGGCCAGCGCATCCGGCGTCACCGCCGAGGCCGCGACATCCAGGTTGTGCTCATTCAGACTCGCGGTCAGTTCGCCCAGACACCAATTGGCCGCCAGTTTGGCGTTGTCTTCACCCAGTGCGGCAACCAACGCCTCGAAGTAGGCTGCCAGATCGCGCTCGGCGACCAGTGCATCGGCATCGTAGGCGGGCAGACCGAAGCTCGCCATGAAGCGCGTGCGGCGCGCCTCGGGCAGCTCCGGCAAGGCATCGCGAATGCTGCTGACAAACGCGCCATCGCACACCACCGGCAACAGATCAGGATCGGGGAAGTAGCGATAGTCCATCGCTTCTTCCTTGCTGCGCATGGTCCGGGTTTCGCCTTTGTCCGGATCGAACAGACGGGTTTCCTGATCCACGCTGCCACCGCTTTCGAGCACGTCGATCTGACGCTCTATCTCGAACTCGATGGCCTTCTCGACGAAACGGAAGGAGTTCAGGTTCTTAGTTTCGGTACGCGTGCCGAGCTCTTCCTGCCCCACCGGCCGCACCGAGACATTGGCATCGCAGCGGAAGGAGCCTTCCTGCATGTTGCCGTCACAAATCTCCAGGTAGCGCACCAGCGAATGCAACTTCTTGAGATAGGCCACCGCCTCGCCAGCGGAGCGCAGATCCGGCTCGCTGACCACCTCGATCAAGGGCGTGCCGGCGCGGTTCAGGTCAATGCCTGAGGCCGCTTCAAAACCTTCGTGCACCGACTTGCCCGCGTCCTCTTCGAGGTGGGCACGCAGAATACGGATACGCTTGCTGGTCTCGCCACCGTCCGTGCTGATGTCGAGATGGCCATGCGCCACGATCGGCAGCTCGTACTGCGAGATCTGGTAGCCCTTGGGCAGATCCGGGTAGAAATAATGCTTGCGCGCGAACACGCAGCGCTCGGCAATCTGGGCACCCACCGCCAGGCCGAACTTGACCGCCATCTCCACCGCTTGCTGATTGAGCACCGGCAGCACGCCCGGGAAGCCCAGGTCGATCGCACAGGCCTGGCGATTGGCTTCGGCCCCATAGGTGGTGGCCGCACCGGAAAAAATCTTGCTCTGGGTCTTGAGCTGAACATGCACTTCCAGCCCGATCACCACTTCCCAACCGGGATAACTCATTGGGCCACCTCCGCGCGCTGCAGATGCCAATCGGTGGCTTGCTGGTAGGCATGGGTGGCCGCCAGCAGGCGCCCCTCGGCGAACTGCGGGCCGATCAGCTGCATCCCGACCGGCAGCCCTTCGACCATACCGCACGGTGCTGACAAGGCGGGCAGACCAGCCAGATTGGCCGAGACGGTGTAAATGTCATCCAGATACATGGTCACCGGATCGTTGTTCTTCTCACCCAGCTTGTAAGCTGGCGTCGGGGTGGTCGGCCCGATGATCAGATCCACATTGGCAAAGGCGCGCTCGAAATCGGCGGCGATCAGCTGCCGCACCTTCTGCGCCTGAAGGTAGTAGGCGTCGTAATAGCCATGCGACAGCACATAAGCGCCGATCATGATGCGGCGCTGCACCTCACGCCCAAAGCCCTCGCCACGCGAACGGCTGTACAGGTCTTTCAGGTTGGCCGGGCTGTCCGCACGGTGGCCATAACGCACGCCGTCAAAGCGGGCCAGATTGGACGAGGCTTCGGCCGGCGCCACCACATAGTAGGTCGGCACCGACAGCCCCACATTGGGCAGGCTGATGTCGACGATCTCGGCCCCGAGCTGACGATACTGCTCAATCGCCGCGTCCACTGCAGCGCCGGTGGCCGCATCCAGCCCGGCCGCAAAAAATTCGCGCGGACGCCCGATCTTGATACCGGCCAGAGGCTGCGCCAGCTCGGCCAGATAATCCGGCACATCCTGCTGCGCAGAGGTTGAATCCTTGGGATCAAAGCCGGCCATGGCCCCCAGCATCAGGGCCAGGTCTTCGGCGCTGCGCGCAAAGCCACCCGCCTGATCCAGGCTCGAGGCGAAAGCCACGATGCCCCAGCGCGAGCAGCGTCCGTAGGTCGGCTTCAGCCCGGTCAGACCGGTCAGCGCTGCGGGCTGACGCACCGAGCCACCGGTGTCCGTGCCGGTCGCCAGCGGTGCGAATCCAGCCGCCACAGCCGCGGCAGAGCCGCCGGACGAGCCGCCGGCAATACGCTCGGCGTCCCACGGGTTGCGGCTGGCGCCGTAGTAACTGGTTTCGTTGGACGAGCCCATGGCGAATTCGTCCATATTGGCTTTGCCCAGGCTGACCACGCCGGCCTGCTTGAGCTTGGCCACCACCGTGGCATCGAACGGCGCCACGAAGTTGTCGAGCATGCGCGATGCGCACGTGGTGCGAACACCTTCGGTCAGAAAGATGTCCTTGTGCACCAGTGGAATACCGGTCAGCGCACCCGCGGTGCCGTCGGCCAGCGCCGCATCGGCCCGGCGCGCATCATCCAGCGCCTCGTTTTCGGTGCAGGTGATCAGAGCATTGATGTGCCCGTCATGCGCCTTGATGCGGGCCAGGAAATGCTCGGCCAGCTCAACTGCCGAATAGGATTTGTCGCGCAGCCCCTGAGCGAGCTCGCTGACACTTAATGTATGCAATGCGTTTGTCACGATGGCTTACTCAATCACCCGGGGCACCAGGTAATGCCCGCCCTCAGCTTGCGGCGCCAGGGCCTGAAACGCCTCCCGGTCCGGTTTTTCGGTCACCGCATCCGCACGCAGACGCTGCACCATATTGAGCGGGTGAGCCATCGGCTCGACGCCCTCGGTGTTGGCAGATTGCAGCTGGTCGACCATATTCAGAATGCTCGACAATTCTTGGGCGTAAACCGGCAGTTCAGCGTCATCGACAGCCAAACGGGCCAACTCGGCCACGCGGCGCACCTGGTCGGCGTCCAGACTCATGGATATCCTCGGGTAAAGCCAATCGCAACGGGGGCGCGGAAATTACCATAATACGTGTCCTTGCCCAAAACCCATGGCATTGCTACATTTCCTCGCTTACCAGCTCAGCCCCGATTCCCGCCCTCGCGGAAGATTTTCCTTATGATCAATCAGTTACGCGGTCTGTTTGTCAACGACCTGTCCATCGACTTGGGTACGGCAAACACACTGATCTACGTGCGCGGCGAAGGTATCGTCCTCAACGAGCCCTCGGTTGTCGCGATACGGACTGATTCGCGCGGCGGCAAACGTATCGAGGCGGTCGGCCTGGACGCCAAGCGCATGCTTGGCCGCACGCCCAACAACATCTCCACCATTCGCCCGATGAAAGACGGCGTGATCGCCGATTTCACGGTGACGGAGAAGATGCTGCAGCACTTCATTCGCAAAGTGCATTCGCAGCGGCTGTTCCGCCCGCTGACCCGCGTCATCATCTGCGTACCCTACGGCTCAACCCAGGTTGAACGCCGCGCCATTCGTGAATCCGCAGCCAATGCCGGTGCGCGCAAGGTTCAGCTGATAGATGAACCGGTTGCGGCGGCCATCGGCGCCGGCATTCCGGTTGGCGAAGCGCGCGGCTCCATGGTCCTGGACATCGGTGGCGGCACCTCGGAAGTTGCGGTGCTGTCGCTCAACGGCATCGTCTATGCCGAATCCGTACGCATCGGCGGCGACCGTTTCGACGAAGCCATCGTCAGCTACGTGCGCCGGCAGTACAACATGCTGATCGGCGAAACCACGGCCGAGCGCATCAAGCAGGAAATCGGCACCGCCTTCCCGGGCCACGAAGTGCAGGAAATCGACGTGGTGGGGCGCCATATGTCGGCCGGCGTGCCGCGCAGCTTCACCCTCAATTCCAACGAAATTCTCGACGCCCTGCAGGAACCGCTGGCGCAGATCGTCGCGGCCTGCAAGGTGGCCCTGGAGTCGACCCCGCCGGAACTGGGTTCGGATGTCGCCGACCGCGGCATCGTGCTGACGGGTGGTGGTGCCCTGCTGCGCGATCTGGACAAGCTGATTTCCGAAGAAACCGGCCTGCCAGTGATCATCGCCGACGATCCGCTGACCTGTGTGGCCCGCGGCGGTGGTGCTCTACTGGAAATGGAAAACGAGAAAGCGACCAGTTTCATTCTGGATTAGCGCGACCCTCTGTTTGTCCCTTGGCGTCAGTCGGCCTATCGAATGACGCACATCTTTAGAATGCAAACATCGGCCCACGGATTTTTTCCAAGAATTCAGGGGCTTGGATCTGTTCGCCCGGAGTAACGCGCGACCATTTTAAGAAGCTGCATTGCGTTTGCCGTATAAACCTTTGCTGCGCAAGCATTTTTGTCTATGCTTTGGTCATGTAGTTTGTGGGGCCGCAGACCCGTGGAGGAGAATCGGTGAGCGCTTACCAGTTTGACGACGATGCCCGGCCGATTTTTTCGCGCGGGCCGCTGCTCGTTCTCAAGCTGGCCGTGCTACTGGGCTGCTCGGCCGCATTGATGTACTACGATCGGGTCGCGCAGGATCAGGAACTTGCCCCGTTACGCGACACGATTGCCGTAGCCCTGACCCCGGTATTCTGGATCAGCGACATACCGCGCCAGGTCAGCAACATGCGCGAGCACCTGCACAGCCGCGAGCGCTTGATCTCCGACAACGACGATTTGCGCCACGAACACCTACGGCTGAACGCACGCCTGCAGAAACTGCTATCGCTCGAAGCCGAAAACCACCGCATCCGGGCCCTGCTCGACTCCTCCCGTCAGATCCACGAAGCCGTGATGATCGGCGAGATTCAGTCAACCAGCCTGGATCCCTACCAGCAGCGCCTGCGTATCAATCGCGGCAAACAGGATGGCGTCATTGAGGGGCAGGCCCTGATTGATGCGCATGGCATCCTCGGCCAGGTCATTGAAGTCACCCCCTACGCCTCCACAGCCGTGCTCATCACGGACCAGAGCCAGGGCGTACCCGTTCAGGTCAACCGTAACGGCCTGCGCACCGTTGCCCACGGCAATGGCAGCCCCAAGCTCAATCTACCGTTCCTGCCCGCCAACTCCGACATTCAGGTCGGCGATATGCTGGTCAGCTCCGGCCTCGGCGGCCGTTATCCGGTGGGTTACCCGGTTGCGATTGTGGAGAAGATCGAGCATCACCCGGGCGAACATTTCCTGGAGATCGTCGCGGTTCCGGCCGCGCGCATTCCGAACGGCCGCGAAGTGCTGCTGGTTCGTGATGATGTGCCGGCACCAAGCACGGCGCAGATGATCGACCCCGAGGCCAAGCCAGGCCGCGTAGCCACCGCGGACTAGGCGCCTTTGATGGTACGCGCCGGCTGGCTGGGCAGTCTTGTGGCACTGTCCTTGGCTTTGATTTTGACCGCACTGCCCTTGCCCGACGGACTGGCCATTGCACGCCCAGCCGCCGTGCCGCTGGTGCTGGTATGGCTGTGCATTCATATGCCGTCACGTTTCGGCATTGTGTGGGCGTGGTGTCTTGGCTTGATTCTCGATGTGGTCCATTCGACCAGCTTGGGTCAACATGCCGTTGCGTTGACCTTGCTCAGCTATATCGTGATCAAGTTGCGCGGCAGCCTGCACCTGTTGCCAGCGTGGCAGCAGGCCTTGGTGTTGATACCGGCCTGGGCCGGCTATCAGGGATTGCTGCTGTGGCTGGATGGCTTTGTGGGGCAGTCGATTGATCCGTTGTGGCGTTGGTTGCCGGTGATCAGCACCAGTTTGTGCTGGCTGCCGCTGAGCGCCATTTTTGCGCTGGCCGACCGGCCACAGCATCATGAGGCTTGAGCGCCGTTTGTCCTGACTCGCTCAACTCGAGTTTGTCTGCACGGGAACATTGCTAACCCACATGGCTGGCACCGCCTTTAAAAATACGTGGCAGGAAAAACGTGCGTTCAGCAACCGCGTGGCGGTGGCCAGTGCATTCGTCCTGCTGTTGCTCGGGGTTCTGGTTTATCGCCTGGTCCAGTTGCAGTCGGTGCAGCATGAGTACTTTGTAACCCGCTCGGACGAAAACCGTATGCGGGTGCATCCTGTGGTGGGTGTTCGCGGCCTGATTTTCGATCGCAATGGCGTGGTGCTGGCCGAAAATCTGCCCGCCTACCGCCTCGAAATCACCCCTGAGCAAAGCCCGGATCTGACCGACACCGTCGACCGGCTGGGGCAGCTCGTTTCCATCACCGAGCGCGAGCGCGAACGGTTTTTCGCCCGCGTGCAAGCATCTGCGTCATTCGATCAGATCCCCTTGAAACTGAATCTGGATGGCGACGACCTGGCCCGATTCGAGGTCAATCGGCGGCAATTTCCGGGCGTCAACGTACGCGCCGGGCTGACCCGTCACTATCCCTTGGGCGAGGTCACGGCGCACATCGTGGGTTACGTTGGTGGCATTACTGCCAGCGACTTGGAACGAGTCAATCCCGAGCGCTATCGCGGCGCGTCTTATATTGGAAAAACCGGTATCGAGCGTCAGTACGAACCACTGCTGCACGGTGACCCTGGCAGCCAGTTGATCGAGGCCGATGCGCTGGGGCGGCGCCTGCGTCAACTCGACTACACCCACCCCACGCCGGGCAAGACCCTGTACCTGACGCTGGATGCACGTCTGCAGCAGGCCGCCAAATCTGCGTTCGAAGGCCGCAACGGCGCCGCGGTGGCGCTGGATGTGAACACCGGCGAAATCCTCGCCATGGTCTCCGTGCCCAGCTATGAACCGGGCGATTTCATCGACGGCATCAGCCACAAGCGCTATGCCGAACTGACCCAGGACACGTCGCGCCCTCTGTTCCACCGCGCCATTCAAGGGCAGTACCCTCCCGGCTCGACCATCAAGCCGATCATGGCCCTGGCGGGTCTGGAAAGCGGCGTGTTCAACCGCCGTTCACGGGTGCATTGCCCAGGCTACTACCAGCTGCCCGACAGTACGCGACGCCACCGCGACTGGAAACGTCGCGGGCATGGCACTGTCGATACCCACGAGGCCATTGCCCAATCCTGCGATGTGTACTTCTACGATTTGGCCCATCGTCTGGAAATTGATCGCATTCATGACTTTCTCGAACAGTTCGGCCTGGGTTCGCGCACCGGGGTCGATATCCCCAATGAAACCACAGGCCTGCTGCCCTCACGCGAATGGAAACGGCGCGTGCGCGCGGAGAACTGGTACCCCGGTGAAACCCTCAACATTGGCATTGGGCAAGGCTTCATGCTGACCACTCCGCTGCAACTGGCTGAAGCCACCGCGCGCGTGGCCACGCGTGGCGCCGGCGCGCGCCCCCACCTGCTGCGCCAGATCAAGGACAACAGCAACGGCCAGCTTCAGGCCATGGCGATCGAACCACTGCCCCGGATCAAGCTGCAAGATGCTTCGCACTGGGACGAAATTCACGACGCCATGGTGGCGGTGGTGCACGGCCCGACCGGCACCGCGCGAAGGATTGGAGCCGACGCGGCTTACCGCATCGCCGGTAAAACCGGTACGGCACAGGTTGCCGGCCTGGCCCAGGAGGATGACGAAGCACCGCAGCTGACCGACGTGCCCTACCATCTGCGTGACCACGCCCTGTTCGTGGCCTACGCCCCCGCCGACAACCCTCAAGTTGCTGTGGCCGTAATCGCCGAACACAGCGGCAGCGGCGGCGCGATTGCCTCGCCCATTGCCCGGCGTATCCTCGACGTGGCGCTGGGCCATGACAACAGCCCTGACGTGTTGCCGGAACAGCCATGAATCTCGAAAGCAACAACGCGGCTTACAGCGGCTGGACAAGGCTGCACCTTGACGGTCCGCTGCTGGCCCTGCTGGCTTTGTTGACCGCCATTGGTCTGTTCACTGTGTACAGTGCAACTGGCCAGGACATCAACATGGTCATCGCTCAGGCCAAACGTATTGCACTGGGCCTGGTCGCGCTTATTGTGGTCGCCCAATGCCCTCCGGAATGGTTCCGCACACTCACGCCCTGGGCCTATCTGGCCGGCACCATCATGCTGATTGCCGTGCTGGTACTGGGCGACACCTCAAAAGGGGCACAGCGTTGGCTCGACCTTGGGTTTGTGCGTTTCCAACCGTCCGAACTGATGAAGTTCGCAGTTCCGCTGATGGTCGCCACATTTCTGCATGAGCGCCGCCTGCCGCCACGGCTGTTTGCGATAGCAACCAGCGCCGCCATCATCGCCGTGCCAACTGTGCTTATCGCCCAGCAGCCTGATTTGGGCACCGCGCTCTTGGTGGTTAGCGCCGGCGGCTTCGCACTGTATTTCGCCGCGCTGCGTTGGCGCCTGATTCTGGGTGCAATCGCCCTGGCTGGAGCCGCCGCACCTTTGCTTTGGCATAACATGCACGACTATCAACGTCGCCGTGTCATGACCTTGCTCGACCCCGCATCGGACCCAACCGGCGCCGGCTATCACATCATTCAGTCCAAAATCGCAATTGGTTCCGGTGGCTGGGATGGCAAAGGCTGGCTGATGGGCACCCAAGCCCGTCTGGACTTTCTGCCTGAAGCCAACACCGACTTCATCTTCGCGGTGTTTGCCGAAGAGTTCGGCCTGATCGGTGTGCTCGGTCTGCTCACCGTTTATCTTCTGATCATTGCGCGTGGCCTGTACATCGCAACGCGCGCCCAAGACACCTTTTCGCGGCTGGTTGTCGGCAGTCTCAGCCTGACCTTTTTCATCTATCTTTTCGTCAATATTGGTATGGTCATCGGCCTGCTCCCGGTTGTTGGTGTTCCGCTACCGCTGGTGAGTTACGGGGGCACGTCCATGGTCAGTTTGCTGGCCAGCTTCGGCCTGATCATGTCCATTCACACCCACCGGAAACTGCTCTCGTCATGATGCGCGTCACGTTTACTGTGCTTTCGCTTGTGCTCGCCCCGTGCGTGTTGGCGGATTACTCCAGCCACCCCAAAGCAGCCCAGCTGGCCGATGAACTTGCCGCCACCGGCGAGTACACCCGAGCCGAGGTGCTGGACGTTCTGCGCAAGGCCCAGCGCAACCCCAAACTGATCGAATCCGAGCGCAAAGCACCGGAACGCACACGCACTTGGCCGGAGTACCGCAGCATCTTCATGGATGGCTCACGCGTGGCCAATGGAGTGCGCTTTCTGCGCAAGCACTATCCGTCTCTAGCGCGCGCCAGCGCAGAGTACGGCGTACCCAAGCACGTGATTGCCGCGATCATCGGCGTGGAGACGCTGTATGGTGGTTACACAGGCCCTCATCCGGTCATCGACTCCCTGGCTACCCAGGGGTTTGACCACCCCACCCGAACGCCATTCTTCTTTAGCGAACTCAAAGAATATTTCTTGCTGTGCCGGGAAATGGGCTTCGACCCGCTGGCCCAAAAAGGCTCTTATGCCGGCGCCATGGGGCTGTCGCAGTTCATGCCCAGCAATTATCGCCGCCTCGGCCTGGACTATGACGGCGATGGCCGGGTCAACTTGTGGTCGCCTTCAGATGCGATTGGCAGCGTCGCCAACTACCTGAAGAACTTTCGCGGCACCAATACGGGCTGGCGTGCCGGCGAGGCGGTAGCCTTTCCAGTCAAAATCAGCTCACCGCCTGAGGGCGTGGCCGTCAACCAGAAAACCCCGACACACACCTGGGCGGCCTTAAGCGCCCATGTGGAGGAACTTCCGGTCACGCTTGAAGCGACGCAGGCCGTAGGCCTGCTGGCCCTGCAAACCGGCGCCGAGCCTGAATACTGGTTGGCCCTGCCGAATTTCTACAGCATCTTGTCGTACAACCCGCGGACCTATTATGCGATGGCTGTCTTTCAGGTCAGCCAGGCGATTGCCGCCGCGGATCTGGCGGACTGATGCGCATGCGCGGCGTCTGGATCGGGGTGACCGCAGCGCTGCTGACGGCCTGTTCCAGCACGCCAACGAGCACGCCAGGGCGCGATAGCGCACCTGGCCATGTCCCGATCGACCCTTGGGCCGTGCCCGAACCCGTGCCCAAGATCGAGCCGCGCAGCCGTTATGGCAACCCGGCCAACTATGAGGTTTTCGGCAAGCGCTATCGTGTCCTGGAAAGCGCAAAAGGCTATCGCGAGCGCGGACTGGCCTCATGGTATGGCACCAAATTCCATGGCCGGCGCACATCCAGCGGCGAACCCTACGACATGTTCGCCATCACCGCCGCTCACAAGACACTGCCGCTGCCAACCTACGTCCAGGTGCGCAACCTGGAAAACGGTCGCAGTCTGATCGTGCGCGTCAATGATCGCGGCCCCTTCCACCCGGGGCGCATCATTGATTTGTCTTACACCGCCGCCGTGCGCCTTGGGGTTTACCAAAAAGGTTCAGCCAAAGTCGAAGTGGTCGCCCTCACCGAGGTTCCGCCGGCCCCGGCCGTGCCCGCCGAACAACAGGGCCCGCCCCCCGCAGAGGACGAACTCGACGCCCTGATCAATAACCTGCGCACCGCCCCGGGAGGCCCGCTGCCGGAGCGCTTGCCCTTCCTCCAGATCGCAGCATTTCGTAACATGAACGCCTGCGTTGAAACCAAAGACGCGCTGATTCGGCAGAACCTTCTGGCCATTTCCATTCGCGAGCAAGGCGCTGTTTGCCAAGTGCTGCAGGGCCCCTTTGCCAGCGACCAAGATGCACAAACTCAGGCCCAGGCGCTGCGTGCGTTAGGCCACAGCCCGGTGATTAGTTACCCATGACATATCGGCTCCCCCTGTTTGCCCTTTTCACGGCGCTGACGCTGACCTTTGCGCTGCCCGCTGCCGAGGCTCAACAAAGACCGCGCATGCCGACGCCGGAAGCGCCGCAAATTGATGCCAGCAGCTACATCCTGGTCGATTTCAACAGCGGCCAGGTCATTGCGGACAAAAACGCGGACGAGCAGGTGGATCCGGCGTCCATCACCAAGCTGATGACGGCCTATATCGTTTTCAGCGAGCTGCGTGCCGGCAACGTTGGGCTGGATGATCTGGTCACGGTGAGCAAGAAAGCGTGGCAAGCCGAAGGCTCACGCATGTTCATCGAAGTGAATGACCAGGTTCGGGTCGAAGATCTGATCCGCGGCATGATCATCCAGTCCGGCAACGACGCCAGCATCGCGCTGGCTGAGCACTTGGCCGGCGGCGAAAACACCTTCGCGACGTGGATGAATCAGCATGCCGAACGCCTTGGCATGCACCAGACGCACTACGAGAACGCCACCGGTCTGACCGGCCCCGCACACAAATCCAGCGCGCGCGATATCGCTACACTGGTTGCTGCGCTGATCGAGGAATTCCCGGAATACTACCGGCTGTATTCCGAGCGTGAGTTCACCTACGCAGGCATCACCCAGTCCAATCGCAATCGTCTGTTGTGGCGCGACAATTCGGTGGATGGCGTGAAAACCGGCTACACCAAAGCGGCCGGATACTGCCTAGCTTCATCTGCCGAGCGTGACGGCATGCGCCTGATTTCGGTGGTGCTGGGCACGCCCAGCATGCGTGCCCGCGAGCAAGCCAGCGAATCCTTGCTGAACTACGGTTTCCGCTTTTTCGAAAGCGTGCAGGTGGCGACCCAGAACGAAGCTGTCGCCAATGCCAAAATCTGGAAATCCAGTGCTGAGAACGTCCAGCTTGGTCCGTCTCAGACCACATTCGTCACGGTCCCTCGCGGCCGCGCCGATGACATCAGCCTCAAGCCGCAGCTGGATCAGCGCCTGATCGCGCCGGTAACTGCTGGCCAACAACTCGGCGCACTGAACATTTCGCTCGATGACGAAAAGCTTGCCAGTGTTCCGCTGGTGGCCTTGCAAGCCATGCCGTTGGGCTCGCTGTGGCAACGCTTGCGCGATGAAGTCTTGCTGTTTGTGAAACGATGAGTCTGCATGCCGCCCTGCAGGAACTGGACTACCCCTGCACCTACCCTTTCAAACTGATCTGCCAGCCCGATGCCGTGGAAACGGTGCGCCAGGCCATACTCAAATCGTTGGGCGATGGCGCCGAAGTGACAGATGTTCATCAACGCGCCAGCCGTAACGGCCGCTTTGTCTCGTTGACGGTCACCATCACCGCCCAGTCTGCCGCTCAGATCGAGACGGTCTACGCCGATCTTGCACCGGTGCCGGGTATCGTCACCAGTTTGTAGGACCCATGACAGGCGTCAGCATTCAGTGTCTTGGACGAGCCGATTACGCGGAAACGTTCGCCGCAATGCGGGCTTACAACGACGCACGCGGCCGCCAGGGCGACGATCAGATCTGGATTGTTGAACACCCACCGGTCTACACCCAGGGGCTGGCCGGAAAGCCCGAGCACCTGCTGAATCCTGGCGATATACCGGTGGTCCAAACCGACCGCGGGGGCCAAGTTACCTATCACGGCCCCGGCCAAATCGTGGTTTACCCGCTACTCGATCTGAAACGTCTCAAGATCGGCCCTAAAGCCCTGGTTAATGGCCTGGAGCAGGTTCTGATTGATGAACTGGCCGCACTGGGTATCGTGGCCGAGCGCCGCCAGGGCGCACCAGGGGTCTATGTGGGCGCGGACAAAATTGCCTCCTTGGGCCTGCGCATACGTCACGGCTGCTGCTATCACGGCCTCTCACTCAATGTCGACATGGATCTGGAACCGTTCGCCCGCATCAACCCCTGTGGTTACGCCGGACTGAACATGAGCCAGCTGGCTGACTTCAACGCCCAGGATGACGTCTTTGTAATTGGTCAACGACTTGCCGCACGGATCGTTGAACAATTTGACTTGTCCCTATCGAACCCTCGGACTGCTAGAATCGAGGGAACCTTAACGTCCACCGCTGGTCCCTGAAGCTATGAAGATTCAACTACTTGCCGCTGCTGTACTGGCCTTTGCAAGCGCCACTGCAGTGCACGCTCAAGGCGCAGCCAGCGACGCAAAAACCAGCACCCAGAACGCAAGCCCCAACGCCGTGATCAGCTCGGTCGCCGAGGAGCTTCTGGGCCGCATCAAGAAAGATCGGGACGCTCTGGACAAGGATCCGCAACGCCTCTATGCCATGGTTGACGAGGTGGTGCTGCCCTACTTTGATTTTCCGCTGATGTCGCGCCTGGTTCTTGGCCCGGCCTGGGACAAAGCCGACAGCGCCCAGCAGAAGCGCTTCATGGATGGATTCAAGACGCTGCTGGTCAAGACCTATGGCAATGCCCTGCTCCAGTACAGCAACGAACAGGTCAGCTTTGCCGAAGCCGAACCTGGCTCCAAACCAGACCGCGCCAGCGTTGCTTCAACGATCCAGTCCCCCGGCGCCGATCCGGTGACCATGCACTACCGCATGCGCCAGAAAGACGGCCAGTGGCTGGTCTATGACGTGGTGGTCGACAACATCAGCCTGGTCACCAACTATCGGGGCACCTACGCCTCAGAAATCAAGCGTGGTGGTTTGGAAAGCCTGATCGACAAGCTGGAAAAGCAAGCCGCGGGCTAACCCGCATCATTTACCAGCCGGCCTTCCGGCTACCTGTTCTTGGGGAATCAGGTGAACAAGCGAGCAATTCAGGGCGTCATCCTGGCGCTGGTCGTGGTGCTTGCCGGCTGCGCACACCGCCCGGCGCATGATCCATCCGATCCGCTGGAAAGCGTTAATCGCGGCATTTTTGCCTTCAACATGACCGCCGACAAGTATGTCTTGCGGCCAGTCGCAAAAGGTTACCGCTGGGCCGTGCCGGGCTTTGCACGCACCGGCATCAAGAATTTCTTCCGCAATCTGGGCTACCCGGTCACCATTGCCAACCAATACCTGCAGGGCAAGCTGGCCGATGGCACAGCGGATCTGGGACGTTTCCTGCTCAACACCACGCTTGGCCTGGGTGGTTTTGTTGATGTCGCGGGTTATTGGGGTCTGCCGGCCCATGATGAGGATTTCGGCCAAACCTTTGGTCGCTGGGGCGTTGGCGAAGGCTGGTATTTGATGCTGCCGTTTCTTGGCCCAAGCACCAACCGTGACGTGGTTGGCATGGTCTTTGGCGCCCCGCTCAATCCGACCTATTACTCGGACGAAACGGCCACCATCTGGGGCCTGACGGTGCTCGACGCCATTCAGACACGCGCACAATTCCTGAATGCCGACGCGTTGTTAATGCAGCAGCTGGACCCTTACGCGTTCATGCGCAATGCCTATCTGCAACGCCGCTGGTCAGCCATTCATGACGGCAACCCGCCGATGGATGACGAACCTGACTTCGAAGCCTACGACGATTTCTGATGAAAAAACTGCTCATCCTGCTGATCCTGTTGATTGCCGGCATTGTTGCTTTCGACATGTTGTTCCCGGCCCAAGCGGCCCACTACGGCGTCGCGTTGGAACGCTGGCGTAATGGCCTGGAAAGCAAAAGCATCGACGTCGATGGCATGCAGATCGCCTACAACGAAGGTGGTCAAGGCGAACCCTTGCTGCTGATTCATGGCTTTGGCGCCGACAAGGACAACTGGACACGCGTCGCAGGTCATCTCACCCCCCACTACCGGGTGATTGCCATTGATTTGCCGGGCTTCGGCCAGAGCAGCCGCATACCCAACGCCGAGTTCGACATCGTCAGCCAGACCCGCAGGGTGCACCAGATTGCCTCAGCACTTGGACTTGAGCGTTTCCACCTTGGAGGCAGCTCCATGGGCGGCAACATCAGCCTGACGTATGCCGGGTTGTACCCCGACCAAGTCATGAGTCTGTGGGTGCTGGCGCCCGCAGGCGTGGAAGGCAGCGAGATCAGCGAACTTCGTCAGCGTTATGCGCAGACCGGTGAGAATGCTCTGATCGTGAAACAGGCTGAGGATTTCCCCAGCATCATGCAGTTCACCATGAGCAAACCACCGTTTCTGCCTTACAGTGTCAAGCACCAGCTTGGTCTGCGCGCAGCAGCCGATCATGACCTGCACAAGCGCATATTTGAAACGCTCAATCGTGATGCCCAAAGCGTCAATGCGCTGATCAAAGACAGTCCGATACCCGCGCTCGTGGTCTGGGGTGATCAGGACCGTGCTTTGCACTACAGCGGAGCGGAAATCCTCAAGAGCTTGATGCCAAACGCGAAGATCATTGTGCGGCCAGGCATCGGTCATCTCCCCATGATCGAGGAACCGCAGCGTTCGGCCCAAGATTGGCTGAGTTTCCAGAGCAGCCAATAGCGCCACCGGCACCCGCCCAACATGCGCTTGGTGTACATTCTGCGCTTTAGAGTCAGGAAGTAGGCCGTGCCGGCGTCATCCCATCATCGCGGCAAACAGCATATCAACCGTCAGGATTTGCTTGATGCCGCGTTGAGGTTGTTGGGGCCCAATCGCAGTGTATCGACCCTGGGGCTGCGTGAAGTTGCACGTGCTGCGGACATCGCCCCCAACAGCTTCTACCGCCATTTTCGCGACATTGACGAGCTTGCCGTCGCCCTGATCGAGCAAGCCGGCGGCGCCCTGCGAACAATCATTCGCGAGGCCCGCAACCGCGTCAGCAATGATCGCAGCGCTGTGGTCAGTTCGGTCGAGACCTTCATGGAACAGCTTGAGGCCGACGAGAAGTACCTGCACCTGCTCCTGCGCGAAGGTAGCGCTGGCTCTACAGCCTTCAAGCAGGCGATCGAACGCCAGTTGCAGTACTTTGAGACCGAACTGCAGGAAGATCTGGTGCGCCTGTCGAGCGCTGCAGGACGTCCGTTGTCACGACCGGACCTGGTTTCCAAAGCGATCACGCGGATGATTTTTGCGCTTGGTGGCACTGCCATGGATCAGAATTCCGACCAACGCGAACAAACCGCGCAACAAATGATCATCATCATACGCATGATCATAGCCGGCTCCTTGATTCTGCCACGGCAACACGCAGGCCTCTGAAGTTTCCAGACACAAAAACGCCCCGACTAGCGGGGCGTTTTCAATTCAGTCGTCGGACTTAGAAGTCAGCACTGACACCGATGAACACGTAGCGACCCAGTGCATCGTAAATCTGCGGGAAGGTATTGCCATTGCCCACAACGCCCGGCAGCGGATCACCCGAACCACCGCTGATCACAGGCGGGTCCTTGTCGAGCAGGTTGTTGATACCCGCACGGAAGCTGAAGCGATCAAACGGCACGG
Source organism: Oceanococcus atlanticus (assembly GCF_002088235.1). Lineage (NCBI taxonomy): Bacteria > Pseudomonadati > Pseudomonadota > Gammaproteobacteria > Chromatiales > Oceanococcaceae > Oceanococcus > Oceanococcus atlanticus. The sequence goes on from NZ_AQQV01000002.1 coordinate 645,543, forward strand.
TAACACCCAGATCAAAGTAGCTGTATGACGCGAGCGAATCGTTGACCGAAGCCGGGGGAATTTCGCCCGTCTCAGGATCAGGGGTACGATCGGACAGGCTGGCATCGTCAGCACGCACGCCGCCAATGTAGCGCCAGGCCAGCGAGGCTTCGATACCGTTGTACGGCGTCAACCAGCGGGCGCGGAATTTATGGCGCCAATCTGGTTTCGGCACACCGCATTCCAGACCGTAACGACCATCGCAGTCAAAGGTGCTGCTGCCCGGCACACGCTCAACCACTTCAGACAGGTTATAGGCGCCGGCGAGTTCCAGGTTCAACATACCGTAGTCGTTCAAGCTCATACGGTAGTTCATACCCAGGTCGATACCCTTGATCTTGATCGAACCGGTGTTCAGCGTCTGCACGTTGACGAAGCCATTCTGGCCCAACCACAAGCTGCCGGTGCTGGGGTCGCGGCTGATCAGGTCGCACAGATTGCCGTTGTCGTAGCACTCACGCAGCACGGTGTCGGCACCATAGCTGTCAATCAGACCACTGACTTCGATGTTGTAGTAGTCCAGGGTTACGCTGAAGTTCTCGATGAACTCCGGGGTGTAAACCAGACCCAGCGTGTAGGTGTCTGCTTCTTCCGGCTCCAGCCCAGGGGTGGTGCCATACAGGCCGTTGTACTGGCCCGCCGGATTCTGCGACACGTTGCCGTAGGCGTCCGGATTGGCTGCGAAGAACGCATCATTCTGGCACTGCTCGGCGGTGGCGGTCGGGCGAGCCGACTCTTCTGCCGCATTGGGGTCACCGGCACACGGGTCAGTATTACCCGCCAGATTCACTGAAATCGGCTGGGAAAGTTCGATGATATTCGGTGCGCGCACCGCACGGTTGTAACCACCACGTACGTTGAGCTGCTCATCGAACGCCCAGTTCAGCAGTGCTTTGTAGGTGTGCGTCGAGTCGGTCGAGCTGTAATCGGAGAAACGATAGCCCAGCTCCAGATTCACGTCGTACATGCCGGGACGATCCTGCAGCAGCGGAATACGCGTCTCACCGAAGATTTCAAACAGATCGAAAGCACCTCCGGTACCAATCGTGGCGCCGCCCTGACCCGCCAAATCACCGGTCACGAAAGACTGATCGGGATCGAAGTTGAGCTTTTCGCTACGTCGCTCAACACCGAAAGCAAAGCCCACCGGGGTCGAGGCCGTCGGCAGAATCAGGTCATCAAAGGCACCGGAAACCGTGGCACCCAGAACGGTCTGCTCGGTACGCCCGGCAAGCAGTCCCGGAGTCAGGATGTAGTCCAGGGCAGCCGGATCAACCTCAACGCTGTCGTCGAAGATGTTGTAGACCACGCAATCCGGATCGCTGCCATCAACCACGCTGCGGCATACGATGTTGCCTTCGTCGTCCTGAACCGCATCAACCGCACGATTCTGACGCGTGATCGACATGTCGTTGCGATAGATCTGGTTGACCTTGGCGCTGGCAATCTGACCAAAGATGTCATAGGACCACAGGCCCTTGTACTCAAATTCTCCTTCCAGGCCAAACACGCTGCGCATGCTGGTGTGGGTCAGATCGTCATCACGCGGACCACCTTCAACGTTACGACGCAGAATGAACACGTTCGCGGTATCCGTGGGGCCATAACCCTGATCAGTACAGAATTTCTGAACCTGATCAGCGGACAGCAGAGGATTGTCGCAACGCACGGTGTCTACGGTCGCAAAAATACCACTCGGTGCAATCACGCCATTGGTACGATCTTCGGTGAAACTGAAGTTGGCATAGGCCAGCATCGTTTCGTTGATCTCGCGCGAGAACATGGCACCCAGCGACAGATTTTCGTTGTTGCGCTGGTAGTAATTGAACGGTGCAAAATTGAACAGGCTGTTGCCATTCGGATCAATCAAGCTATTGCCGCCTGGCTCAAGGCTGTACAGGGTTTCGTTGCCGAAATCTGCGTCGTAGGAGATAAAGTTGGCCGGCGCGTTGGTGAACGACCCCAGACACGCCTGCGGGTTACCACCCACGGAACATGCCGAGTAGTCACGCTCGGACTGACGCACAGCATTGAGCTCACGGTAGACCGCGTAGAAGGTCGAGTTGCCCAGACCATCGGCGGAATCCGAACCCACAATCAGGCTCAGCGTGTTGCTCTGACCATCTGCAACGGTGGCATCCGGCTCCTCAAAGCCGCGGGCCCGCAGACGATCACGCGCACTTTGATTGTCGTTCTCATGGAAGTAGAAACCGTGCTGGTAATCCAGCTGTACGCCGCTGAAGCCTTTCTTCATGATGAAGTTGACCACACCGGCCACAGCGTCAGAACCGTAGACCGCGGATGCACCGCCTGTGACGATTTCAACGCGTTCGATCAGTGCCGCCGGGATGGTGTTCAGGTCGGGCACCGGCTCACGCGGATCACCGGAGTGCATGCGCTTGCCATCAATCAGGACCAGCGTCCGCTCGGAACCGAGGTTACGCAGGTTGACGGTTGCCGTCCCGGTCGCGCCGTTGGACAGGTTACCGCCCTGATCAGCGAAAGCCTGCGGCAGGCTGTTGATCAGGTCTTCGACACGGATCGTACCCTGGTACTTGATTTCCGTTTCGTTGACGATGGTCACCGGACTGGTACTGGTCAGGTTGGCCTGCTTGATACGCGAACCGGTGACCTGAATGGCGCCCAGATCAACCGACGACTCCGACTCTGCCTCCATCGCTTCGATGGCGGCATCAGAGGACTCCAGATCAATCTGCTCGACGTCCTGTGCGAAAACGGGCGCAGACAGCGTCAGCGCTGCAACCCCCCAAATAGCGGATAGCGGCGAGCCAATCGTCGCCGACCTAATCTTGATCATTCCGAAGTTCCCCAAAACTCTAGATGGATACGTCAGTTGTTGTCTGACTTGGGAGCAAAGCTACCGCATCTCCGCTCAAATTGAAATGCACAACTGCATAGAACGAATTCACGGCAACCCAAGCCCTACACGAATACCGGTCTCAGACGGTTCCACTGCGATGCTAATTTCGTGCCAAACCGCGAAAACACGGAAATTTCACCGGAATGTGGTTGAATAGAATCGCCGTCACAAAACACGGATGAGGAGGCTTCCATGCCAACGACGCCGTCATATTGCAGTGTGATCAGGCTGGGTTCAGTGGGACTTGCCAGCATGCTGCTCGCCTGTGCTTCGCACGCTCCCCTGCCCCATCAATCCACGGTGGCGCCCGAAAGTCTGATCGCTGAAGCACCGCAGTCCCTCGCACAGACTCAAGTCAAAGCAGACGAAATTTTGGCGACAACGCCACAAATGCGTGAATTTGTGGCCCGGCATGTGGATTTGAACGCGCGCCCCGGACAACGCCTCGAACAGCTGATACACGGCATGCTGGATGAGCAGCTGCTGGCCCTTGAATTTGAACTGGGGCGCACGCGCACAGCCGCGCAGACCTTCGAAGACCGTCGCGGCAATTGCCTGTCTTTCACCAACCTTTTCGTCGCGCTGGCGCGTGAGGCCGGCCTGCTCGTCAACTATCAATTGATCGATGTCCCGGCAAGTTGGGAACGCAATGGCGACTGGGTGGTTGTGGATAATCACATCAACGCCATTCTGCACAACTTGCGCGTCGACGGATCGCACCGCTGGAACTACGTCGTCGACTTCAACATGGCCGATTTTCAAGGCCACTATCCGCGCGAAGAGATCGATGACGCCCGCGCTTTTGCGCTGTTCTTCAACAACCGTGGCGCCGAATTCATGCAACGCGGCCACCTTGAACAAGCCCACAGTCATTTGGCTCAAGCGCATGCCTTGAACCCGCGCCTTCCTGCGTTGTGGCTCAATCTGGGCTCGCTTTACCGCAAGCAAGATCAGCACGAGCAAGCGAAAAGTGCCTATCTGGAAGCACTGCGCCTTGATCCGCACGCACCAGCAGCGTTATCCAATCTGGCCAGCTTGTACCGAAGCCTTGGCAAGACCAAGCAAGCACTGCAGGTTGAAAGACGCCTCAGCCAGCTTCGCGAGCAAGACCCGTACTACTTTTATCAACGCAGCCTTACGGCTTACAGCTCTGGTCAATGGCTCGAGGCCACGCGCCACCTGGATCAGGCCTTGCGACTGAAAAAAGACGAGCATCAGTTCATCTTTCTTCGCGCTCTGCTAGAGCTGCAACAAGGACAGATTGAACGTGCCCGTACCTCCCTGGAGCAGGCTCAGTCACTCGCCAGCAATGCCCAGACACGTGCGCTGTACAGCAGCAAGATCCATCGGCTGAGCAGCGAATCACATTCATAAACGCCAAAAAAAAACGCCCTGCCGAAGCAGGGCGTTTTGCCAATGGTGTCGCGCTGCGGTTTTAGAACCGCTGCGTGAATTTCACGTACGGCATACGCCCGGTCGGGTCATACAGTTCCTGATCGTAGAACGGGTTGCCCAGTGAGCGGTTCACGTTAGCACCACGGTCGAACAGGTCACGCACCCCGAGGGAGATATCCGAATCCCACGGCGTCGCGTACTGAACCTGCAGATCATGCAGTGTGTACGACGGCGTATGACCAACCTTCTCCAGCAGCAGCGGGTTGGCTGCACTCGGCAGCTGGGTCAAAGCCGTATCGGCGATGTGGCTGACAACCCAAGTAACGGTGTAATCCGAAACCGCCCACATGGTCTGCCAGGTACCGCGATACTCCGGCACAGCACTCGAGCTACCAATACGTGCGTAACCAACCTGATCCTGGACCGGCGTAGCACCGTCATCCTCGGTAAAGCCCAACACCCAGCTGAGGGTGATCCCGGACTTCAGACGGCCCCACTGTCCCAGATTCAGCGACACGTTGGTGTTCAAATCCAGACCGTCGGTCTTGATCTCGGCGATGTTCACCGTCTGCGAGGTGATGCTGTCAATCGCACCACTGGCCAGACGCGTGATCGACGAACCATCCGGCAAAGCCTGGCCAGCCAGTTCACGCAGAACCAAGGACTGCGGCGACGGGGTGGAAATCGAGTCGTTGATTACGATGTTGTAGTAATCCAGGCTGATATCCCAGAAATCCGTCGGCTGAAACACCACCCCCAGGCTGAACTGATCCGAAGTTTCCGGATCCAGATTGTTGTTGGCCACGAAGTAGGTGTCTTTCTGAACCTGCGGGCAGGTCGTCAGATCCTGACCATTGGCATCACACACCACCAGGTCACGTACGGTTTCCGCACTGAACGAATCGTTGGCGTTCAACTCGCTCAACAACGGCGCACGGAAGCCCTGACCGTACGATGCACGGACCGTCAGATTATCCATGGGGTTGTAGCGGAAGGAAACTTTCGGACTGAACTCACTGCCTACGTCACTGTAGTCGTCGAAGCGAACCGCCAGGCCCATTTCGAGGCCTTCAGCCAAGGGCACCAGAGTTTCCGCATAGAGCGCGAAGAAATCACGTTCACCGCTGGACGAGTTACCTGCGCTGCCACCGACTGTGCCGGCTTCACTCTGGCTGTCGTACACATCGGCAAACTCTTCTTCACGGTACTCACCACCCACGGCCAAGCCCACCGGGCCAGCGCCGGTTTCGGCAACCATCGGGAAGTCAAAGTTCGCGAACGCTTCACGTGCTTCTGAATAGCCGTCACGGTTGATGGTGACTTTCATACTGTTCAGAACCTCGGGCGCACCCGGGTTGTTGACGTCCAGCGGGTTGTAAGCGCCCGACGCAGCGTTGGCCGCAGCCACCGAATTCAGCACGTAGTTACGACCGAACTCATTCGAGCTGTAGCGGAACAAACGCAGACCAGCTTCAGCACTGTAATTGGCGAAATCACCTTTCAACGTACCGACCACATGCACGATGTCGTTCTGCACTTCGGTATCACGCGGCCCAAGGGCCAGGTAGCGGTGTGCAATGAAGATGTCTTCGCCATACGGGTTGCTCGGTGCCGCAGCTGGCACGGAAAGCAGTGCCGGTGCCGGCGCGAAACGGCCGAAGCTTTGAGTCTGCGAGTACGTTGCATCGAACGAAGTCGACCAGGTGTCGTTGATCTGACGCTCGGAATACGCAAACAGCGAAGCCGCTTCCAAAGAGGCCGTATCTGCTGCGATACCGGTGTAGTCATAGGTACACAGCGGACCACCTGCCAGGTTGAAGCTGCCATCGTCGGTGTAACGGTAGAAACCGCGATCTTCCGGACAAGCCGCATCCGGTGCGTCGAGCTGACGGCTGAAATCTGCGCTGAACACGCTGTTGCCATAGCCGGACAGACCGCCGGTGGTGCCGAAGTCCTGACCATCACCGAATTCCGAACGGCTGTACGGACGCGCTGACAGCGGAATCAGGTCCTTGCGATAGTAGGAACCACCAAGAATCGCATTCGATTTCCCGGTGGAGATACCCGTCACATAGGACGCTTCGCGAGTGTCACCGCCATTTTCAGACGGCGAACCGGCCCCGAAGCTGACCGCAGAGCCTTCGAAGTCCTTACGCAGGATAACGTTGACCACACCGCCGATGGCATCGGCACCATAGACCGCTGATGCGCCATCGGAGAGCACTTCGATACGCTCGACAGCAGCCAGCGGAATGGCGTTCAAGTCAGCCGCGCTGGTGCTCACCGGCGAAATCGGCAGACGTCGGCCGTTGACCAGAATGATCGAGCGCTCTGCACCCAGGCCACGCAGGTTGACCTGAGCCTGACCGGTAAAGCTGTTACCGGAGGTCTGCACATAGGAACCCGACGAGTTGAAGCTCAGTGAACGCAGGGCCTCGCTGACGGATGTCTTACCACTGCGCTCAATGTCGTCACGACTAATAACGGTGACGGGTAACGCACCTTCAATGTCGGCACGTGAAATACGTGACCCGGTAACCTGAATGCGATCCAGGGCCACCGCATCATCGCCACTGCTCGCGTCTTCTGCGGGGGCAGGTGCCGCCACAGGCGCTTGGGCGACCGGCGCAGGTGCCGGCTGCGGTGCCGCCATGGGCGCCGGTGCCGGGGCAGGCGCAGGTGCCGGCTCTGCAGCGGTAACCATGTCTTTGGTCACGTTCAGGTATCTCTGCTTCAGATAGCCTTCAGAACCACCCGAGGTCCGAACACGCACGAATTCACCAGCGTATTCGAGAATGTCGACTTCCTGTCCAGCGGACAAGGTCGTGACAATCGGATGATCCGTACCCATGCCATCACGGACGTTGATACGAATCTTGGCCTCACCGGTGTCGGCCACAGCCGCCCCGGTAAAACCGATCGCAGCAGCGGTCGTGATTGACGCCAAGACACGCAAGCCCGTGGGCAAACGCTTGTCCTTTGCTTCCCTCATCTCAGTTAACTCCCCAGTTAAAGGTATGCCATCCATTCCAATGGATGTGACAACGCTAGCGCAATTGCCACGGAAATGAAATATTGCGCCGCAGCATCATTCACTCATGTATGCAACAGGTGTGAATAGAGAGATATTCGGTGCATCCTGATCACCCGAAAACGCGCACTTGGCCGGTGCAAAACCAGTGATCCGCCCGGCCTAGCGAGGTAGCACCTCATCAACCTGAATAACAGGCCGATAACCCAGTTCCTGACGCGCTTTTTGGTCATCCACAGTGACCGGCTTGGCGCCCAGCTCGATCATCAAACGGTGCACCGGTGGCGCACCACGCAAGGGCAGGTTTTCCCACAGCCATTCCGCCGTGCGGGCGAAACGCGCAGCCAGCCACAAGGGCACAGATTTGGTCGGCTCAGCGTAACCGTGCGCGCGCATCTGCCGGCCCAGAAAGTCGCGGTAGGTTCGCGGCTCGCCGTCGCTGACGAAATAGGCCTCGCCGCCACGGCCACGCTGCGCCGCCAGCCACAAGCCCTCACACACGTTGTCGACATGGCAGGTGCTGGTCAGGGCACGCCCGTGATCCGGCCAGACAAACTTCCCGGCCTCAACCTGAGCCAGAATCTTGGGCAGCACAGATGTGTCATCGCGACCCCATATCAGGCGCGGACGTACACTGACGCAGCGCATCGCCGCACTGTTGGCGGCCAAAACCCGACGTTCGGCCTCGCCTTTGGTCAAGGGATAGCGCGGCAATGGGTTGTCCGGCAAAGGGCGTTGTTCATTGAGCCCCTGCATGGCATCGCGCCCAGTGGCATAAACCGCCTCGGTGCCAACATGCACAAAGCAGCCAACCTCGGCGGCACGTGCCGCTGCCAAAGTGTTCTCGGTGCCGACCACATTGATCTGCCAGAACAACTCATGCGGCCCCCAGTCCTCAACCGTGGCCGCGGCATGGAACACCACATCACAACCCTGCATCCCGCTCGCCATGCTCTGCGGCTCGGCCAGATCGCCGCGCACCGGCACTGCACCCAGCGCGGCAACGCTGTTGGCCGCAGCTTCGGAGCGGGCCAGCGCGGCCACGGCCACACCCTCGCTGCGCAAGCGGCGGATCAGATTGCGGCCAACGAATCCGGAACCGCCAGTGACAAATGCCTTGTTCATGGACGCCTTCTCAGCTTTCGAACGGAACACCACAGCAACACATTGGTCGTATGCGCCGCAATACCTACAATAATTGGTTTACTCGAGGACTTCGCCTTTCACGATGGCCAGCGACAACGCCCTGACGCCCCTTCGGCAACATATCGAATCCCGCATCATCGGACAGCAGACCCTGGTCGAGCGTCTGCTGATCGCCCTGCTCGCCGATGGTCACCTGCTGGTCGAGGGCGCCCCCGGGCTGGCCAAGACACGCGCGATCAAGGCGCTGGCCGAAGGGGTCGAGGCGGATTTCCATCGCCTGCAGTTCACCCCTGACCTGCTGCCCTCGGACCTGATCGGCACCGACATCTATCGTCCCGAAAACGGCAGTTTCGAGTTTCAGCACGGCCCGATCTTCCACAATCTGCTGCTTGCCGACGAGATCAACCGGGCGCCTGCCAAGGTCCAGTCGGCTCTGCTTGAAGCCATGGCCGAGCGCCAGATCACCGTCGGCCAGACCACCCGCACCCTGCCCGACCTGTTCCTGGTCATGGCGACACAGAACCCGATCGAGCAGGAAGGCACCTACCCGTTGCCCGAAGCGCAGCTTGACCGCTTCCTGCTGCATGTCCGTGTGGACTACCCCGACCGCGACAGCGAGCGCCAGATTCTGCGCCTGGCCCGCGGCGAGGCGCGCCATGATGCTGGCCCGCCACCGCAGCCACTGACCCAGAGCGTGATCTTCCAGGCCCGCCAGGACTGCCTGGCCCTGCACCTGAGCGAGGCGGTCGAGGAATACATCGTTCAGCTGGTCCACGCAACGCGACAGCCATCCGCCTATGGTGATGATCTGGCCCGCTGGATCGACTATGGCGCCAGCCCGCGCGCCAGCATTGCCCTGGAGCGCTGCGCCCGCGCGCGGGCCTGGCTTGAGGGACGCGATTACGTCTCTCCGGATGATATCCAGGCGATCGCCCCGGATGTCCTGCGCCACCGCGTCCTGCGCAGCTACACCGCAGAGGCGGAAGGCATCAGCGATGATCACCTGATCAGCGAACTGCTCGGCCGCGTGCCGGTCGCCTAGGCCCGGCGATGGCGCTTCATCGCATCGAACTGGCGGATCTGCTGGCCCAGCGCCAGCATGCCGGCAGCGTCGACCTGGCCAGCCGACGGCGCGTTTTCACCGACCTCGCCGGCACCCATTTGTCCGGCTTCCGCGGACGCGGCATGGAATTCGAAGAACACCGCCGCTACGTACCAGGGGACGAGATTCGCAGCATCGACTGGCGCGTCACCGCACGCACCGGCCACACCCATGTGCGCAACTACCGCGAAGAGCGCGAACGCCCGGTCATTCTGGCCTGCGACCTGCGCGCACCCATGTGGTTCGGCTCGCAGGGCTGCTTCAAGGCCGTGCTGGCCGCACGCGTAGCCGCACGCTTCGCCTGGGCCGCCAGCGCCAATGGCGACCGTGTTGGAGGCCTGTGCCTGCACGCTCAGCACAGCGAATCACGCCCGGCCAGCGGGCAGCGCGGAGTGATGCGCCTGTTTCGGCTGCTCTGCGATGCGCCCCCGGCGGCGGCCCAGATGCCGCCCTTGTCTCAGCTGATCGAAGAACTGCGGCGCATTGCCCGGCCGGGCGCCTTGATCGTGGTGATCGGCGATTTTCACGACCTCGACAGCCGCGGTCAGCAGGGCCTGAGCATGATCGGCCGGCATTGCGAACTGATTCTCGGACTGGTTTCGGACCCGCTGGAACGCCAGGCGCCACGTCCGGGCCTGTATCCGACGCGCGCTTCGGACGGCAAAACCGCCATTCTCAACGCGCGTGACGGGCACACGCGGGAGCGCTGGTCGCGTCAGTTTGCACAGCGCCAGGAGCAGGTCCGTGCCCTGGCCTATGCCTGCCGTGCCCAGTATCTCGATCTGCGCACCGAAGACGGCCCGGACGGCGCCTTTGCGCAACCATCTCGGCGGAGGGCAGGATGACGCCCGGCGCCGATCCGCTCGCCAATCTGAAACCCATCCATCTGCCCGCCGAGCCCGGCTGGTGGCCTCCTGCACCGGGTTGGTGGCTGCTCGCCCTGAGTGTGGTGGTGCTGACCATCGGCATGGTGCTGGCCTGGCGGCATTGGCGACGACGCCGCGCCCCCGTGCGCCAGGCCGACGCCGAGCTGGCCCGCATCAGCGCAGAAACCGATGCCGTTCGCCAGCTCAGCGCACTCAACCAGCTGTTGCGCCGGGTCGCAGCACGGGTCTACGGGCCAGGCGCCGCCAGCCTGGCGCCCGCGCAGTGGTCAGAATTTCTCACCACCCATGCACCCGCTGGTGATCAGAATCCGCTGCGCTGGCAGCAACTCGCACAAGCGCCCTACCGCGGCATCGACGCAAGCGATGACACGCTCAGCATCGACGCGCTGGGCATGACCCGAGCCTGGATTCAGGCCAATCTCAAGCGGGCAAGGCCATGCTGAGCCTGCACTGGCCCTGGATGCTGCTGTTATTGCCGCTGCCCTGGCTGGTCGCCGCGTTTGCACCCGCGGCTGCGCGCGGCGACGCCATCACCCTGCCGCTGGCATTAAGGCAGCTGGCCGGCCAGCACGAGCAGGCCCGCAAGCGCCCGTGGCTGGCCCTGCTCGCGTGGCTGGCCCTGCTCATCGCAGCCAGCCGGCCGATCTGGCTGGGCGAGCCGGTGGCGTTACCGGCCTCGGGGCGCGACATCGTCCTCGCGGTTGATCTGTCCGGCAGCATGGACGAGCGCGACATCGCCTACCAAGGACGTACCGTGCAACGCCTGGCCGTGGTCCAGGCGGTGGCCGGCGAGTTTCTGCAACGCCGTGTGGGTGACCGGGTCGGCCTGGTGCTGTTCGGTGAACGCGCCTACCTGCAAAGCCCGCTGAGTCTTGACCGCCCCACCACCCGCCAACTGCTGGATGAGGCCGAAGTCGGTCTGGCCGGGCAGAAAACCGCCATCGGCGACGCCATCGGTATGGCGGTCAAACACCTGCTGGCGGCCGGGCGCAACGACGACAAAGTGGTCATCCTGCTGACCGACGGCGAAAGCAACGCCGGCCATCTCAGCCCGCTCAAGGCCGCAGAGCTGGCCGCGCAGTCGGGCGTGCGGGTCCACACCATCGGCTTTTCCGGCGAGCAGACCATCCGTCTCGGACCGTTCGTGCAAAGCCGTCAATCGCCCATTGATGCGCAGACTCTCAAACGTGTGGCCGAAGCCACCGGCGGTCGTTTCTTCACCGCGCAAAGCGTTGCCGCACTGGAGCAGATTTACGCCCTGCTCGATGAGATCGAACCGGTCGAAGTGGCCAATCTCAGCTTTCGCCCGCAGACCGCCCTGTTTCACTGGCCGCTGGGCCTGGCCCTGCTGCTGACCCTGTTGCAGCTCGCCCCTGGAGTGACGCAGCGCTGGCGGGAGCAGCGCGCATGAACGCCCTGGACAACTTCCATTTCCTGCGCCCGCTGTGGCTGCTGGCTCTACCCGCCCTGTGGCTGCTGCTGTGGCTGATGCGTGATCACTTCAGCACGCAAAGCCCGTGGCGGCAGATCATTGATCCGGCGCTACTGCCCCATCTGAACCAGTCCAGCGGAGGCGGCTCCGGCAACACCCGCGGGCCGCTGGTCCTTGCTGTGCTGGGCACCGCGCTGGCCAGCCTGGCGCTGGCCGGCCCAAGCTGGCGTCAGTTGCCCCAGCCGGTGTACGACAGCCCCCTGCATCGCGTGCTGGTCATGGATCTGTCCACCGCCATGAATGCCGCCGACATCAAACCTTCACGTCTGGCACGCAGCAAGCTGCTGGCCCAGCAGCTACTGAACAACCAGCAGGAAGGCGATACCGCGCTGGTGGCCTTCGCCGCCGAGGCCTTTGCCGTGGTGCCGCTGACCTCCGATCGTGGCACCGTCAGCCACCTGCTCAGCAGTCTCAGCACCGAGCTGATGCCCAGCGCCGGTGACAACCTGGCGGCCGGCATCAACGAGGCGCGACATCTGCTCGAACAAGGCGGCGCGAATCGCGGCGACATCATCGTGCTGACAGCCTCGCCCCCCGATGCAGCGGCGCGTGATGCGGTTGAGCACGCCCGTCAAAGCGGCTTTCGTACCCACATCCTGGCCGCCGGCACACCCCAGGGCGCACCCATTCCGGCGCCTGGCGGTGGCTGGCAACGCGACAGCCGCAATGCGATCACCCTGGCCCGACTGCCGGCAAACGAGCTGGCCGAACTGGCGCGCAGCGGCGGTGGCCTGTATCGCCGCGTGGATCAGGCCGGCGCCGATTTCAGACTCAAGCCCGCCATGGCCTTCGAGGCCTCGGCCAGCGGCCCATCGGAAGACCGCTTCCAGGCCGATCAGTGGCAGGACGAAGGGGCCTGGCTGCTGCTGCCGTTGATCCTGATCGCGGCCAGCGCATTTCGCCGCGGCTGGCTGTTCGGGCTGCTGTTGTGCCTGCCCTTGCTGCAACCGCAAAGCGCGTATGCCGGCTGGTGGAAAACCCAGGATCAGCAGGCTCTGGAACATTTTCACGCTGGCGACTTTGCCACCGCGGCAGACAACTTCAAGCAGCGCGAATGGCGCGCCAGCGCGCTGTATGAGGCCGGTGAATACGAAAAGGCGGCCGAACTCTGGAGCACCGGTGATCGCGCCAGTGATGCCTACAATCAGGGCAACGCACTGGCCCGTAGTGGTGATCTGCAAGCCGCCATCGAGGCCTACGCCAAAGCGCTGCAACGCGACCCACAACTGAGCGATGCCCAGGCCAATCGCGATCTGCTCGAAAAGCTGCTCGAACAGCAACAGCAACAGCAACAGCAACAGCAACAGCAACAGCAAAACGATACCTCGCAGTCCGCGCAGGACGATTCCTCTGCCGAGCAGCAAACGAGTGATGCGGATGCCGAGCAAGATGCGTCCAATGCCGCCGATCAAGCTCAATCCCAGCAAGACCCAAGCTCGGCTGAGAACGCGCAAAGCGCACAGGGCGACGATGCGCAAAACGCTGACGCACAACAAAATGCGCCGGACGAGAATTCGGCCGGCGAGCAAAGCGACAGCACCCAGACCGCACACGGCAGCGACGAGGCCGCCTCCGAGGAGACCAGCGACGCGTCGGTGCAAAGTGGCGAATTCAGCCCCGAGGACGAACAGGCACAAGCTGTTCAACAATGGCTCAAACGCATTCCGGACGACCCGGGCGGCTTGCTGCGGCGCAAATTCGAGCGCATGCAACAACGTCGCCAAGCCCAGTGATCATCATGCGAACCCTCATCCTGCTTTTCATCGGGCTGATCAGCACGCCCTTACACGCCACGCTCAGCGCCTACCTGGACAAGAACCCGCTTCTGGCGGGGGAAACCGTGACCCTGACCATACGCAGTGAATCAGGCAAGGATGACCCGGATCTGTCCGCACTGGAACAAGATTTCCAGATTCTCGGACGCAGCAGCTCCAGCCAGATCCGCATGGTTAATGGAACCACCACACGGACCCACGACTGGCTCATTCAGCTCCGCCCCAAGCGTCTGGGCACGCTACAGATTCCGGCGATCCGCGTCGGCCAGGCGCAGACCGACCCGATCACCCTGGAGGTGCGCAAGCCAGAGCTGGCCCAAGGCCAGCTGCCCGAGGCCTTCATCGAGTTCGAAGCGGACAAGCGCAGCGCCTGGCTGCGCGAGCAAATCACCGTAACCGCACGGCTGTACGTGCGCGGCGACCTGCTCTCCGGCAGCTTTTCCGAGCCGGCCAGCAGCCATGCCGTGATCGAACAGCTGGGCGATCAAAGCGAGAGCCAGAGCCTGCGCGGCACACACCGCTACAGGGTGATCGAGCGGCGTTACGCCATCTTCGCCGAACAGTCCGGCACGCTGACCTTGGACGGCCCGGTGTTCAGCGGTGAGGTGGCCGACAGCAACCGGCGCAGCCAGGGGCTGTTCGGGTTCGGCACGCCGTCGCGCAGCCTCTATGCCGCGGCCGATCCGCTGCAGATCGAAATCAAACCGCCGCCATCAGACGCCGCAACGTGGCTGCCGGCGCAGGATGTGCAACTCAGCCAGAGCATCAGCCCGGCCGATGGTCCTTGGCAGGTCGGTCAACCGTTGACCCGCACCGTCACCCTGACCGTATTCGGGCAGCTGCACACCCAGTTGCCCGACTTCACGCCGGCCCTGCCCGCCAACACGCAAAGCTTCACCGAACCGGCCCAGGAACAAACCCGCAGCGACGGCGAGCAGCTGATCGCCACGCGCAGTTACAGCACGGCGATTATTCCCGGCGCTGGCAACGCACTGACACTGCCCGCGGTCACGCTTGAGTGGTGGGATACGGCCAGCAATACGCTGCGTCAGGCAACCTTGCCCGAGCGTGTGCTCAAGCTCACTGGCGCGGCCCCGCCAGCGCCAACACCTCAGCCACAGCCGCAGCCCTTGTCAGCCGCCGACAACTCGGCCGCGCCCACACCGGCAAGCATCGACACAGGGGTGGACTGGCGTTGGCAGGTCGCCGCCCTGACCTGCGCCGCGGGCTGGCTGGGCACCTTGCTGGCGTGGCTGTGGCAGACCCGCCGACGCGAACGCAGCCCGGCCACAGCCCCGTCCGTGCCTGACCGCCGTGAGGTCCTGCGAGCGCTGGAGCATGACGATGCGCGACGCTGTCGCCAGGCTTTGCTTGACTGGGCGCGCCAGGCCAGCGGCCAGGCGCTGAGGCTGGACCAGCTCAGCCAGCTGAGTGATGATCCCGCCCTGCCCGCGGCCCTGGCCGCGCTGGATCAGGCGGCTTACGGCGGCGGTGACAACGTCCCCCGCGAACCGCTGATGCAGCTGGTGTGCCATTTTCGCCCTACCACGCAGCAGGCCGATGGCCGCGCTGCGCTCGCCCCGTTATACCCGGAGTAAGCTGATGTCCAAGCTGTCCCGCATCGTCGATATAAACCTCAATCTGCTCGCCAGCAGCCTGCGTGGCTGGCGTGGCAGCGCCGCGTTCAAACCTGTCCCTCAGCCCGAGAAGATGCTCGAACTCTACGACATCGAAAACTGCCCCTACTGCCGCCTGGTGCGCGAAACCCTGTGCGAGCTTGATCTGGATGTGCGCATCCTGCCCTGCCCGCGTGGCGGCACGCGCTTTCGTCCGCAGGCCGTGGAGCGTGGCGGCAAGGCCCAGTTCCCCTTGCTGCATGACCCCAACACCGGCGTACTGATGTACGAATCACGCGACATCGTGGCCTACCTGCAGCGCACCTACGGCCACGGTGAGACCTCTGGCCTGACCCATCCGCTGCGCGTTGCCAGCTCGATGCTCAGTTCCGCCACCCGCGCCGCCAGCAGCGGACTCAACGCACGCGGCCGCGCAGCCCCCGCACAGGATCTGGAGCTGTACAGCTTCGAATCCAGTCCGTTCTCGCGCCCGGTGCGCGAACGCCTCAGCGCTCTGGAGCTGCCGTATATTTTGCGCAACACCGGCAAGGCCGAATGGAAGGACATGGGGCCGCCGCATCTGCGCAAGCAGTTCTTCCCCGATGCGCCCGTTGTCGGCCGCAATCGCAAGGCGCTACTGGAGCGCGCCGGCAAGGTTCAGGTGCCCTATCTGGTCGACCCCAACAGCGGCACCGAAATGTTCGAGTCGGCTGACATCCTGGATTACCTGAACGCCCACTACGCCTAGACCGCAGTCCGTCCGCTCAAACCGCACGCTGATCGGCACAGGCTTGCCGCAGCCTGCGAGCGCGCGATAATGCCTGCTCGTCGCAGCGAGCAGGAGAGTCTGATGGAAGGTCTTCGCAAGGTGATCGTGGCCGGGGCATTTGCTGTGCTGGCCAGCGCATGTGGTGGTGGTGACAGCGGGCAATTGCCTACGCCCAGCGCCGCCCCCGACAACACCGACACCCCCAAGACTCAGCTGCAGCAGCAAGCCTTCGCCTCCTGCGCTGCGTTCAAGGATTACTACGCGCAAGCGCTGGCCGAGGAGTATTTCAGCGGCTACAGCTACAACCGCAACTGCTTTGGGTGCGAGCCGGCCACGCTGGAGGCGGTCGATTTCGCCCAGGGCGATGCGGTGGCCGCACCCGCAGCGCCGGAGGCTGCCCCGCAGCGCGAGGTCAGCGACACCAACACCCAGGAAGCAGGCGTCGACGAAGCCGACATCATCGAAACCAGCCCGGATGGGCAAACGCTGTACGTCTTGCGCCGCGAGGCCCGCGAACTGCTGGTCATCGACATCAGCGATGTCAACAATCTGAACATTCTGGCGCGGCTGGCCTTGAGCGAAACCAGGCAACCCAGCGGCATGTTTCTCGACGCCGAGAATCAACGTCTGGCCATCATTTTGACTCCGGGCTACATCTACTACCTCGATGCCCCGGCGGTCAGCGACGCGGGTTTTGTTGGACCAGCGGGCAAATCGAGTATCGCGCCCCCCGACTTCGAAGACGCCACCGAAGTGCGTTTCTTCGACGTGTCCGATCGCAGCAATCCGCGAGCCCTGGAATCCCTGCTCCTGGACGGCCAGTTTGTCGATGCCCGACGCATCGGCGCGCGCATACATCTGGTCACCCAGTTCGGCCTGCCCTATCCGGCAAGCCTGTACGACAACGAGAACTTCCACACCCTGGCCTACGAGGAATATCCACGCGCCTACGCCGACCAGGACCAGGCCCGCATGGACGCCCTCAAACCACAGATACGCGCCCTTATCGAACAGGCCGTTGCGGCGCTGCCAGCCGAGGACTTGCTGCCCCGCCTCGGCACCGAGGCCAGCGGCATGCAGCCTCTGGCCTGTACCCAGATTCAGCACCCGTCGGTCAGCACACGCATGGGTCTGCTGATGATCTCCAGCATCGACAGCGATGGCAGCGCATTGAGCACGCTGGGCAGCATCAACAACGCCTGGCAGCTGTATGCCAGTGCACAGGCGCTGTATCTGAGCCAGCACAGCGGCGGCTGGTGGTTTGACCCACAGCAAACGCAGCAAACCGCCATCTACCGCTACGACATCAGCAACGGCAGCGCCGAACCTGGCGGCCTGGGCCTGGTCGATGGCTGGCTGGGAAACCGCTATCAGATGAGTGAGTTCGAGGATCATCTGCGTGTGGTCACGACCGAGGCGCGACCAGGCGCCGACGCGCAAGATCGGTGGGTCAATCACCACCACCTGAGCGTGCTCTCGACCACCAACATGACCCTGAGCGGCCAGGTCGAAGACTTTGTCGATGTCAGCGAAAAACCCCGGGAAACCATCCGCGCGACCCGCTTTGTCGGCAACAAGGGCTATGTGGTGACCTTCGAACAGATCGACCCGCTGTTCACCTTCGATCTAAGCGATCCGGCCGCGCCCTTGAAGGTCGGGGAGCTCGAGATCCCGGGCTTTTCAAGCTATATGCATCCGCTGGGTGATGATCACCTGCTGACCATCGGACGCAACGCCGGCGACAATGGCGTGGGCAGCGGGCGGGCCTTTCAGCTGCAGATCTTCGACGTCTCCGATCTGGCACAACCGCAGCTCGTGGCCAGCGCAGAACCCGCGCTGGGCAGCAATGACTATGCCTTCAGCCTGGCGGAACACGATCCGCATGCCTTCACGTTCAGCCAAACCGCTGCGTTACTGGATCTGAACGACCTGAGTGGCGTGCTGAGCATTCCGGTACAGATCGCAGCGGCCGAAAGCAGCGACGCGTTGAGCGGCTTCATCGCCTATCGCATCGGTGTACAAGGCAGTGAGGCCAGTATCGACGAGTACGCGCGCATCGATCACAAGGACAGCGGCGACAATGGCCAGGGCTGCCCGCCCAACGCCGACGAACTGCCGCCGGAAGGCTGCAACGGCTTCGCCCCGGTGATTTACAACGAGCCCTTGCGCAGCGTGATCATCCAGGACACCGCCGAACTGCTGGCCACCACCACGCTGCTGACCCTGTCCTCGTCTTATCTCAAGGTGCTGGACGCCAGCGCCGACACGCCGCGCGAAAGCGACACGCTGGATCTGCGCCCCTGATCAAACGGCCTCGGGATTTTCCAGCAACAAGGCTGACCCCAGACCGCCGCCGGCACAGGTGGCCACCACCGCGTAGCGTCCGCCTTCCAGGCGCAAACGGCGAGCGGCCGTGCTGATCAGGCGGATTCCGGTCCCGGCAAACGGATTGCCCAGCGCGAGCGAGCCGCCCCAAAGATTCAGACGCTCGGCGGGGATGGCGCCGGGCGCATGCTCCAGCCCCAGTTCCTCACGCGCAAAGCGCGTGTCGGCCAGGGCCGCCTGATTGGCCAGAATCTGAGCGGCAAATGCTTCGTGCAGTTCGAACACGGCGATGTCCTGCATGCGCAGCCCGTGACGCGCCAGCAGTGGCGGAATCGCCATGGCCGGCCCCAGCAGCATCTCGCTGTGCATGTCGTGCACGCCCGTTAGCTGCGCATCACAAACCCGCGCCAGCGGTGTCAGGCCGCGCTGTTCGGCTTCGCCCTGCGCCATCATCAGCAAGGCTGCGGCGCCATCGGTCAGTCCGGATGCGTTGCCGGGCGTCACGATGCCCCTAGGGTCGAACGACGGCTTCAGCGCGGCCAGGCGTTGCAGCGAGGTGTCGCCGCGGATGGCGTCATCGCGGCTGACCTCAATCTGCGCCAGGCTCACCCGCATGACATCGGCATAGTGACCCGCATCCCAGGCAGCCTGGGCGCGCTGATGGCTGCTCAGCGCGTAGGCGTCGGCCGCTTCGCGCGTCACGGCAAAGCGTTGCGTCATGTTTTCACAGGCGCTGCCCATGCTCAGGCCGGTGGTCAGATCCTGACTGCTCGGCAGTTCAGGCAGCAGATCAGCCGGCCGAATCCCGCCCAGCAGCTTGAGACGCTGTCGCAGGCTGCGTGCCTTGGACAGGCGAATCGCACGCTGGCGCATGCGCCGCGGCAGGCGTATTGGCAGATCGGAGAAGTTCTCCGTGCCTGCCGCCACCCCGATCTTCAGACGCCCCAGCGCGATCGCATCGCACAGGTTGATCACACCGACATTGGGCGACACACCGGCCATGGAAATGCTGTAGGCCGGGATATGACTGGGATAGCCCGCCACCAGCATGGCTTCGCGCGCCACGTTGGTGGTCTCCACATCCTGAACCACCATGCCCATGGTGACCAGCTCAACCGCTGCAGCATCCAGCCCGGCACGGCGCAAAATCTCGGCCAACGGCAGAGCAGCCAGCTGGTAGTTATGCAATTGCGCATAAGCGCCAGTGGAATTCAGAAACGGTGTCCGTACGGCGTCCACTACAACAGGGCGACGCGCGTCGGCGACCTCAGTAAATCCGGGCATGCAGCTTTCCAGTCAAAAACCGGATGCGATGTTACCGCAAAGAAACATGGCGCACAGCGCGCACACTCAGGGCCTGGTGGTTTTGACGTGGCGATCCAGAAACGCGAGCACCTGAGGCCAGATCCAGCCATCGACCAAAAAGGTGGTGGCATGCCCCGACAGCGACACCTCAAGCAACTGATAGGGCGCCCCCTGGGCCTTGAGCGCAGCGGCAAGCAGACGCGATTGCTCGATATCCACCAGCAGGTCCCAGGTGCCGTGATACATCAGGGTTGGCGGATCATCGGACGAAGCCAGGAACAACGGTGACGCGGCCCGGTACTCGGCTTCGTGACCGGCGTATTCACCGATCAGCTTGTGCAGGTAGGGACTCTCGGGATAGCGCGTCAGATCGGTTGGCCCGGCGCCGGACACCACCGCGCGGACCCGATGGCGCGTGCTCGGCTCATCCAGCCCCAGCATCAGGGCCAGGTGACCACCCGCCGAATAACCCATCACCCCAACCCGCGTCGGGTCCACTTTCCAGCGTGGCGCCTGCGCTTCCAGATAGCGGTGTGCCGCAGCCACATCCAGGCTTTGCGCGGGGTATCGAAACGCCGGCGCCAGCCGGTAGCCCAGATTCATCACCACGTAGCCGGATGCGACCAGACGCTGGGCAAATTTGTCCATGTCTGCCGGTTCACCGCGCGCCCAACCGCCACCGTGGATGAGCAGCACCGCCGGAAACGGCCCGCCCCCCGACGGCACATAGATGTCGGCGTGCTGACGCTCATGCGCCTGATCGACATACGCCTGATCACGCGACACCTCGTAGTCCAACTGCGCCGGGCTGCGCACGCTGCAGCCCGCCAGCGCCATGGCGACACAGGACAGCACAGCAAGGGATGTTCGCGACATGATCCATTCCACAAAACGAGTTCACTGACTCTACGCCGCCTAGCCGGCCAGCGGATGCAGGCATGCCGCCCGAATGGGGTATTTCCGCCGTATCGACGCAACCTACACTGAAGCGCAACCAGCCCGACAGGCCGCACGGCCGGCGGGCTCAAACGAACCGGAGACCCGTGTGCCCACTGCCAACCCTTCGCCCTACGGGCACATGAACAACCCGAGCGGCTGGTACCGCAGTTACTGCCTCAGCCTGATTTTTGTGGTGCTGGTGATCGCCTATATCGATCGCGGCATTTTCGGCGTCATTCTGGAGCCGGTAAAACAGGAGTTCGGCCTCAGCGACCTGCAACTGGGTGTACTCACCGGACCGGCCTTTGCCTTGTTCTATGCCTTGATGGGCATACCGCTGGCGCGCTGGGCCGATGTCGGCAACCGGCGCACTGTGGTGGCCCTGTGCCTGGCCGTCTGGAGCGGCATGACCGCACTGGGCGGCATGGCGCAGAATTTTCTCACCCTGTTTCTGACCCGCATCGGAGTCGGCGTGGGTGAAGCCGGGGCGGTCCCGCCAACCCATTCATTGGCCTCCAACTACTACCCGCCAACCCAGCACGGCAAGGTGGCGAGCATCTTGTCGTTTGCCGCGTTGATCGGCAGCTTCGTCGGGGTGATTCTGGGCGGCGAAGTGCTCAAGGCCAGCACCTGGCGGATCACACTCATGGTGGTCGGCATTCCGGGCCTGCTGCTGGCCGTGGTGGTATTCGCCAGCTTGCGCGAGCCCCGTCAGATCACTCGGGTGCCACGTCCGGGCGAGATTTTCGATGCCTCCTCGCGCGCGGTCATGCGCAAACTGCTGGCCACAAAAACCTATTTCCAGCTGCTGCTGACTTTTGCCACGGTGTCGTTCTTTACCCTCGGCATGCCGGCCTTCGCCATTCCGTTCTTTCAGCGCAGTTTTGAGCTTGAGGTGAATATCGCCACGCGCAGCTACGGCAGCGCGGCCCTGGTCTCCACGCTGATCGGAACAATCCTGGCCGGCATCATCGTCGACCGGCTGGCCCGCCGCGATGTGGCCTGGAAGCTGCGCCTGCCGGGTCTGGCTTGCCTGATCGCGGCCCCGATCATGGCGGCGGCCTTGCTCGCACCCGATTACCGCTTGTGCCTGGCTTTGTATGTCGTCGCCAATACGCTGGTGTTCATGGCTCTGCCGGCACTGTATTCCGCGGTTTATGGCGTGGCCCACGACAGCGAGCGTTCGATGGCCATTGCGCTGTTGGGTCTGGTCACCAATCTGATCGGCCTGGGTGTCGGCCCGGTACTGATTGGCGCAGCCAGCGACTGGCTGCAACCACAGTTCGGCAGCGATTCGCTGCGCTATGCGCTGGCCGGTTCCGTGCTGTTTCTGGCCTGGGCCTCGCTGCACATGCTCAAGGGTGTGCGCACCTATCGCCAGGATTACGTTGCCGGCGACGCCGCCTCAGACTAGGGCCTAGACCGCAACCGGCGCCTTGATGTGCGGCAGCGGGTCGTAATCGACGATTTCGATGTCTTCGAAGCTGTAATCGAACAGGCTGGGTGCCTTGTTCAGGCGCAGCCGCGGCAAACCTCGCGGTGTGCGTGACAGCTGCTCGGCTGCCTGCTCCAGATGATTGGAGTAGAGGTGCACATCGCCACCGGTCCACACGAAATCGCCCGGTTCGTAGCCGCATTGCTGGGCGAACATGTGGGTCAGCAAGGCGTAGCTGGCAATGTTGAACGGTACGCCGAGGAAGAAATCGCAGGAGCGTTGATACAACTGGCAGCTCAGGCGCCCATTGGCGACGTAGAACTGAAACAGCAGATGACAGGGCGGCAACGCCATGTTCGGCACATCGGCCACGTTCCACGCACACACAATATGACGCCGCGAATCAGGGTTGTTGCGCAGTGAATCCAGCACCTGGCTGATCTGATCGATATGCCCGCCATCGGGGGTTGGCCAGCTGCGCCATTGATGCCCATACACCGGCCCCAGGTTGCCATGCTCGTCGGCCCATTCGTCCCAGATGGTGACGCCGTTGTCCTTGAGATAGGCAATATTGGTGTCGCCACTGAGAAACCACAGCAACTCGTGAATGATCGAGCGCAGATGCAGCTTTTTGGTGGTCAGCAGCGGAAAGCCCTGACCCAGATCGAAACGCATCTGCGCGCCGAAGATCGAACGGGTGCCGGTGCCGGTGCGATCACTCTTGTCCGCGCCGGTGTCGACGATGGTCTGCATCAGGTCCAGATACTGGCGCATCAGCGCTCTCCGTTACGACGATAAGCCCAGATCATGATCGCCATGCCCGACAACCACATGGGCGCTGACAGGATCATACCCATGGTCAGCCAGCCACCGTAGAGGAAGCCGATATGGGCGTCGGGTGTGCGGAAGAATTCCACGAATGTGCGGGCCACGCCATAGCCGATCAGGAACAGGCCGGAGGCCGCCATGACCGGGCGCGGCTTGCGCGCAAACCACAGCAGGATAAGCAACAGGGCCAGTCCTTCCAGGCCGGCTTCGTACAGCTGCGACGGGTGGCGCGGCAGCGGGCCGGCGCCAGCATGCGGAAACACCATGCCCCAGGGCACTTCGGTCACCCGCCCCCACAGCTCGCCATTGATGAAGTTGCCGATACGCCCGGTCAGCAGCCCCACCGGCACCGCCACCGCGATGAAATCCATCACTTCCCACCAGCGCCGGCGGTATTTGTGGGCATGCCAGAACTCGGCCAGCAGCACCCCGATCAGGCCGCCATGAAACGACATGCCACCTTCCCAGATACGCAGCAGATACATGGGGTCGGCGAGAAAGGCGGAAAAATCGTAGAACAGCACATAACCCACGCGGCCGCCCAGAATTACGCCGAGGATGCCGGTGAACAGCACGTCGCTGATTTCATCCCGGGTCCAGCGCGCGGCTGCCACATGTGGCAGCTTCAGGCGCTGCACCTGAATCAGCCAGAACAGCGCGAAACCGGCCAGATACGACAAGCCGTACCAGTGAATCTGCAACGGCCCGATGGCAATCGCAACGGGGTCGAAATTCGGATGAGTCAGCATGAAAAGCCTTGGCAAGTCAGGTCGCGAATGAGCCGCGGTGCGCGTGCAAAAGCGCTGCCCGTCACCACGCCGGCGGCTGCGCAGGATACCGAATCAGCGCGGCAATGTAGAGATCAACCAGGGCTTCTGCACAGGCCTGATCCTGCGCATCGAAGCGCGCCTTGAGCGGACTGTCGATATCCAGCACCCCGATCACCCGGCCCTGCTGCACCAGCGGCACAACCAGTTCGGAGGCGGAGGTGGGATCACACGCGATATGCCCATCAAAGGCATGCACATCCGCGACCCGCAGGGTGCGCTGCTGCGCCGCAGCGGTGCCGCACACACCTTGCCCCCAGGCGATGCGGGTGCACGCCGGCAAGCCCTGGAAAGGCCCCAGCACCAGCTCCTCACCACGACGCAGGTAAAACCCGGCCCAGTTGATGTCAGACCACTGCTGGTACAGCAGGGCCGAAAGATTGGCGGCGTTGGCCAGGGCGTCGGGCTCAGCGCTGATCAGCGCGTCCGCCTGCTTTAGAAACAACGCGTGGTTCATGTTTGGCTCTCCTGATATCTCGCTGGCAGGCGCCGCACCTGCCAGGCAAACCGTATGCCGAGCAAGGCCGCCGCAGCGGCCAGGGCGGCACAATACACCCACCACACGGCCTGCGCGCCGCTGGCCTTGAAATGGAACAGCCAGATAAACGCCGCACCACCCACGCCCCAGTAGGCAAAGGTGGTCGCCTGCATCACGAAGGCGGTGTCCTTGAGCCCTCGCAACATGCCCGAGCCCAGCGCCTGCAAGGCATCAACCAGATGAAACACCCCGGCAATGCGCAAAAAACTCACGGCAATGGCGGCCACCGCCGCGTCATCGGTATACAGGGCCACGATCGGCGACGGCATACTCAACAGCAGCAACGCGATCAGGCCACTGAGCACGCACATGCTCTGGTAACCAAGCGCGCCGATGCGGCGCACCGCCGCGGCCTGACGCGCGCCCGCCGCCTGACCGATGAGTACCGCCACGGCCTGACCCAGACCCAGCGCAATCATGAACATCATCCCGGTGAAATTGAGCGCGATCTGACTCGCGCCTATGGTTTCGGTGCCGAAGCGCGTCATCAAAAGCCCGCCGGTCGCAAACAGGGCGGTCTCGCTGGCCAAGGCAGCGCCAATCGGAAAACCCTGCTGCAGCACCTCGCGGCCGGCTTCGGGCTGCCACGCACCACGCGGCTGATAAGGCACAAATCGCGGGTCGCGCCAGAACAACCAGACCATCGCAGCCGCCAGCCACATCTGCACCAGCGCAGTGGCCAGACCGCAGCCCAGGGCACCCAGCGCCGGCAACGGCCCCCAGCCGGACATCAGCGCCAGATCCAGCGGAATATTCAGCAGCAAGGCGGTGAAACCGATCCACATCACCGGACGGCTGTGACCCAAACCTTCCAGCGTATTGCGCAGGGCGAAGAACACACCAAGAAAAGGAGTGCCCAGCGACAGCGCGCGCAAATATGACACCGCGCCGTCACGCACGGCCGGCTCCAGACTGAGCTGATCCAGCACCAGCGGCGGAAACAGCCACAGCAACACACCCCACAACGTCCACAGCACCACCATCAAGCGCAGGGCCGATGCGCTGAAGCGCCCGATCTCCGCGGCCTCGCGCTGCTCGCCAATGCGGTGTGCCACACCCGGCGACACGGCCAGACCAAAGCCCAGCAGAAAGGTCATGCCAATCATCAGCATGGTGCCGCCCAAGGCCACACCGGCCAGCACATCGGCGCCCAGTTGTCCAGCGACGATGGTGTCGGTGGTGTTCATGCCAAAAAAGGCAATCTGGGCAAACACGATGGGACCGGCCAAACGGACCAGACGCGACAGGCGCGGCAATTCAAGCGCAGAGGGAGACACAGCAGACATCGGCGGGGAGTACGGCACAACGAGGCCGGGACGAAACCGCGTATTATCGCGCCTCCTGATTGAACCCGGCGGCCCGTCTGTCGGTCACATGGCCATGTCTGTCAGCCCAAGCCCCGATACCCTGCAGCTGGTGTTGTGCACCTGCCCGCAAAGCGAAGCCCGCGATTTGGCGCAGTCGCTGGTTAGCCAGCGCCTGGCCGCCTGCGTCAACATCCTGCCGTCGGTGAGCTCGGTCTATCGCTGGGATGAACAGGTGGTCGCTGAAGACGAAGCCTTGCTGATAATCAAGACCTGCGCTGACCAGCGCGAAGCCTTGTTCACCCAGCTGGCCGAGCTGCACCCCTACGCCGTGCCCGAAATCATCAGCCTGCCGGCGGGCAGCGTGTGGCCCGGCTATCAAGCCTGGGTCCGCGACGAAACCCGGCCCCTGCCCTGAACATCCCGAACATGATGCGAACTGTGACGATCGGCCTGCTGGCCCTGCTCTGGCCGTGGATGGCCAGCGCCGGATTTTTTGATGACACCCGCAGCAGCCAGGACGCCTTTCTGCCTGCCGAGGACGCCTTTCGGGTCGAGGCCATCGCACTGGACCGCGAGCGCATCCAGGCACGCTGGACGATTGCCCCGGGCTACTACCTCTACCGGCATCGCCTTGATGTCGCGGTGGTCGAACCCAACGGCCTGACCATTCGCTGGCAGCCCCCTCAGGGCCAGCCGTACCACGACGAACACTTCGGCGACGTCGAGATTTACCACGATGTGCTGGATCTGCCGATTGCCCTGACGGGACAAGGCGAATCGGTTACGCTCAAACTGCGCTATCAGGGCTGCGCCGACGCGGGCCTGTGCTACCCACCGCAAACGCATACCGTGACACTGGATCTGACCACACCATGAAAGCCCTGACCTATGCCGTGATCGCCGCGCTAGCACTGGGCCTGGGTTTTGTCCTGGGCGGCATGCGCCACAATCACGGACACGGCGCCGATGACAGCAGCCCTATGCCGGCGCCAGCCTTCTCGTTGATCGATCTCAACGGTGAGGCGCACACTCCGGAGCGCTACCGCGGACAACTGCTGCTGATCAATTTCTGGGCCACCTGGTGCACACCATGCGTGCTCGAAATGCCGCGCCTGGATGCGGCCTACCAGCAATACGCCGAGCAAGGCCTGGCGATACTCGGGCCGGCGCTGGACGATTCGGCTGCAGTCAGCGCGTTTCTCAAGGACAACCCGATCAGCTACCCGGTCACGGTGGGCGATCAGGCGCTGTTCTCGCTGATGGACGAATTCGGCGACACGCTGGGCGCTTTGCCCTTCAGCGTGCTGATCGATCGCCAGGGGCTGATCGTGGAGCGCCACTGGGGTGAACTGACCCAGGCTCAGCTGGATGAGCTGCTCGAGACTTATCTGTAGAACGCAAAGTTCGGCAAAAACCGCAAAAATGTAGGAATTTGCCGACATCGTGCTGCGATCTTTCGCAAAACCTATACATTGACCCACAACTGCGACACAATGGTGCAAAACAGCATCAACAGGATCAATCGCAGTGGGCAAACTGCTTTTACTCAATGGCCCGAATCTGAATCGGCTCGGCACCCGTGAGCCGCAAACCTACGGCCACACCACGCTCGCCGATATCGAGCAGCATCTGACCTCACTGGCAGATGCACAAGGCCATGCTCTGACGTGCTTCCAAAGCAATGCGGAGACTGCCCTGATTGAGCGCATACATCAAGCCGGCGACGACGGCTGCGATCTCATCCTGTTCAATCCGGCCGCGTTCACCCACACCAGCGTCGCGCTGCGCGATGCACTGCTCGCGGTGAACTTGCCGTTTATCGAAATTCACCTCAGCAATGTGCACGCCCGCGAGGCGTTCCGCCATCACTCGTATTTCTCCGACATTGCTGTCGGCGTGATCTGCGGGCTGGGTGTGCACGGCTACGAACTCGCACTGAATGCCGCCATGCGGCGACTCGAATCGCAACAGGACGACTGATGGACATTCGCAAAGTCAAAAAACTGATCGAGCTGGTCGAAAGCTCGGATGTCGCAGAAATCGAAATCAAAGCCGGCGAAGAGGCCATTCGCATCAGCCGCTTCAGCCAGCACGCAGCCCCCGTGGCCAGTACGCCGATCGCGGCGCCAGCCCCAGCGGCCGCACCACGCCCCAGCGACAACGCAACCGAAACATCGGCTGAGCCGGCCAAGCGTGACGAGAGCAAA
Source organism: Oceanococcus atlanticus (assembly GCF_002088235.1). Taxonomy (NCBI): domain Bacteria; kingdom Pseudomonadati; phylum Pseudomonadota; class Gammaproteobacteria; order Chromatiales; family Oceanococcaceae; genus Oceanococcus; species Oceanococcus atlanticus. The sequence continues at coordinate 673,387 of NZ_AQQV01000002.1, forward strand.
CTGGTCCGCTCACCCATGGTCGGCACGTTCTACGCCTCGCCCTCACCCGGCGCGCCGTCGTTTGTCGAAGTCGGCCAGACCGTGTCCGCCGGCCAGACCCTGTGCATCATCGAAGCGATGAAGATGCTCAACCAGATCGAAGCGCCACGCTCGGGCACCGTCACCGAGGTGCTGGTCGATAACGAGGAGTCGGTTGAATTCGACCAGCCCATGTTCGTTATCGAATAGGTGCCACATGACCCCACCGTTCGAAAAAGTCCTGATCGCCAATCGCGGCGAAATCGCACTGCGCATCCAGCGCGCCTGCCGTGAACTCGGCATCGCCACTGTCGCGGTTTACTCCAGCGCTGATCGCGAGCAGAAACACGTACTGCTCGCCGATGAGTCGGTGTGCATTGGCCCGCCGCCGGCCGGCAAAAGCTACCTCAACATGGCCGCCATCATTTCCGCTGCGGAAGTGACCGGCGCCAACGCCATTCACCCCGGCTACGGCTTCATGTCGGAGAACGCCGACTTCGCCGAAAGCGTGGTGCGCAGTGGCTTCACCTTCATCGGACCACGCGCCGAAACCATTCGCCTGATGGGTGACAAGACCGCCGCCATCGAAGCCATGCAGCAGGCCGGCGTACCGTGCGTGCCCGGCTCCAACGGCGTGCTGGATGATGACCCCAAGCGCTGGCACGAACTGGCCGAGGGCATCGGCTATCCGGTGCTGGTCAAAGCCGCCGCCGGCGGTGGCGGTCGCGGCATGCACGTGATCCGTTCACCCGCCGAGCTCGAGCGCAACATCGGCCTGGCCCGCCAGGAAGCCGCTTCGGCCTTTGGCAACGATGCCGTGTTCCTGGAGAAATACCTGGAAACACCGCGCCACATCGAAATTCAGGTGCTGGCCGACATGCATGGCAAGGCCATCCATCTGGGTGAGCGCGATTGCTCGATGCAGCGGCGCAACCAGAAGGTCATGGAAGAGGCCCCGGCGCCGGGCATCAGCCCTGAGGCCCGCGCGGAAATTGGCGCCCTGTGCGTCAAGGCCTGTGAAGACATGGGCTATGTCGGCGCTGGCACCTTTGAATTTCTGTACGAGAACGGCGCGTTTCATTTCATCGAGATGAACACCCGCATTCAGGTTGAGCACCCGGTCACCGAGATGATCACCGGTGTCGACCTGGTCAAGGAACAGCTGCTGATTGCAGCCGGCCAGCCGCTGCGCTACAGCCAGGACCAGATTCACATCAACGGCCACGCGTTGGAGTGCCGCATCAATGCGGAAGACCCGCTGCGCTTCGTGCCGTCGCCTGGCGAGGTCACCAAATACCACGTGCCCGGCGGCCCGGGCGTGCGCGTCGACTCGCATGTGTATCGCGGCTACACGGTGCCGCCGCACTACGACTCCATGATCGGCAAGCTGATCGCTCATGGCGAGGACCGCGAATGTGCCATGGCGCGCATGCGCACCGCCCTGTCCGAACTGGTGGTCGAAGGCGTACGCACCAATCGCGAATTGCATCAGCGCATCCTGCATGACCCGCAGTTCGTAGCCGGTGGCGCGCACATCCACCATCTGGAATCGCGTCTCAACGAATGGAGCCGCGATGTCTGAACCCGGCAGCTGGGGCCAGATTCATATTGCCGCGGATGACCCGGACCGTATCGAGGAACAGCTGATCGAACACGGCGCGCTGGCCGTGACCTTCAGCGACGCTGAAGACACGCCGGTGTTCGAACCCGGCCCGGGCGAACTGCGCCTGTGGCCGCGCACCGTTGTCACCGGCCTGTTCGAAGGCGCGGCTGATCTGGTCGGCGTGGCCACCGTGCTGGTCGCCGGCGCACATTGCCAGCCCGCACACATCCGCATCGATGGCCTGGCCGATCGCGCCTGGGAGCGCGAATGGCTTAAGGATTTTCGCCCCATGGCCTTCGGTCAACGCCTGTGGGTCAGCCCCCACCAGGCGCAGGCCTGCTGGCCGGACGATGCGGTGGTGCTGCGCATGGACCCGGGACTGGCCTTTGGCACCGGCACGCACCCGACCACCCGACTGTGCCTGAACTGGCTTGATCAGACCGATCTGAGCGGCTGTCATGTGATTGACTACGGCTGCGGCTCGGGCGTGCTGGCGGTGGCGGCAGCCCTGCTCGGCGCGGCTCGTGTCACGGCCTTTGATATCGACCCTCAGGCCATGACTGCGACGCTGGAGAATGCGCGCGCCAACAAGGTCGCCGACAAAATCACCCTGTGCCCCACCGAGCAACCGCCCACACAGCCGGCCGACATTGTTGTGGCCAATATTCTGGCCGGCACGCTGGTCGATCTGGCCGCACCGTTGAGCGCCCTGGTCAAACCCGGCGGACATCTGGTGATGTCCGGCATTCTCGCGGAACACGCGCAATCGGTTCACGCCGCTTTCGCTGAGCAATTTTTGCTCAACGCTGCAAATTCAGAGGCTTGGGTCAGACTCGACGGAAGGCGATTTGCGCCGCACGACTAAACCGCTATCATCCCTGCCCCCCGCGAGACTGCCTCACGGGTTGGGGATTACGCAGAGTCAGGGCGACGCAAGCGCGAACGATGTCAGGAAAAGAACAAAAAGAAACCGGTCTGGATGACCACAAGCCGCTGAGCTACTACGTCGACGCCAGCCTCAAGCGGTACTTCAAAGAGTTGAATGGCCACCAGCCGAACGAGCTGTACCGCCTGATCCTGTCTGAAGTGGAAAAGCCGCTGCTCGAACGCGTCATGCTCCACTGCGACGGCAACAACAGCCGCGCCGCCGAGATTCTCGGCATTAACCGCGCCACCTTGCGCAAAAAGATTCAGCAGTACCGCATCTCATTCTAAATCCCACAGGACTGACGTGACTTACGCTATCCGCCGTGCCCTGCTTTCGGTCTCGGACAAGACCGGCATCGTTGAACTCGCCCAGGCGCTGCGCCAGCGTCAGGTGGAGCTGATCTCCTCCGGCGGCACTGCCCGCACGCTCAAGGAGGCCGGAGTTGAAGTGACCGAGGTCTCGGCTCATACCGGCGCACCTGAGATCATGAACGGGCGGGTCAAAACCCTGCACCCGAAAATTCATGGCGGCATCCTGGCCCGTCGCGGCATCGACGACGCCACTCTGGAAGAGCAAAACATCGCGCCGATTGATCTGGTGGTGGTCAACCTCTACCCGTTCAGTCAGACCGTGGCCAAACCGAACTGCAGCCTGGACGATGCCATCGAGAACATCGATATCGGCGGCCCGACCATGGTCCGCGCGGCGGCCAAGAATCACAAAGACGTCAGCATTGTGGTTGACCCGAGCGACTATCAGCGGCTACTCGCCGCAATGGATGGCGACGGCGTCGATGCCGGCATGCGCCGCGATCTCGCGGTCAAAGCTTTTGCACACACCGCCGCTTACGATGACGCCATCGTCAATTATCTGAGCGCGCTGGATGACAACGACAGCGCACAGCCCCAGCCACGCATCTTCAACCGCCAGTGGCATCTGCATACGGCGTTGCGCTATGGCGAGAACCCGCATCAGCAGGCCAGCTTTTACGCTGACGCCAATGCGCCCTCCGGCACCATTGGCGCGGCCCGCCTGATCCAGGGCAAGCCGCTGTCGTACAACAACCTGGCCGACGCCGATGCGGCCTGGACCGCCGCGCTGGAATTCATCATGCCGGCCTGCGTTATCGTCAAGCACGCCAACCCCTGCGGCATTGCGGTCGCCGCGGACATTGGCAGCGCCTATGAAAAAGCCTTCTCCACCGATCCGACATCGGCCTTCGGCGGCATCATCGCTTTCAACAGCGACCTGGACGGTGAAACGGCAGCCGAGATTCTGAACAACCAGTTTGTGGAAGTGATCATCGCACCGAAGATCACGCCTGCCGCGCGCGAAGCGCTGGCCACCAAGACCAACGTGCGCGTGCTGGAAACCGGCTGCGCACCGGACCAGCTCAACAACTGGGAACTCAAGACGCTGTCGGGCGGCTTGCTGGTGCAATCGGCCGATCAGGCCCGCATCCACCGTGAAGAACTCACCGTGGTGACCGAAAAAGCCCCCACCGACCACGAAATCAACGACATGATTTTCGCCTGGCCAGTGGTCAAGATGGTCAAATCCAATGCCATCGTGTTTGCTCGTGACGGCCAGACCATGGCCATCGGTGCCGGGCAGATGAGCCGCGTCGACTCGGTGCGCATCGCCATTCGCAAGGCCGAAGATGCCGGTTTCGATCTGCGCGGTAGCGTGATGGCCTCCGACGCCTTCTTCCCGTTCCCGGATGCCATGCTGGCCGGCGCCGAAGCCGGCGCCACCGCAATCATCCAGCCGGGCGGCTCGATGCGTGATGACGAAGTCATCACCGCCGCGAATGAAGTCGGCGTGGCCATGGTTACCACCGGACGCCGCCACTTCCGCCATTGATCTGGCCAGACCGCGGCCTGCTGGCCGCGGTCTGATGCTGCAACTCAAACCCGGTAATCGATCTCCACGATCACGTACTGCTCGCGCCCTGCGGGCAGTGCGACGCTGATCTCGTCATCCAGCCGCTTGCCGAGCAAGGCCTTGGCCATCGGTGCTCGCAAACTGATCCAGCCCTGCTTGGGATCCGTCTCGTCCGAACCCACGATGCGCAGGGTGCGGCAATCGCCGGCTTGGTCCTCCAGCGTCACCCAGGCACCGAAGTACACCCGCGAGGTGTCCTGCGGCAAAGCCTGGGGCACCTTGAGCTCATCCAGGCGACGACCCAGATAGCGCAAACGCCGGTCGATCTCACGCAACTCCTTTTTGCGATAGATGTACTCGGCGTTTTCCGAGCGATCGCCCTCAGCCGCCGCCGCCGACAAGGCTTTGACGACCTCGCGACGACGCAGCCACAGCGCCTGATGCTCATCGCGCAGCGCTTGAAGCCCCGCCGCGGTGATGTAGTCCGCCACTATTGAACGATATCGGGCAGATCATCCGGCAGAAAGAAATCCGGCAACAGCTTGGCGCCGGGCTCGTGCTGATACTGGGCAAAGTCGGTATGCCCGGCCTGCTGAAGCACCAGATCATCGATGCAGAATTGGCCGGTGAATTCACGGCTGGGCTTGGTCAGCACATGCCAGGCGGCATCACCCATGATTTGCGGTGTGCGACTGGCTTCAACCATAGGCTCAGCACCGGGCATGTTCTGAATCGCTGCAGTAGCAATCGGCGTATGCGGCCACAGGCAGTTAAAGGCAATGCCTGCCGAACGGAATTCCTCGGCCATGGCCCAGGCGTAGACGCTCATCGAGTACTTGGCCAGGGTGTATGCCGCGTGCGGCTTGAACCAGCGAATGTTCCAGTCCAGCGGCGGTGAAATGTTCAGCACATGCGGGTTGTCTGCTTTCTTGAGATACGGAATGCACAGCTTGGACAGCAGGAAGGTGCCACGCCCGTTGACCTGATGCATCAGGTCGTAACGCTTCATGCTCAGCATCTCGGTACCGATCAGATTGATCGCACTCGCATTATTGACGCAGATGTCGATGCCGCCGAAATGCTCTGCGGCCTGCTTGACGGCCGCCGCAGTGGCGTCGTCATCACGGATGTCGCAGACGATCGGCAAAGCCTTGCCACCGGCCTGCTCGATCTCCTCTGCGGCACTGTGGATGGTGCCCGGCAGCTTGGGATGCGGCTGATCGGTTTTGGCCAGAATGGCCACATTGGCGCCATCACGCGCTGCCCGCACTGCAATGGCCAAGCCAATGCCGCGCGATGCGCCGCTGATCACCAGCGTTTTACCTGCCAGTCCTTGCATAGATGTCTCCCCATTCAAAAGTCTCGATTGTACTCAATGGCCCGGAGCATTTTTTTGGCACCAGGCAAGCATGCCCTACACTGCAGACTCGCTCCTTCAACTGCGCAGCATGAAAGACTTCAAGATCACGCTCTGGATACTGGTCGGGCTGGTCGCCGGCGGCATACTCGGTGAGGCCCTCTATCAAATCTATGATGGCCAGGTTCCGGGCGGCTGGCTGAGCGGCCTGTCTGTGGTCGGCAACACCGTGTTCATGGGTTTGCTCAAGATGATTCTGGTGCCCCTGATCACCGCCAGCGTGATCGTCGGGGTCAACGCCATCGGCGACCCCAATAAACTCGGCCGCGTTGGTGGTTGGACCGTCACCTATTACTTCGGCACCATGCTGGTGGCCGTTATAACTGGTTTGATTCTGGTCAGCCTGATCGCTCCGGGCGACCCCAGCGGACAAGGCACCGGCCTTGGCCTTGACGTGCTCAGCAGCGGCGAGCAAGCCTACGCGGCGGAATCCGGCGAAAAACGCGCCCGCGTCGAGGCCACTGGTGCCAGCGGCCTGGGCGGCGCCCTGATGAATCTGATCGGCCAGTTAATTCCCTCCAATCCGCTTGGCGCCGCCGCAGACTTCAAACTGCTGCCGGTGATCGCCTTCTCCATCATCCTGGGCATATCGCTGGCTGCCGGCGGAGAGAAAACACGCCCGGTGGTGGTCTTTTTCGAAGCGCTGCTGGATGCGGTGATGCGCCTGGTCGACTGGATTCTCAGGCTGGCCCCGATCGGGGTCTTTGCGCTGGTCGCCTGGAGCGTCGCGCGTATCGGCCTGGGTTCGCTATTCGGCCCGCTGGCCGCCTACGTCGCCACCGTCATCGGTGGCCTGCTGGTGCATGCGCTGATCACGCTGCCGCTGGTGCTGTGGCTGTTCACCCGCTACTCACCCTGGCGTTTCGCCGTGGGCATGCGCCCGGCCCTGCTCACCGCCTTTGGCACCGACTCGTCTTCCGCGACCCTGCCGGTGACCATGGAAGCGGCCGAAGCCAGCGGCTGCAGCCGCCGCGCCTCGCGCTTCGTACTGCCCTTGGGCGCGACCATCAACATGGACGGTACCGCGCTGTATGAAGCTGTAGCCGTGGTGTTCCTGTTTCAGGCCTACGGCATCGATCTGGGCACCACCGAACTGATTCTGATCGCCGTCACCGCGACGCTGGCCGCCATCGGTGCCGCCGGCATCCCGTCAGCTGGCCTGGTGACCATGGTGATCGTGGTCGAAGCGGTGAACTCCTCACTCGCCGCCCTGCCCGGCACCAGCACCCTGCCGATTGCCGCCGTGGGCCTGATTTTGGGCATCGACCGCCTGCTCGACATGTGCCGCACCACGGTCAATGTCTGGGGTGATGCGGTCGGCGCTCGCATCATCACCCGCCTGACGCCTGACCAAGCTGGCTAGGCCAGGACAAAACCATCAGGCACAAAAAAGGCCAGCAATCTGCTGGCCTTCGAATATTCTTGGCGCGCTTTACAGCGGGCGGATTGCAGCAGCCTGCAGGCCCTTGGGACCTTCTTTGACTTCGAACTGCACTTGCTGGCCTTCTTTCAGGGTACGGAAACCGCCCCCTTCGATGGCACGGTAATGGGCGAACAGATCTTCACCACCGTTAGCTGGCGTGATGAACCCGAAACCTTTGGCTTCATTGAACCATTTGACCGTACCGGTCGCTACTTCAGACATTGAAACTTCCAAATAAAAACGAAAAATTACGAAGGCCACCCGGCCTTCGTTAAAGAAACGCATAGCGCCTCTCACAGCACCATAGAGTAAATTTACTGCCAAGTCGACAATTTTTACGACACCCGGCAATTGGCGCTAAACCCTTACCCTGCAGGGGTGCACAGGCATGACCGGGTGCCTATACTGCGCGGCCATTCGCCATCGCAAACAGCATGATTACGCTCTACGGCATCCCCAATTGCGACACCGTCAAACGTGCACGTAAAACCTTGGATAGCGCGGGCATTACCCACCACTTCCATGATTTTCGGCGCGACGGCCTGAGCCCGGAACAGGCGCAGAGCTGGCTGGACACACTGGGCGCCGATCAGCTGATCAACCGCCGCGGCACGACCTGGCGCCAACTGGACAGCACCGCGCAGGCACAGGCTGAAAGTGCGCAGGCCGCGCAACTGCTGTGCGACCACCCCGCACTGATCAAACGCCCGGTGATTGACCGCGGCAATGCCCTGCGCGTCGGCTTCCCGGCCAAACAGGCCGACGAGATCATCAGCTGGTTGCAGCAAGGCTGACAGGCGGCGGGAACTTTCCGCCGGCCCATGTCTCCATAAAGGTGTCAGCCTGGGAGACAGCATGATGAAAACCACCGCTTTGGCCTTTGTCGCCACCGTCATAGGGGGCGCCGCCAGCGCCAATGCACAAACTGCAGAACCTAGCTCCAACCTGCCTGACATCACCGTATATCCCAATCCGGTGGCCTTGCTGATTGATCGGCTGAGTCGGCAGATCATCGACGACATGGACACCGCAGCACGCCTGCCCGCACTCTCGCATCAGGAAGCCCATGCGACCGATGTCGACGATTCAAATGCGCAGACGACGCCCTCCACACGCGACGCCTGAGTGGCGCAGCCCACACCACACGGTCGCAAACTGAGCTATCTTGGCCCCCGAACCTGGGGGTGATGGCATGAAGATTCCGTACCTGGCGCTGGCCCTGTGCAGCGCCGCAGGCAGCGCTCAAGCGGCTGTGCTGGCACAAACCGACAATGGCTTTCAGCTGGAAAATCAGGTCGAGGTCAGAGCCGATACGGCACAGGCTTACCAGGCCTTGGTTGAGGACGTCGGAGACTGGTGGCCGGCCGACCACAGCTGGTTCGGGGCCTCGGAAAATTTCTCCATCCAGGCCCGGCCGGGCGGCTGCTTGTGCGAGATCGCCGGCGCAGATCAGGTGGAGCACATGCGCGTGGTTGTCGCGCGCCCTGGCCATCTGCTGCGCATGGTCGGCGGTCTCGGCCCGCTGCAAAGCATGGGTCTGAGCGGCCCGCTGGACTGGATCTTCGAGCCGCTCGACCAGAACAAACCCGAGGCCGGCACCCGCATCCGCCTGCGTTACACCGTCAGCGGCTTCGTACCCAAGCCGCTGGGGGACTTCGTCAACATCGTCGACCAGGTCCAGGCGCAACAGCTTGGCGCACTGGCCGGCTTCATCAACAACAACTGAATCTGTGGACATATTCAACGCTGAATTGCTCAGCGCGATCCTGCTGTGGGCAGGCGCTGCAACGCTGATCACGCTGGGCCTGATTGGCCTGGTGTTCCCGGCGATTCCAGGCCCGCCGCTGCTGTTCGGCGGCTTATGGATGGCTGCGTGGATGGAAGACTACGTGCATGTCGGACTGTGGACGCTGGTCATACTGGGTCTATTGACCCTGCTCGGCGTGCTCGCTGATTTTGTTGCCGGGGCGCTCGGCGCCAAACGCTTCGGCGCCTCCGGCTTGTCGGTGCTGGGCGCCACGCTGGGCGCCATTGTTGGCATCTTCTTCGGACTCATTGGGCTGCTGATCGGCCCCTTCGCCGGTGCAGTGATAGGTGAGCTGATGTCCGGCCGCACGCTGGATGCCGCTGGCCGCGCCGGTGTGGGCGCCACCATCGGGCTGCTCATCGGCACGGCGGCCAAGCTGGCCACCGGCATCATGATGGTCGGCATTTTCCTGTTCATGCGACTGACCTGAAGCACGGCCCGGGCAGACCACGATGCTATTATCGGCGGTGGTTTGGCCAGCCCGCTGGCCCTTGAAAAACGATCAACCTGGGAGACCCGCATGAGCAGCGCCAACACGCTCGAATTTCGCGATCTGGCACGCAGCGCCCTGAAACTCACTCCGGACCTGCCACGTGCGGCCACCGCCATGGCCCGGACCCTGCTGCTCAAGAAAGACAAGGCGCAATCGATCGGCTCCTTGATCGAAAAGCAGGCCCAGCAGCGGCCCAATCAGCTCGCTATACGCTATCAGGACAGCCGCTACACCTACGCCGAATTCAATCAGGCGGCCAACCGTGTGGCGCATTATCTCGAAGGCCAGGGTGTCAGCGGCGGCGACGTGGTCGCGGTGATGATGGAAAACCGCCCGGAAGTGCTGATTGCGGTGGCCGGCATCGTCAAGCTGGGTGCCATCGCCAGCATGATCAACACCTCGCAACGCGATCACGTGTTGATCCACAGCCTGACCCTGGTCAAGCCCCGCTTCACCATCGTCGGCAGCGAGCTGCGCAGCGCGATTGACGACATCAGCGATGAGCTGGGCGAGGGGTTCCGCGACAGCCGCCTGTTCCAGCGTGACGGCACCAATGAACCCTGCCCCGAAGGTTATGTCGACCTGGACGCCGAGCTTGGCGCCCAACCGGATACCAACCCTTCGAGCACCGACGATGTGCTGCTGGGCCAGCCGGCCTATTACATCTTTACCTCAGGCACGACCGGTCTGCCCAAAGCTTCGGTGATGAGCCATCTGCGCTGGACCCGGGCCTGTTATTCCATGGGCCAGGCCGCCATGGGCACCCGCGACAGCGACGTGTTCTATTGCGCCTTGCCGCTCTATCACAACAACGCCCTGACCCTGGCCTGGTCCGCCGCGCTGGGTGGCGGCGCAACCATGGCCCTGGCGCGCAAATTCTCGGCCAGCCGTTTCTGGGACGATATCCGCCGCTTCGACGCCACCATGTTCTGCTACATCGGCGAACTGTGCCGTTACCTGCTGGCCCAGCCCGCGCGCGACAATGACCGTCAGCACAAGGTCCGTCTGTGCGTGGGCAACGGTCTGCGGCCGGAAATCTGGGACGAATTCAAAAACCGCTTCGGCATCGAACGCATCAATGAATTCTACGGTGCCTCCGAAGGCAACCTGATCTTCACCAATGCCTTCAACATGGACCGAACCGCCGGTTTCTGCCCGATGTCGTTCGCGGTGGTCAAATACGATATCGACGCCGATGAGCCGGTGCGTGATGCCAGCGGTCACATGGTACGGGTCGACAAGGGCGAATCCGGCCTGCTGCTGACCGAAGTCACCGAACGCTTCGGCTTCGAGGGCTACACCGACCCCACGGCCAGCGAGAAAAAGCTCTACCGTGATGTATTCACAAGCGGGGACTGTTGGTTCAACACCGGCGACCTGGTGCGCGACCAAGGCTTCAAGCACATCCAGTTTGTCGACCGTCTGGGCGACACCTTCCGCTGGAAGGGCGAAAACGTCGCCACCACCGAGGTGGAAGCTGCGGTCAACCGCTGGCCGCAGGTCGAACAGTCGGTGGTCTACGGAGTCGAAGTACCCAACACCGACGGACGTGCCGGCATGGCTGCGATCACCCCCAGCTGCGCTGTTGATGCCTTCGACTTCGCCGGCTTCGCCGCGCACATGGCCAGCGCCTTGCCAGCCTATGCACGACCGCTGTTCCTGCGTCTGCGCGAGGCCCAGGAAATGACCGGCACGTTCAAATACCGCAAGGTCGAACTGAAACAGGAAGGCTTCGAGCCAGCCGCCTGCGGCGAACCGCTGTATCTGCTTCAGGGCAATGACTACGTAGCCCTGGGCGAGCAGAAATTCACCGCCATCCAGGCCGGTGAACTGCGCTTGTAAGCGCTCGGCGTGCTTACCCGCGCCACCCCATAAAAAAGAACGAATGCAAGGCCAGTCCCGCTGGCCTGTGTTACGTCATACACAGCACAGGAAACCCCACAATCATGAGCATGCACCCCGATACCATCGCCCTGCATCACGCCTACGACCCGGACAACCAGAACGCGGTTGCGGTGCCGATCCATCAGACCACCTCATACGCCTTTGACAGCGCCCAGCATGCGGCGGATCTGTTCGACCTCAAGGTTGCAGGCAACATTTACAGCCGCATCATGAACCCAACCTGCAGCGTGCTCGAGCAGCGCATGGCTGCACTTGAGGGCGGCGTTGGGGCGCTGGCCATGGCCTCCGGCATGGCCGCTATCACGGCCGCCATCCAGACCATTGCGCAAGCCGGCGACAACATCATTTCGGTCAGCGAACTGTACGGCGGCACCTTTAACCTGTTCGCCCACACCCTGCCACGCCAGGGCATCGAAGTGCGTTTTGCCGACAAGGACGACTTCGCCGGCATGGCCACCAAAATCGATGCCCACACACGTGCCATCTACTGCGAGTCGATCGGCAACCCGTCAGGTAATGTGGCCGACATCGAAAATCTCGCCAAACTGGCACACGACCACGGCATTCCGCTGATTGTCGACAGCACGGTCTCAACCCCGTTCCTGGAAAAACCGATCGACTTTGGCGCCGACATCGTTGTACACGCCGCCACCAAGTACATCGGTGGGCACGGCACCAGCATCGGCGGCGTGATCGTCGACAGTGGCAAGTTCGACTGGCTGGCCAATGCCGAGCGCTTCCCGCTGCTGACCCAGCCGGATGTGTCCTATCACGGGGTCAACTACGCACAGGATGTGGGCGAAGCCGCCTTTATCACGCGCGCCCGGGTGGTGCCGCTGCGCAACATGGGCGCGGCCATGAGCCCGTTCAACGCCTTCCTCTTCCTGCAGGGCCTGGAAACGCTGTCGCTGCGTATGGAGCGGGTCAACAGCAACACCCTGGCGGTGGCTGAGCACTTGCGCCAGCACAGCAAGGTCAACTGGGTCAGCTATGCCGGTCTTAGCGACCATCGCGATCACGCGCTGGCGCAGAAATATCTCAACGGACACGGCTCGGGCATCCTCAGCTTCGGCATCGAAGGCGGACGCGAGGCCGGTGTGCGCTTCTACGACGCGCTGCAGCTGATCCTGCGTCTGGTCAATATCGGCGATGCTAAGAGCTGCGCTGCGATTCCGGCCTCAACCACGCACCGCCAGCTGAATGACGAGGAATTGCGCCAGGCCGGTGTCACGCCGGACATGGTGCGCCTGTCGATCGGTATCGAACACATTGGCGATCTGATCGCAGACCTGGATCAGGCCCTCAACGCAGTCTGATTCGGCGTGTGCGTCCCCGGCTGCCAAACCGGGGGCGCAGCCCGCTCATTCGCGCCCGAAAAAGGCGGGATATTTGCGGATCAAACGGCGCTGCTCGCTGACCATCAAGGCCAGGGGGATGCCTTCCGACAGCACCAGGACCACTTCATCGCTCTGCTTGCGCAACACCCGCCCTTCAACCGCGACGCTGTCGCCAGGCAGCTGCAATATGCCCACGATCTGGCGTTGCTGAGTCAGATCGTCGCCCTGATCCAGGGCAACCAGGCGCATGCCGCCCTCGGAAATCTCACTGACCGGATAGCTGGCTCCGTCGGTCAGCAAGCACGGCCGCTCCACTTGCGGGTAAAGCAAGCGAAAGTACGCGCGCCGTTGCGCCTCATTGTCATCCGATTTGGCCATGCACAGAACGAACTCAAACCCGCAGCATCACTAGCCTACACTGCCTGATCGCCGGCTCAGAGCAGACTGGCCAACATGTCATCACAAACCGAGGCGAAATAGTCCTGCACATAGGCCTCGACCTGACTGGCGCTTGCCGCCGGCAAAGCCGCCGCCTGCTCGAAGGAATCACGGGTCAATTGCGTCAATTCCGCCGCCACCGCCGTATCCATGGCCTGCTCGGCAAACCCTCGGGTATGGCGCTCGGCCAGACCCAGCGCCCAATCGTGGTAACCGCCGTCGGCACCGGCATCCAGCACACGCTGGGACGGCAAGGTCTCGGGCGCCTGCCATTTGTCACGCTGAATCTGCACGGCCTGAGCGTAACGCTGCCCTCCGTGAGCGCGGTCCAGTTGAACCGCGATCAGCGCGCAATCATCCAGACATTCGTCCAGCCAGTGGCGCAGTGACAAGCTGGAGGAGCCGCGCATCAACTTGACCCCGGGCTGGCGCCCGTAGCGGATGGCCACAGTACGGTTGTGCTTGTCGATTTTCTCGCGCCCGGGATTGTCTTCCCCCCAGGCCAGACAGGCCAGCAGAAAGACTTCCAGGAAACGCGCGCTGTCGGCGCTCAAACCAAGCGGCGCAAACGGATCCACATCGAGCATGCGCACTTCGATATAACTGACCCCACGGTTGAACAGGGCGCATGCCGGCCGCTCGCCGCGCTCGACGATCTGCTTGGGACGAATCGCGCTGTAGTACTCGTTCTCAATCTGCAGGATATTGCCGTTGAGCTGCACCCAATCACCATTGGCCTGCGCGCCCAGGGCTTCATAGGCGGGCCATGGCGTGCGCGTGGCCAGCACCAGTTCACGCACGTAGTCGGTGAGATCGCGGTGCGAGATGTTGAGATCCGACTGCGCCGGACTCTGATAACCGATGTCGCTCATACGCAGACTGGTGGCAAATTCACCATAGACATGCTGATCGTCCAGCGTTCTCAGCCAACTGGTCGGCTGAGCCATGGAACTGCGTGCCGCGATTGGCGAAGCGCCAAACAGGTAGGGCAAGACCCAGGCGTGCTGATCAAAGCCGCGTATCAAGCGGAAGTAGAGCTGATTGCGGCACGCCTGCTCATCCAAGCCCTGCCCCAGGCGGTTGTGCATGTGAGCCAGAAAACGCGGGTCGAAAGAAAAATTGAAATGCACCCCGGCGATCACCTGCATGATCTTGCCGTAGCGCGAGGCCAGCCCCTGGCGGTAGATCTGCTTCATACGACCGCTGGCGCTGGGGCCAAAATCTGCGATGCGGATCTGCTCGTTGAGCGCCGACGGGGGCATGCTCATCGCCCAGAGACGCTCGCCGGCCGGCAAATGGCGCGCGACCCACGCATGCAGTTGGCCCAATTCATCGAGCATGGGCTCGCCACCACGGTGCGGTGCGGTGACCAGTTCGAGCAAACCTTCTGAAAAATCGACCGTTATTGAGGGGTGCGTAAGTTTGTGCCCGACCCCCTGCGGATGATCGCTCTCGGACACTTGCCCGTGTGCATCAACACGCAGAGTTTCACGCTCCAGGCCCATCTGATTTTGCGTCAACGTCGCGAAATCCAGTTGCTCAAGGCAAGTCCGCTTCAACACGGACGGGCGATTCGACATTGGCGCTAACCCACTGACTGGAAAGTGGCGTACTGTAATGCACATGGCGCGGGCCGTGAATCATTCCCTTCCGCGACGCTGCGCGCGGCTCTTGGTCGGCACCGGCCTGGTACTGACGGCCAACTGTGCCCTGCCGGCAGGCCCCGAAGTGCTTGAGCCGGCCGCTGAGCGTGTTCCACTGGAAACCCACGGCAACCATCCCGTACCGCGTGTGTACCCGCGCGAGAAACCGCGCCCGTGCGATCAGGTTTATGTCCCGAACCACGATGACATGCTTGATCTGACCCGCGACCAGATCGAGGAGATCATCTGTCGCGCGGCCTTGTGGCTGGATGGTTTCGGCGGCGAAGCTAACGTGCTGGCGGCACGACGCTCTCACGGGCGCCTGGAGACCTCCTACTACTGGTCTGAATTCACCGGTTCGGAGACCCGAGTGCGCTTCAAGGTCCGGGTTGAACTGCCCGCCCTGAAAGAGCGCCTGTCGGCCTTTGTGGGTTTGGACAACGACGATGATTTCGTACGCGGCCGCAGCGAGGGCTTTGCCCTGCGCAGCGAATTCCCCACCCTGGATGATGACGACGACTGGCTGGCCGGCCTGGGCTATGGCTTCCCAAGCTCCAGCCGGGTATTCAAATCGGACCTGCGGGTGGGCGCAAAACGACTCACCGACACCGAAGTGTTTGTGCAGAACCGCTTCCGCTATCTGGCCTACAGCGATGATGTCAATGTCGTCAGCCTGCGCGAAGTTTTGTTCTGGACCAACAAGGACGGGTTCGGCTCGACCAGTGGCCTGGATTGGATGCATGTGATCACACCTCAGCTACTGGCACGCTGGGACACCGTAGGCACAGTGACCCAGGAAAGTGAAGGGCTGGACTGGCGCAGCGCCGCCTGGCTGTATTACAGCCTGGGGGGTGAGAAGGGGCTGGCCCTGGAGGTTTTCAGCCGCGGCGAGACCCGCCATCCGGTGCCGGTTCGGGAATACGGCTTACGCATGCTTTACCGCCACCCCCTGTTCAAGCGGCGCCTGTATCTGGAATTCATCACCGGCTATACCTGGCCGCGCATCGACCCGCTGGTCGAACGTGACGGCAGTTACGGCGTCGGCGTCGGACTGCAACTGCCCTTCGGGCCGAAAGATGCCTGACGGCGCCGTCAAAGCCACGCCTTCACTTTTTCACTGCGGCATCAGTCTTAGGCTGCATCCCATCTCACCATGTGATGCAAAGCGATGTTCAAAATTGTTCTGGGCTGCAGCCATGAGCGTGATCCGGCACAAGCGGTCGGCACGGTAATCGCTCACGCGATGTCGGGTTTGGCCGACGCGCGCGCACAGGCAGGCATACTGCTCAACAGCGGGCACAAAAGCGACTCCACCCTGCTTCGAGCCATTCATGAAACCTGGCCTTCGATCAACTTGATCGGCTGCGCCGGCCCCGGTCATAACGACCAACCCAGCCTGAGTCTGCTGCTGCTCAACAGTCCTGATCTGGTGTTTCATGTAACCAGCGGTGCTTTGAACCAGACGCCGCAGGCTGCTGCTGAACACGCGCTGTCCACATTCATGGACCAAGCCCATAACCTCGCCCTGTACTTAAGCTTGCACGATCAGTCTCAACCCTGGCCCGAAGACTTTGTCCACGCCGCCACGCGCCTGCTGCCAGAACAATGCGCCTGTCTTGAGCCACTGCTTCCGCCGGTCGAAAAGCCCTGGCAAATGGACCGCTATTACCAGGGCCGTGAAGTCACCAACGAACGCCTGCCCTTGTTGCTGGCCAGCAATCGAGTCAACGATGCCAGCGGCTGGCGCTTCACCCGTCAACCGGGCATTGTGCGCAAACAACATGGCGAGGCCGTGTACGAATATGACCGCCTGATCGGCGATCGCCGCCGCCGCCAACCCGCCGCCTGAGGCGCAAGCACCGCTCCTCGTCCAATCCGGCGATTTTCCCCGCCGCACAGCACAGTAGACTGGCTTCATTTCGCTATACTGCGATTAATTAACCGATCGTTCAGGAGCCGACATGAGCCAGCCGGCCGAATCATTTGCACCTCAGTCCGCCGCGGCGCACAAGCCTTTACGCTTTGTCACCGCGGCCTCCCTGTTTGATGGCCATGATGCGTCCATCAACATCATGCGTCGTTTGCTGCAGTCACTGGGCTGCGAGGTCATCCACCTGGGGCACAACCGCTCGGTGGAGGAAATCGTCACCGCCGCCCTGCAGGAAGACGCCCACGGCATCGCCATCAGCTCTTACCAGGGCGGCCATGTCGAGTACTTCAAGTACATGATCGACATGCTCAAAGAGCGTGGCGGCGAAAACATCAAAGTCTTCGGCGGTGGTGGCGGCGTGATCGTGCCGGAGGAAATCCGCGATCTGCATGCCTACGGCGTGGCCCGCATCTATTCGCCACATGACGGACAGAAGCTCGGCCTGGAAGGCATGATCCGCGACATGATCGAGCGCGCCAGCCAGGACTTGAGCGGTGATGGCGAAGATCTGCTGGGCAAAACCTGTCAGGGCGACCAGCGTGCCCTGGCCCGCCTGATTACGCTGATTGAAGCGGAGCAAGTGCCCGGCGCCTTCATGGAACGCATCAAGCAGACCGCCAGCAGCAAGCATGTGCCGGTGCTGGGGATTACCGGCACCGGTGGCGCCGGCAAATCCTCGCTCACCGACGAGGTGATTCGGCGCTTTCGTATCGACCAGCAGGACGAATTGAAGATCGCGGTCATTGCCGTCGACCCCAGCCGGCGCAAATCCGGCGGCGCGCTGCTTGGCGACCGCATCCGCATGAACGCGCTGTACAAAAGCCGTGACGGTGAGTTCAAGATCTTCATGCGTTCGCTGGCCACACGCGAAGGCGGCATGGAAGTGTCCAAAGCCCTGCCCGGCGCGATTGCGGCCTGCAAGGCTGCCGGCTTTGACCTGATCGTGGCCGAAACCGCCGGGATTGGTCAGGGCGACGCCGCCGTGGTCGAGATCGCCGATGTTTCGATGTACGTGATGACACCGGAATTCGGCGCCGCCAGCCAGCTCGAGAAAATCGACATGCTGGACTTCGCCGATGTCGTGGCGATCAACAAGTTCGACCGCCGCGGCGCCGAAGATGCCCTGCGAGATGTGCGCAAGCAGATGCAGCGCAATCAGGTTGCATTCGACCGCCCCACCGACGCCATGCCGGCCTACGGCACAATCGCTGCGCGCTTCAACGATGACGGCGTTACCGCGCTGTATTTCGCCCTGAAGGAACAACTGGCCAAACATCAGCTGGAGCTGCCCGAAGGTCAGCTGGCCCGGCCCGACACCACCATGTCGAGCAAAAGCGATGCGCTGGTGCCCGGTGCGCGTATCCGCTATCTGGCGGAAATCGCCGATACCGTGCGCGGCTACAAAAAACACGCTGATCATCAGGCCCAGATCGCGCGCGAGCGTCAGCAGCTGCGCGAAGCCAAACGCATGCTGGATCAGGCTGGCGAACCGACCGAGGCGCTCGAGCATCAGCTCAACAAGCGCGATGATCATCTGAACGCCGAATCACGCCATCTGCTACAGGACTGGCCGCAGACGGTGGAAAACTACAGCGGCGATAGCTTCACCTACAGCGTGCGCGACAAGCAGATTTCGGTGGCGCTGACCCGCGAATCCCTGTCCGGCACCAAGATTCCGAAAGTGGCCCTGCCGCGGTTCTCGGATGACGGCGACCTGCTCAACTGGCTGTACAAGGAAAACCTGCCCGGCCGCTTCCCCTACACCGCGGGCGTGTTCCCGTTCCGGCGTGAAGGTGAAGACCCGGCCCGCATGTTCGCTGGTGAAGGTGGCCCGATTCGCACCAACAAGCGTTTCCACTACCTGTCCGAAGGCATGCCGGCCGCGCGCCTGTCCACCGCCTTTGATTCGGTCACCTTGTATGGCGAAGACCCGGATCCGCGCCCCGACATCTACGGCAAGGTCGGCAACTCCGGGGTCTCCATTGCCACCCTGGACGACATGAAGGACCTGTACGCAGGGTTCGACCTGTGCGCACCGACCACCTCGGTATCGATGACCATCAATGGGCCAGCGCCGACCATCCTGGCGTTTTTCCTCAACACCGCCATCGATCAGCAGGTCGAGGCTTTTGTCGAAGCCGAAGGGCGCCAGCCGCGGCCGGACGAATACGAAAACATCAAGGCGCAAACCCTGCGCAGCGTGCGCGGCACGGTGCAGGCCGACATCCTGAAGGAAGACCAGGGCCAGAACACCTGCATCTTCTCCACCGAGTTCGCCCTCAAATGCATGGGCGATATTCAGGAGTATTTCATCGCCAACGAGGTGCGCAACTTCTACTCGGTGTCGATTTCGGGCTACCACATCGCCGAAGCGGGCGCCAACCCGATCAGCCAGTTGGCCTTCACCCTGTCCAACGGCTTCACCTTCGTCGAGAGCTACCTGGCGCGGGGCATGGACATCAACGATTTTGCCCCCAATCTGTCCTTCTTCTTCTCCAACGGCATGGATCCGGAGTACTCGGTGATGGGCCGGGTTGCCCGGCGCATCTGGGCCGTGGCCATGCGCGAGAAGTACGGCGCCAACGCGCGCAGCCAAATGCTGAAGTACCACATTCAGACCTCTGGCCGTTCGCTGCACGCCCAGGAAATCGATTTCAACGATATCCGCACCACCCTGCAGGCCCTGATCGCGCTGTACGACAACTGCAATTCGCTGCACACCAACGCCTACGATGAAGCGATCACCACGCCGACCGAGGAATCGGTCCGTCGTGCGCTGGCCATCCAGTTGATCATCAACAAGGAATGGGGCGTTAACAAGAACGAAAACCCCAACCAGGGCGCCTTCATCTTTGACCAGCTGACCGAGCTGGTAGAGGAAGCCGTGCTGGCCGAATTCGAGCGCATCTCCGAGCGCGGCGGCGTGCTCGGGGCCATGGAAACCGGCTACCAGCGTGGCAAGATTCAGGAAGAGTCGATGCACTACGAACACCTCAAACACTCCGGCGAGTTGCCGGTGGTTGGGGTGAACACCTTCCGCAATCCCAAGGATGACGACGGCCCGCAGGACACCACGCTGGAGCTGGCGCGCTCCACCGACGACGAGAAGGATGCCCAGATCGAACGTTTGCGGCAGTTCCACGGCCGGCACGCCGATCAAGCTCCCGAGGCCTTGGCTCGACTGCAGCAGGTGTGCATCGAACGTGGCAACATCTTTGCCGAGCTGATGAACGCGGCGCGGGTCTGTTCCCTGGGGCAGATCACCAACGCCTTGTTTGAAGTCGGCGGCCAGTACCGGCGCAACATGTAAGGAGACCATCCGGTGCACGATACTGATGTCATCATCATCGGCGCCGGACACAACGGCCTGACCGCGGCAGCCTACCTGGCCGCCGCCGGTCGCCGGGTCACGGTACTGGAGCGTCGCGCTGTGGTCGGCGGCGCCTGTGTCAGCGAGGAGCTGGCGCCGGGCTACAAGGCCTCGACCTGCAGCTATCTGGTCAGCCTGCTGGCGCCCGACATCATCCGCGACCTGGATCTGGCCCGCTACGGCTATCGCATGATCCCACGCGATCCGGCCTCGTTCACCCCGCTGGATGACGGGCGCTACCTGATGCTCGGCCGTGACAGCGCAACCAACCAGCGTGAGATCAGCAAGTTCTCGCGGCGTGACGCCGAAGCCTACCCGCGCTACGAAGCCTTTCTGACCCGCGTGGCCGAAGCCCTGGAGCCGATCCTCGACAACCCGGTGCCGGCACTGTTGCCACTGCCACAAAGCTGGCGTCGCCAGCCCCTCGGCCGGCGTATCAGCGATTTGCTCGGTACGCTGCGCCTGCGCCGCGCGCTGGCCAAGCTGGGCGCGGATCAGCCCGCAGCCATGCGCCTGCTGCTGGACTCTGCCCAGCAGGTGCTGGATCGCTGGTTTGAGTCGGATGTGCTCAAAGCCACCCTGGCCACCGACGGTGTGATCGGCGCCATGGCTGCGCCGTCCACCCCCGGCACCGGCTACGTCCTGCTCCATCATGTGATGGGCCATGCCGGTGGCACCCGCGGCGTGTGGGGCTATGCCGCTGGCGGCATGGGTGCGATCAGCCAGGCGCTGGCCGCCAGTGCAGCACAGCGCGGGGTGGAGATTCACACCCAGACCAGCGTGGCACAGATCGAACACCAGGCGGGCCGGGTCACAGGCGTAAGGCTTGCCGACGGGCGCGTGCTTAAGGCCCCGATCGTGATGTCCAATGCCACGCCTCAAGTGACCTTCGGCCAACTGCTTACACCCAACGCCCTGCCGGATGGCTTCAATCAGGCCGTGGCCGCCATCGATTACAGCAGCGCCAGCGCCAAAATCAATCTGGCGGTGTCACGTCTGCCTGATTTCAGCGCCTGCCCCGGCAGCGACCAACCCGGCCCGCAACATCGCGGCACCATCCACATCGGCCCCAGCATGGACGCGCTGGAGCGAGCTTATGATGCGGCCAAATACGGCCAGTTCAGCCCGCATCCACTGATCGAGATGACCATCCCCAGCGCACTGGACGACAGTCTCGCCCCGGCCGGTCACCACATCGTTCAGTTATTTGTGCAGTACGCACCCTACAGCCTGCGTGATGCGGACTGGAGCAGCCAGCGCGACCGCTTTGCCGATACCTGCCTGGCCGAGATCGACCGCTACGCACCGGGTTTTTCGCAGCATGTGCTGCACCGCCAGGTGCTCACCCCGTTGGATCTTGAACGCGAATTCGCGCTGACCGGGGGCAATATTTTTCACGGCGCGATGACGCCCTCACAGCTGCTGAGCCTGCGCCCGGTGCCCGGCTGGGCCGATCACCGCAGCCCGCTTCAGGGCCTGTACCTGTGTGGCGCCGGCGCGCATCCCGGCGGGGGAGTCAGCGGCTTGCCCGGGCGCAATGCGGCGCGGGCGGTTATGCGCGACGCCTAGTCGCCCATCATCCCGGCAAAATCCAGCTGCACACGCAAACCACCTGACTGGCGGTTTTCGAAGTGCAGCTTGAGGTCATACAAGGTAGCGATGTCGGTCACGATAGATAACCCCAAGCCGCCGCCCGGCTCGTGCTCATCCAGTTGCACGCCACGTTCACGAACCTGTGTGAGGCGCGCCTCAGGAATCCCAGGGCCATCGTCTTCAATCACCAGTACCCAACCATCCGGCCCATGCGCGCTGCGTAGCTCAACGCGGTGGCGTGCCCATTTGGCGGCATTGTCGAGCAGGTTACCGACCAGCTCCTGTAAGTCACCGGCATCCATACGCCACACCGCTTCAGCATCAAGCGCAACCACAAAATTGAGGTCGCGTTCGCGGTACATGCCCTGGACTGCCGACAGCACCGGTTCAAGTGCAACCTGCAACGCGGTTTGGCGCGAAGCCACAGCACGCCCTGCCGCACTGGCCCGCGATAGATGATGTTCAACCAGCTCATCAACGCGCTTCAAGTCAGCACGCATGGCCACACGATCGGGTGGTTCACGTTCCAGATCCAGCCGCAGATTGGCCAATGGCGTTTTCAGCGCGTGGGCCAGATTGCCAGCAGACGCGCGTGCACGCTCAATCAGAGCCTGATGGTGGTCTAGCACCTCATTCATGGTCGCCGCGACCTCATACAGGTCCTTCGGCAATGCAGTGCCGAGCCTTTGCGTACGCCCCTGTCGTACGGCGTGCAGGTCCCGCGTAATACCACGCAGCGGTGCCAGCCCCCAACGGATCTGAAGAATAAAACCAACCACCAGCAAAAAACCGAGCACACTTAAAGCAGCCACTAGCAAACGCTGAAACTGCGCCGTCTCGCGCTGCACATCTTCCAACGGACCAGCGACCAACAGGCGTATCTCGCCATCCATGCCGGGCATTTTCATGCTCAATGCATGCCCACGCAGGGCTTCGTCTCGGGGGCCGTTCAATGTCACGCTGAAACGGCTGCTGGCACCAGTGGGCCGCGACCATGGCAATCGCGTGTCCCACAGCGAGCGCGATGTCGCCACCAGCTCATCAGCGTGGCCAATCTGCCAGTACCAGCCAGAGAACACTTTGCCGAAGCGCAATTCCTCGGGGCGCTGCTGAACCTCCAACTGCCCCTGTTCGTCGATCTCCACGCGCGCTGCAAGGGCGTCCACATAAGCACTCAGACGCAGATCGAAGTTACTCAGCACCGACTGCCGGAAAGCATCCGCCAGCGTCCAGCCTGCCAATGGCATCAACAACAGCATCATGAGCACAGCAACCAGCGTAAGCCGACTACTGACGCGCGCTCTCATGGAACCGCATCCCCTGATTGCACGCGAAAGCCGCGGCCGCGAACCGTCTCGATCAGCTCACTGCCCAGGCGTTTGCGGACCCGGCTGAGCAGCACGTCAATCACGTTGGAATCCGGATCGCGGTCGCGCTCATAAACGTGTTCCACCAGTTCGCTGCGCGACACCACCCGCCCACGCGCCAGAAACAGATAGGCAATAAGCTTGTACTCCTGCGCGGTCAGACTGACCGGAACACCGTGCATCAGCAATTGGCCGGAATGCGTATCCAAACTGGCCGCGCCCACTTCGATCACCGGGCTGGACTGCCCCTGACTGCGGCGAATCAAAGCCTGTATGCGCACGACCACTTCCATGGGTTCAAATGGTTTAGTGACATAGTCGTCGGCGCCGGCCGAAAACGCTGCTGCTTTGTCTGGCCAGCGACTGCGAGCCGTCAGAATCAGTACCGGAGTGTCCAGACCTACGTCGCGCCAGTCGCGCAACACACTCAGCCCGTCGCGCACCGGCAGCCCAAGATCAAGCACTATCGCGTCGTAGCGTTCGGTGCGGGCCAGGAAGTCCGCCTGCTCACCATCGTGAGCCAGATCCACGCCCAGAGTGGCATCACGCAGAAGCGCGGCCAGGCGCTCGGCCAGTGCCACATCGTCCTCGACCACCAACACCTTCATTCGCGATCCCGCGTATCGCTCAGGCCTCGTCCGCTCAGGGACATCAGCGCACCACTGCGGGCGTTGAATTCGAACTCGATCTTGTTGCCCTTGGGCGTCAGCATCTCCACTTCGTAGATCAGCATGTCATCGTCATCGTCGATCTCGACCTCGATGATACGACCCTCGTAGCGAGCCTCAATCCAGTCGAACAAGCTCCGCAGCGACACCAGTTCATTGCGCTCCACTGCACGACGCAAGTCTTCGTGATCCACATCATCGCCTCGCACAGCGCTGGCACCAAGGGCCAGAGCCGCCAGAACCGCTATCGTCAGTCCGCTACGCATAGGCGCCATTATGCGGCCTGCGTATATGAACGAATCATGAACGACCCGTTCACAGTTCTGGCAATCCACCTCTCCACAATGGCGGCGAACCTCAACAACACAGGAGTCTCCATGAGAATTTCAAACAATGTGATGGCCGCCGCCCTGATCACTGCCGGCATCCTTCCGACAACCAGCCAGGCCAGCCCCCAAGCGTTGCGCGACACCCTGAACGCGCTGAACCAATATGACGTAACCCACATTGAAGAGCTGGAAATCAACCGCCGTGGCCACATCGAGATCGAAGGTTTCGACAGCAACGGTGCTGAGCGCAAGCTGAGCTTTGACCGACAAGGCAGCGTCCTGCGTGATCACAGCGGCGATGCCGACGAAGACCGCGAGGAGAGCATCGACATCGCCACCGCTCAGCGTGTGGTCAACTGGCTGGAGCAGCAAGGACATCGCGATATCGATCAAATCTCCGCGGATGATGGACTGATTGAAATCGAGATGCGCGACGAAAACGGTCGCGAGGTCGAGATGGCACTCGACCCAGCCACGCTTGAGGTGGTCGAAATGGAGAGCAACGGCGATTTGCGAGAAGTTCTGCGCTGATCCGCCATGTCCGGGTTTGGCCGATGGATGCGTATCTGATCAGCAAGGGCATCTCGCCCGATTTCGTCAGACCAAGGAGATCATCATGTTCCCACGTATCAAATTCGCCGCCCTGAGCCTCGCTACCCTCATCGCCGCACCGGCCTTTGCCGGCCCGGTCAACATCAACACCGCTGACGCCACCACACTGGATCAGGAACTGCACGGGGTTGGCCCGGCCATCGCCCAGCGCATCGTCGAATTTCGCGATGACCACGGCGCATTCAAGTCCGCTGATCAGCTGACGCTGGTCAAAGGCATTGGCGACAAAACATTGAGTCGCAATGCAGAGTTCATTCTGCTCAAGTAACCCATGCGAAAAACTTACAGCGGGCTTCGGCCCGCTTTTTTTTGGCCAACCTGAAGGGCGTCTATACTGCGTCATACAGGTACAACAAGAACGCGGTATAAGCCGCGCCACGCTCAAAACCAGAACGAGGACCCACGATGTCTAGGACGCCCAACCCGATACTTGACGAGATTGCCCAGCAAGGCCTGCCGCGCCGCTTGTTCCTGCGTAACATGCTGTTTGCCGCTGGCAGCGTGCCGCTGGCCAGCTGGCTGACCGCATGCAACTCCAACGGTGGCCTGAACACGGGTGGCGGCCGTAACCCCAATTTCCGCAGCCCGTTCGAGAACATCGGCCCGCTACTGGAGCCGGATGAAAACGGCGTCCAACTGCCGGCCGGTTTCACCTCGCGCGTGGTGGCCGAACATGGCCAACCGCCGATCGCGTCGCAGCCGGACTTTCTGTGGCACTCCGACCCTGATGGCGGCGGCATGTTTCGTACCGATGATGGTGGCTGGATCTACCTGTCCAATTCGGAAGCCCGCGATGCCACCACCCTGTTCGGCTTCCTGCCCGACATACCAGTGCTATCGGAGCTGACCACTCGTGAAACGGTGGAAGCCCTGGGCAACGTGCTCGGCCCGGTTTCCGGGCTGCTGCCTCCTCTGGGCGAAATCCCCCTGGTGCTGCCGTTTTCCGGGGGCGTCAGTGCGCTGCGCTTTGACAAAGATGGCAATCTGGTTGACGCCTATCCGGTTCAGCGCAACACGACGACCAATTGCTCTGGCGGCGCGACCCCGTGGGGCACCTGGATCAACGGCGAAGAGATCGCCGACGGCTATATGTTCGAATGCAGCCCGCTACGCGACGGCGGCGAACCACGCCGACTCGATCGTTTCGGGCGTAAAGCCCATGAAATGGTTGCCATTGATGAGGCCGGACGCGCGATCTACCACACCGAGGACATCTCCGGATCCGACCGCTTTTACCGCACCGTATTCAGCGCCGATGCCTGGCCCGCAGGCGGCCGCCCCGACATGGACCAGGGTAAGCTGCAGGCCCTGGCCGTGGATGCCGGCCTGGATGCCGCCCGCGCCGGCCCCACACCGATTCGCTGGGTCGATGCCATTGATGACGGCACCCCCCAACCGCAGGTCTATCAGGACGAAACCACCGTTTTGGCTGGCAACGAAGGTGTCTGGTACCTCAACGGCTTCATCTTCTTCTCGACCAAAGGTGACGACAACATCTGGGCTATCGATACGCAGGGCGGCACCATTGAAAGCATCTACAATCCCGACGACGGGCCGATCGGCTCGCCGGTCGATCCGGACGAGCCGCCCATGGCCGGGGTCGACAACATCTCCATGACGCTGGACGGCGAGATGGTGGTGGTTGAGGACGGCGGCGATATGCGCGCCATGGTCCTGCTGCCGGACGGTCGCACCATTCCGCTGCTGCGCTTGCCCGGCCCGGCCGACGGTGCCAACGCCACTGAAGTGACTGGCCCTGCGTTCTCGCCGGATGGGCGTCGCCTGTATGTCTCAAACCAACGTGCGCTGCGCGACGGCACCGGCGTGAGCTTTGGTATGGGTGGCGTGGTGTACGAAATCACCATGCCGTTCGCGGTACGGGTCAACCCGCCGCTGGCCCAGGCCATGCCGCCAGAAGCCTGATCAACCAGGCATAAAAAAACCCCGCACTTGGCGGGGTTTTTTGTTTGGAGCACGGATTCTTGCGAACCCGGGCGGCTTTACATCATGCCGCCCATGCCGCCCATGCCGCCCATGTCGCCACCCGGCATCGCCGGCGCTTCTTCCTTCGGCACTTCAGCCACCATCGCTTCGGTGGTGATCATCAGGCCGGAGATCGAAGCCGCGTGCTGCAGCGCGCTGCGGGTCACTTTGGTCGGGTCCAGAATGCCCAGTTCGATCATGTCGCCGAACTCACCGGTGGCTGCGTTGTAGCCAGCATTACCGGACTGCTTGGACACTTCAGAAACCACAACCGACGCTTCCGCACCGGAGTTGGTCACGATCTGACGCAGCGGCTCTTCGATGGCACGACGCAGAATGGCGATACCGGCATCCTGATCAGCGTTGTCGCCCTTTAGGTCAACCAGCGCCGGCAGGCAACGGATCAGAGCGGTACCACCGCCCGGCACCACGCCTTCTTCAACGGCAGCACGGGTTGCGTGCAGCGCGTCTTCAACGCGGGCTTTCTTCTCTTTCATTTCCACTTCGGTGGCTGCGCCAACCTTGATCACGGCAACACCGCCGGCCAGCTTGGCCACGCGCTCCTGCAGTTTCTCACGGTCGTAATCCGAGCTGGACTCTTCGATCTGAGCACGGATGCTGGCGATACGGCCCTGAATGCCTTCCGAGGAACCGGCGCCATCGACGATGGTGGTGTTTTCCTTGGTGACCTGAATCTTCTTGGCCTGGCCCAGCTGATCCAGCGTAGCCTTTTCCAGCTGCATGCCCATTTCTTCGGAAATGACGGTACCACCGGTCAGGATGGCGATGTCTTCCAGCATGGCTTTGCGACGATCGCCGAAGCCCGGTGCCTTGACCGCGCAGACCTTGACGATGCCACGCATGTTGTTGACCACCAGCGTAGCCAGAGCTTCGCCTTCAACGTCTTCAGCCACGATCAGCAGCGGACGGCTGGACTTGGCAGCGCCTTCCAGCAGCGGCAGCAGATCACGGATGTTGGAGATCTTCTTGTCGTGCAGCAGGATCAGTGGGTTTTCCAGCTCAACCTGCATGGCCTGCTGGTCGGTCACGAAATACGGCGACAGGTAGCCGCGGTCGAACTGCATGCCTTCCACAACGTCCAGCTCGTCTTCCAGACCCGAGCCTTCCTCAACGGTGATCACGCCTTCTTTGCCGACCTTGTCCATGGCTTCAGCAATCTTCTTGCCAATGCCTTCGTCGGAGTTGGCCGAAATGGTGCCGACCTGAGCGATGGCTTTGGAGTCATCACACGGCTTGGACAGCTTGTGCAGCTCAGCAACCGAAGCCGCAACGGCCTTGTCGATGCCGCGCTTCAGGTCCATCGGGTTCATGCCAGCGGAAACCGCTTTCACACCTTCGCGCAGGATGGCCTGGGCCAGCACAGTTGCGGTGGTGGTGCCGTCACCGGCGATATCAGAGGTCTTGGAAGCCACTTCCTTAACCAACTGTGCACCCATGTTTTCGAACTTGTCTTCCAGTTCGATTTCCTTGGCCACGGACACACCGTCCTTGGTCACGGTCGGGGCGCCGAAGGACTTGTCCAGCACCACATTGCGGCCCTTCGGACCCAGCGTCACCTTGACCGCATTGGCCAGGGTGTTCACGCCCTTCAGCATTTTCTGCCGGGCGCCATCGGAGAATTTGACTTCTTTAGCAGCCATTTTCGTTTCCTTTCAATATCTTTGAATTCGGTTATCGACCTGGAGGCTCCGAGCGACGTGGACGCGCGACTGATGCACAGGGAAAAGTCGTCGATCCAAGGCGGGGAGCGCAGGCCATAGCAGCGCTATGGTCAAGTTTCCCAACGCAGGAGCGGCGGCTTTTCACCAGCAGCAGCGCGTGGACGCGTCGGGAGGAGACTCTTACTCAACCACCGCCATGATGTCGTCTTCGCGCATGACGAGCAGTTCTTCGCCGTCAACTTTGACTTCGGTGCCCGAGTACTTGCCGAACAGAACCTTGTCGCCGACTTTAACGTCGAGCGCACGGACTTCACCGCTGTCCTGGACCTTGCCGTTGCCGACAGCCACGATTTCACCGCGCGAAGGTTTTTCGGTTGCGGTATCCGGAATCACGATGCCGCCCGGCGACGTGGTTTCTTCTTCCAGGCGCTTGACGATCACGCGATCGTGCAGAGGACGCAAACTCATGTGTTCGATCTCCTAACGAAGAACAAAAATTAATAAAAACAGCCGCATAGGCTGCCGTACACCAAAATAGGGTTTTTAGCACTCTCCCCAGGTGAGTGCCAAGGTGGGGTTGCAATAACGTGTTTCAAGGGCGCGGAAGGAAAATTTTCCTCATGTTTTTCATCCCCCTCCATACGCCGCCGTATGTTTTTCTTGATTCGCCTTTGCAAATCCCGTAGGGTTTGCGCACATTTGTGCACTGCAGCGCAAAGCTCTCACTGGAGTACACCTCTATGACATCCGTTCGCAAAGTCGCCATTGTTGGCGGCGCCCGTATCCCCTTCTGCCGTTCCAACACGGCTTACGCCAAACTGTCCAACCATCAGATGCTGACCGCTGCGCTGAACGCGCTGGTCGATAAATACGATCTGGCCGGCAAGGTTGTTGGCGAAGTCGCTGGCGGCACGGTGCTCAAGCTCAACCCGCAGGACACCATGACCCGCGAAGCGGTTCTGGAATCCAAGCTGGCCAATGAAACCCCCGCCTACGATGTGGGTCAGTACTGTGGCACCTCGCTGGAAACGGTGATGCTGGTGGCCAACAAGATCGCCCTGGGCCAGATCGAATGCGGCATCGCTGCTGGCACCGACACCACCTCGGATGCTCCGGTCGGCGTGAACGAAGGTCTGCGTAAGATTTTCATGCAAGTCAACCAGGCCAAAACCGGGGCCGAGCGGGCCAAGGCACTGGCCAAGATTCGTCCCAAGCATGTGGTGCCGAACATTCCGCAGAACGCGGAAGCACGTACCGGCAAATCCATGGGCCAAAGCTGCGAAGACATGGCCCAGGCCTGGGGCATCGCGCGCGAGGATCAGGATCAATTGGCCTATGAAAGCCATAAGAAAGCAGCCGCTGCCTACGATTCCGGCTTTTTCGACGATCTGGTTTTCCCGTGCAACGGCGTGCAACGCGACAACAACCTGCGCCCTGACTCCACCCTGGAAAAACTGGCCACACTCAAGCCGGTCTTCAGCAAGAGCGATGCCGCAACCCTGACCGCAGCCAATTCCACCCCGCTGACCGACGGCGCTGCCGCCGTGTTCCTGTGCTCGGAAGATTACGCCAAGAAGAACAAGCTGCCGGTGCTGGCCTACTTCGTGACCGGCCAGACCGCCGCTGTGGACTTCGTTAAAGGCAACGAAAGCCGTGACAACTTCGTGCGTGGTGCCGAAGGCTTGCTGATGGCTCCGGCCCAGGCCGTGCCGAACATGCTCGATCGTATGGGGCTGAGCTTCGACGATATCGATTTCTTTGAAATCCATGAAGCTTTTGCTGCGCAGGTGCTGTGCACGCTGAAGGCCTGGGAAGATCCGCGCTTCTGCAAAGAGTACCTGGGCAAAGACAAGCCCATGGGCGCGGTCCCGCGCGAGAAGCTCAACGTCAAGGGCAGCTCCCTGGCGGTAGGCCACCCGTTCGGCGCCACCGGCGCGCGCATCGTTGCCAACCTGGCCAAGATTCTCGAAGAGAACAAAGGTGGTCGTGGCTTGATCTCGATCTGTACCGCCGGCGGCATGGGCGTCGCAGCGATCATCGAACGCCCGTAAGCGACGAGGTCGTGCTCAGCGCACGACTTCTGCACCGGTCACAAACCCCGCTCAGGCATGCCTGAGCGGGGTTTTTTCTTTGTAAACAACCGTTTTGCGGCGATGCAACATTTGTGTCATGTGGACAACTTAGGATGAGCCTCCCTTCGACCAAGTGCAGTGCACCGCCATGGCTCAACCTGAAGCTACCAAACGCGCAGAAGCCGTCACCCGCCTGTGGGAACTCAAGCGTTTGTCCGACAAACACACCGCGCAGGGCATGCCCTTTGTGCACTTCAGCATGCTGCTCAGCGATCAGGTTTATCGCGACGGCATTCTGGCCAAGGCGGAACGGGCGAATGACCCGGCCTTGCGCGATATGGCCAGTGAACTCAAAGCACTGAATTTACAGGGGCGGCTACGTGAAGCCGCGCCCACCAACGGGGCGGCACGCGCCTCTGCAGCCATCTCGGCTGACGGCATATCGCTGGGTGCTGGTGGCAGCGGTGGCTCTGGCGCCAAACCGAAAAACAGTTCGCGCGGCCTGCCCTTGCTGGGCCTGGCTGTACTCGCAGTGGCACTGATCGGCGGCGGCGTCTGGTTCATGACGTCGTCATCCGGTCCCAAAACCATCGCGGTAGACGACAACATCCTGCAGAACACCGTGTGGAAAAGTGGCAACACCTATGTGCTGTCCAAACTCACCTTTGTGGAATCGAACGCACGCCTGACCATCGAACCGGGGGTGACGGTTCGCGGCAAGAATGGCTCGGCCCTGATCGTGACCCGCGATGCCAGCGTTCACGCTCGCGGCCGGGTTGATCAGCCGATCGTGTTCACCAGCGCCAAGGCGCTGGGCAATCGCCAAGCTGGCGACTGGGGCGGCCTGGTTCTTCTCGGCAATGCGCCGGTCAACCGAGATGCTCACATTGAGGGCATCGACCGCAGCGACAGCCGCGGTGACTTTGGCGGCAGCGACAGCAACAGCAGCTGCGGTGTTCTCGACTTCGTGCGCATCGAATTTGCCGGCTTCGAAATCTCCAAGGACAACGAACTCAACGGCTTGACCCTGGGCGGCTGTGGCGATGGCACCATCGTGCGCAACGTGCAGGTTCACATGGGACTGGACGATGGGGTTGAAGTCTTTGGAGGCACCGTGGACCTCAAGAACATTGTGGTCACCGGTGCCGATGATGATGCCTTCGACTGGGACATGGGCTGGACCGGTCGCGTGCAGAACCTGATCATCCAGATGCACCCAGACCGCGGCGACAACGGCTTTGAAGGCGACAATTACAAAGCCGACATGGACGCGCAGCCACGCTCACAGCCGCAGTTCTATAACGTGACCATGATTTCCGATCCTCAGGGCCAGAAGCGTCACCGCGCCATGACCGTGCGACGCGGCAGCGGCGGACATTTTCACAACGTCTTGATTGATGGCTTCACCACCGAACTGATCGACCTGCGTGATGAACCGGTCACGCGTCTGGTCAATGACAGCACGCTGTCATTTGCCAGCCTGATCGTGGCCGGCACCACGCCAGAACAAGCCTTCCCGCAGGAAGCCGGTGAAAAAGATGATGATGGGGGCTTTGTCGAAGCCGCCTATCTTGATGAACGACGCTTGGAGTTTGTCGCCTCAACCGGCTTAAGCGAGCAGGCCCGCGACGTTCACGAACCGCGTTTCAGTCCGGCACGCATCAATTACTCGGTCAAGCCGGTGCCGGTGCCGCAGGGCGAGTTCTGGGACGAGAGCGCGGATTACTTCGGCGCGGTTCGCCCGGGCGACCGCCGCGACTGGAGCCGCGAGTGGACGGCTTTTCCGGCCAATTGATCAAACCGGGCGGTTGTGCCCGACGCATGACCACCTGATGTCGACGCCGCGTGCCGTAAGACAGACCGGGCAGCCATTCCGAAGCGCCCAGAAAAATCAGGCTCATGGCCAAAAAGCTGGCCTGTACGCCGCTCTGCCCCTCGCCACCGGCAAAAAGAAAGAGCAGAAAACCCAACCCACCCAGCACGCGCAAATGTGGCGCCAGTGCGGCACCGTCGTGCATTAACAACACACTCAATCGATTCATCGGATCACTCTCCTGCTGGTGGGTTGGTGACCACTATCCGCGCTCCCAGGCTCAATCCATGAGCCTGCCGGCAAAATGTCCGCAACAAGCAATCAGGCACGCCTATTGCTAATAGACCGGGTGTTTTAGCTATCCTTGAGACTTGGGGACATTAGGCGGATTACATGCAATCTCGCGAAAATTGGGGCAGCCGATTCGGCTTTGTCATGGCCGCGGCGGGCTCCGCCGTGGGCCTGGGGAATATCTGGAAGTTTCCGTACGTTACCGGGGAGAACGGTGGCGGCGCCTTTCTGATTCTTTATCTCGCTTTCATACTGATATTTGGTCTGTCGCTGGTCATTGCCGAAATGGCGATCGGGCGCATGACTCAGAAAAATCCGGTGGGGGCATTCCGAACACTGGCCGGAGGTGCCTGGCCGCTGATCGGTTACCTCGGCGTAGCGACGGGCTTCATCATCCTGTCGTTTTACATCGTGATTGCCGGCTGGACCGTGGCTTACATGGTGTTCATGCTCAGCGGGCATCTGGCCTCGACCGACAGCGCACAGATTGCCGAAGTCTTCACCGGCTACATCGGCAATGGTGCCTGGTCGGTCACCACTGCCGTTTTGTTCATGCTGGCCTGCTGTGCGGTGGTGGTTGGCGGCATTGGTCGCGGCATCGAACGTGCCTCGCGACTGCTCATGCCAACCCTGTTCGTCATGCTGCTGATTCTGGTCGTACGCGCAGTAACCCTGGAGGGTGCCGGCGAGGGCCTGGCTTTTTACCTCAAACCGGATTTTTCCAAGGTCACCGGCGCCACCTTCACCGCAGCCATAGGCCAGGCCTTCTTCTCCCTTTCACTGGGCATGGGGGCCTTGATCACTTACGGCTCGTATCTGTCACGCAGTGAACGCTTGCCCGGCGCCGCATTCATGGTTGTAGGCCTGGACACGCTGGTTGCGGTGCTCGCCGGCTTCATGATTTTGCCCGCCGTCTTCGCCTACGCGCTGGACCCGGCCGCGGGGCCCGGGCTGACCTTCATCACCTTGCCGGTGGTGTTTGCCCAAATGCCCGCCGGCACGCTCTTCGGCTTCGTATTTTTCGCCTTATTGTTCGTCGCCGCGCTGACCTCGGCGGTATCACTGCTCGAGGTTGTCGTGGCCTATCTGGTGGACGAAAAGCAGTTGTCCAGGGCACGCGCAGTGACCTGGTCGGCGATGATCTGCCTGGCACTCGGCATTCCGTCAGCGTTGTCACAGGGCGCCGTAGACAGCCTGGTGTTCGGCGGCCAGTCCTTTCTTGACTGGGCTGCGCAGCTGACCGACATCCTGCTGCCGCTGGGCGGTCTGCTCACGGCCCTGTTTGTAGGTTGGGTCATGGGCCCCCGGCTGGTCCGGGAAATCACCAACGATGGTGACGTGGCATTTCCGCTGGCCGGCGTCTGGCTGTTTGTTTGTCGATTCATTGCACCCCTGGGCATCGCCTGGGTTCTGATCGCGGGGCTGATCTGATGCAGACTTTCATGGATACACTCAACGTCATCAACGGCGTGATGCTCTCCGTTCCGGTGCTGCTCGCGCTGCTCGGCGTGGGGGTACTGTTCACCTTCTGGAGCGGCTTCTGCCAATACCGCTCTCTGACTCATGGTGTGGGCTTGATCAGCGGTCGCTGGGACAGCAAGAAAGGCCCCGGCGCCATCTCCCATTTCCAGGCGTTGTCGGCGGCTCTTTCCGCCACAGTGGGGCTGGGTAACATCGCTGGTGTTGCCATTGCAGTGGAGTTGGGCGGCCCTGGCGCGGTGTTCTGGATGTGGATGGTGGGGCTGGCCGGGATGGCGTTGAAAACCACCGAGGTCACGCTGTCCATGCTGTATCGCAACACCGACAACCCCAGCAATCCAAACGGCGGACCTATGTGGGTGGCTCGCAGCGGATTGCGCGAAGCGTTTCCCGGCATAGGCAAACTTGCCAGTCTGATCGGCGCCCTGTTCTGTCTACCGCTGATCCTGTTCGCACTGACCGGTGGCAACATGTTCCAGGCCTGGAGCGTCGCCGAGACCACACGCAGCTATTTCGGCGTGCCCACTTGGGTATCCGGTCTGGTCATGGCGGTACTGGTTGGCCTGGTCATACTGGGCGGCATCAAACGCATCGGTCGCTTTGCCGGCACGCTGGTGCCGCTGATGTGCGGCATCTATGTGCTCTGCGGTCTGTTCGTGATCGGCAAGAACGCGGACATGTTGCCGGATATCGTTCGGCTGATTTTCACTAGCGCGTTCAGCCCGGCTGAAGCGTCAGGTGCATTTGTCGGGGCCGGCGTTGGCACTGCCTTCATCTTCGGCATGAAGCGCGCCCTGTTCTCTTCGGAAGCGGGCCTGGGCAGCGCCCCGATCGCCCACTCCGCGGTCAAAACCAAAGAACCGGTGACCGAAGGTGTGGTGGGCGGCCTGGAACCGTTTATCGACACGCTGGTGGTCTGCACCCTGACCGCGTTCGTGATTCTTTCCAGCGGTGTCTGGCAACGTGGCCCGGCCGGCGAATGGCCAGCCACACCCAGCACAGTGCAATCTGACAAAGGCTGGGCGCCCGCGATCGATAGCGCGCCGCCGGGGCCGTGGAGTGATGGCGACACCGTGTTTGTGGTGGCTACGCTCACGCAAGACGACGGCAGCACAGCTCGCCATCGCCTGTTCGGCCAAATCGAGGGCGACAGTGGCAACCTGAGCATTCGCTGGAAGCCGCTCAGCAGCGCCGCACAGCCACAACTGGTCGATGCCGGTCTTTACGAAAACCTGCCCGCATCCACCTTGACTGCGCGCGCCTTTGACAGCGGCTTCGATGGCCTGGGGCGCTGGATGGTCACGATCACGATCTGGCTGTTCGCCATTTCAACCATGATCACCTGGAGCTACTACGGCGAGCAGGGCATGATTTACCTGTCCGGCCAGCGCTTGATTGTGCCGTTCAGGGTGGTCTGGTGCGGGCTGATTGTGGTGACCTGCCTCGGCTTCATCCGCACAGCGGCAGAGATCGATACCATATCGACCGTCGCCATCGGATTTATGCTGGCGATCAACGTTCCGGTCATGGTCGTACTCGGCAGTAAAGCCATGCGTGCCTACAAAGACTATTTCCGACGACTCGACAGTGGTGACATCAAAGAGGTCTAAACATGGCGGCAAATCCTGGTGTGCTGGTGGTCAATCTGGGCACACCCCAGGCGCCTACGGCGGCAGCCGTACGTACCTACCTGGCGGAGTTCCTGAGCGACACGCGCGTGGTCGAGATTCCTGCCCTGCTGTGGCGTCCCTTGCTGTTCGGCTTGATCCTGCCCCTGCGCAGCCGGCGGGTGGCTCATAACTACGCCACCATCTGGATGGACGAAGGCTCGCCACTGGCCGTCTACACCCAGCGTATAGCCGATGGTTTGCGCCAACAGCTGCGCTGCCCGGTGGAGACAGCCTACCGCTATGGTACGCCGTCGCTGGAGCAAGGCCTGGATCGGCTCAGTGCACTCGGCTGCGATGAAATCATCGTGCTGCCGTTGTACCCGCAGTTCTCTGCCACCACCAGCGCCACCGTTTTCGATCGTATTGCACAGATTTATCGACAGCGCCGGGCCATGCCGGCACTGCAATGGATCGCCGATTACGCCACCGACCCGGGCTATATCTCCGCCCTTGCACAATCCGTGCAGCAGCATTGGGCCGAGCACGGCCGCAATGAACGTTTGCTGATGAGCTTTCACGGCCTGCCACAACGCAATGTGAGCTTGGGCGATCCTTATCAGGCGCAGTGTGAAGCCACCGCACGGGCCCTGGCCGATGCGCTGGAACTGAGCCCCGATGAGTGGGCCTTGAGCTATCAGAGTCGCTTCGGCAAGCAGGTCTGGTTGCAACCCTACACAGAGCCCACTCTGGCCGAATGGGCCGAGGGCGGATTGCGCAGCGTCGACATCATCTGCCCAGGTTTTCCCGCGGATTGCCTTGAAACGCTGGAAGAAATCCGCATACAGGCAGCAGAAACCTTTTGCGAGGCGGGCGGCGAAACGCTGACGTACATCCCCGCGCTCAATGACAACCCGCAACACATCCAGGCGCTTGCCGCCCTGCTCTCGCCCCGTCTTGGGCAGGCGTGAGCGCCTGAATCCCCACCGGATACCCCATGACTGAATTTCTCGTCGAGTACGGCCTTTTCCTGGCCAAGGCCGTAACGCTCGTTGCCGCCATCATTTTTGTTGTTGGCACCGTGCTGACCCTGGTTCGGCAAATGCGCGAACAGATGAGCGAGCAGCTCGAGATCAAAAACATCAATCGTCGCTACGAGACGATGACCGATATCCTGAATCAGGAATTGCTCAGCGACGACGAAGCCAAAGCTCAGAAAAAACAGAAAAAGAAAGATCAGAAAGCCGAAGCCAAAGCTGCCAAGCAAGGCAACAAGCCAAGCCCGCACCCGAAACTTTTTGTACTGGATTTCGACGGTGATTTGCGTGCCAGCGCGGTCGACAACCTGCGTGAGGAAATCAGCGCAATTCTGCAGGTGGCCAAAGCGGAAGACGAAGTGCTGGTCAAAATCGAATCCGGCGGCGGTCTGGTTCACAGCTACGGCCTGGCGGCTTCGCAGCTCCGCCGCCTGCGTGATCGCGATGTGCGCCTGGTGGTGGCGATCGACCGCGTTGCGGCCAGTGGCGGCTACATG
Source organism: Oceanococcus atlanticus (assembly GCF_002088235.1). NCBI lineage: Bacteria > Pseudomonadati > Pseudomonadota > Gammaproteobacteria > Chromatiales > Oceanococcaceae > Oceanococcus > Oceanococcus atlanticus. The sequence continues at coordinate 710,613 of NZ_AQQV01000002.1, forward strand.
ATGGCCGGCGTGGCTGATCACATCATTGCTGCCCCGTTTGCCATCGTTGGTTCAATTGGCGTCATCGCACAGATCCCCAACTTCCATCGACTGCTTAAAAAGAACGACATCGATTTCGAGATGGTTACCGCAGGCGAGTACAAGCGAACCCTGACCATGTTTGGCGAAAACGATGACAAGGCACGGGAGAAATTCCGCGAGGAGATCCAGGACACCCACGAGTTGTTCAAGGAGTTCCTGCTCGACACCCGGCCTAAGCTGGAGCTCGACAAGGTCGCCACGGGCGAACACTGGTATGGGCGACGCGCGCTTGATTTGGGCCTGATCGACGAAATCAAAACCAGTGACGACTACCTGCTGGAATGCCTCAAAACCCGCGACATCTACAGCGTGGAGTACAAATCACGCCAACCGCTGGCGGAAAAAATCTCGCAAGCGGTGCAAGTATTCCGCAAACCACTCAATGTGGAGCGCCACGACTATCTGAGACTGCAAAGCGAGTAAGGAGCCTGCCATGCAACTGAACAGCAACAGCCTGCGTCACAACCAAGCGATCGACGGTGAGTTCGCCTTCTGCACCCCGCATCCCACGCAGCATGTGCAGATGGCAGCGAATCGCAACCCGCATCTGAGCTGGGACGATGCCCCAGCAGGCACCCAGTCCTACGTGGTCTGCTGCATCGACAGTGACGTACCAACCAAACCCGATGACGTGAACCAGGAGGGCCGCAGTGTGCCTGCCGATTTACCGCGCACCGAGTTTGTGCACTGGCTGGTCAGCGACATCACACCCGACATCACCAGTATTGCCGCTGGCAGCTGCTGTGACGGGATCACCCCACGGGGCAAAACCGAGCCACCAGGGCCGGCCGGCAGCGTGCAAGGCGTCAATGACTACACCGGTTGGTTTGCCGGCGATCCGGACATGGAAGGCACCTACCTGGGTTACGACGGCCCCTGCCCGCCCTGGAATGACAGCCTGGTGCACCACTATCACTTCACCGTGTACGCGCTCGACACACCCAGCCTCGGGCTCAAGCCCGGCTTCGACCTGGCGGCTTTACGCCAGGCACTCGAAGGCCACGTTCTGGCTGAAGCCACCCTGGTTGGCACCTACAGTCTGAATCCCGACGTGCCTGCCTGATCGGTTCCTACGGGGAACCGTTGCCACGCACAACAGTCACAGCAACGCTTCCCCAAACAACACATTCGAATTCCATGCGCAAAACCTTACTGCTTGCTCTGAGTCTCTTGATCATGCCTGCGGCTCACGCAGCACTGCCCCAGGCCGTCGCCGATGAACCTCTGCCGAGCTTGGCGCCCATGCTCAAGCAGGTCACTCCGGCGGTGGTCAACGTCCTGGTCAAGGGCAAAGGCCAGGTCCAGCATCCGTTTTTCAATGATCCGAATTTTCGCCAGTTCTTCGGCGACCGGGTGCCTGAACGTGAAGTGCGAGGTCTGGGTTCCGGCGTGATCGTGAACGCCAAACAGGGCCTGGTTCTGACCAACCACCACGTCATTGCCCAAGCGGATGAAATCAAGGTTCGTCTGGCCGACGACCGCGAACTGGAAGCCGAACTGGTGGGCTCAGACCCGGACAGTGACGTCGCTGTGCTGCGTATCCCGTCCAAAGACCTGACCGCGGTGGACATCGGTGATTCGGACAAGCTTGAAGTCGGCGACTTTGTTGTTGCAATCGGTAATCCGTTCGGTCTGCGCCAAACCGTAACCTCGGGCATTGTCAGCGCCAAAGGCCGCTCCGGGCTGGGCAATCGCTACGAAAATTTCATTCAGACCGACGCCTCAATCAACCGCGGCAATTCCGGCGGCGCCCTGGTCGATCTGCGTGGTCGTCTGGTCGGTATCAACACCGCAATCATCTCAACCAGCGGCGGCAGTGTCGGGATTGGCTTTGCCATTCCGATCAAGTTGGCCATGTCGGTAATGGACCAGATTGTTGAGCACGGCAGCGTCAAGCGCGGCATGCTCGGCGTCATCGGTCAGGATCTGACCCCGGAACTGGCCAAGGCTTTCGGCCTGGATGCCGCGCGCGGCGCGGTTGTAGCGCGGGTGCTGGAAGACTCAGCAGCTGAGGCTGCCGGTCTGAAATCTGGTGACATCATCACCAAGGTGGATGGCCAGGAGATCCGCAATTTCGATGCCCTGCGCAATGCCATTGGTTTGTACCGAGAGGGCGACAAGGTCAAGATCGATTATCTGCGCGATGGCGAGCGCATGAGCGTCAAACTGGCCCTGGGCAAGAGCACCCTGCCGGGCGCCGCCAGCCTTGATCACCCGCGCCTGAACGGCGCCACGCTGCGTGACCTGCCGGAAGACCATCCGCTGGCCGATCAGTTGGACGGTGGTGTGCTGGTCGAAGACGTAGAACGCAGCAGCCCGGCTGCGGAAGCAGGCCTGCGTCCTGGCGATGTGATCACCTCAGTCAATCGCAATGCCGTCAACTCGCTCAGCGCCCTGGGTGAAGTGCTGGAAAACACGGAAGACGATGCACAGCTCCTGCTGCACCTGAACCGCGGTCAGGGCGCCCTGTTCCTGCTGCTGCGCTAATCCGGCTTCCCGGCCCGGGCAGAACGCTCGGGCCGGGCTGCTTGTCATGCGCCTGTCACGAACCTCGGCGGATGTGTTTGTTATAGTGCCAAGACATCCCCACGGGGCTGCGTAATGCGTATTGTTGATCGTTACCCGGCCGTACGCGCCTGCTCCGAGGCGTTGATTGCGCCACTAAGCGCTGAAGATTGCGCCATCCAGAGCATGGATGATGCCAGCCCGGCCAAATGGCATCTGGCCCACACCACCTGGTTTTTCGAAACGGTTGTTTTGCAGGAGTTGGTCGCCGACTACAACCTGTTCAACAGCGACTATCCCTATCTCTTCAATTCTTACTACAACGCGCTTGGCGAACGCCATGCGCGCCCGCAACGCGGCCTGCTGAGCCGCCCTAGCCTGGACGAAGTTCTGGCCTACCGCGCAGCCGTGGATCAGGCCATGCTTGCCCAACTGCCCAACGCCAGCAACGCATTTCTGCGACTGACCGAGATTGGCCTGAATCACGAGCAGCAGCATCAAGAGCTTCTGCTCACCGACATCCAGCACGCCTTCTTCTGCAACCCGCTGCACCCCGGCTATTGCGACAACGCGCCGATGGTGGATCAAAACCCGTCATCGCGGCGCTGGCTGGATATGGCTGCAGACCTGTATCAGATCGGCCACCAGGGTGATGCGTTCTGTTACGACAACGAAACGCCACCTCATCAGGTTTGGCTAAACGCTTTCCAGATGGCCTCAACATTGGTTACCAATGGCGAGTTTCAAGCGTTTATTGACGCCGGTGGCTACCGTAACCCGACCTACTGGCTGTCCGACGGATGGGATTGGGTGCAAAGAGAACAGCTCGAACACCCGCTGTACTGGCACCCCAAAGCAACCCAGGCTTTCAGTCTGCGCGGTGATCAGCCGCGCGCCGCAGACGCCCCGGTGTGCCACCTGAGTTTTTACGAAGCCGATGCCTATGCGCGCTGGGCCGGCGCCCGCCTGCCGCTGGAGGCGGAGTGGGAAGTTGCCGCCAGGCTTTTCCCCGACGAAAACAACTGGATGGGCCAAGTCTGGCAATGGACAGCAAGCCCTTATCAGGCCTATCCCGGCTACCGCCCCCCGGCGGGGCCTCTCGGCGAGTACAACGCCAAGTTCATGTGCAACCAGATGATCTTGCGCGGCAGTTCAGCGTACACGCCGACCGACCATAGTCGTATCAGCTACCGCAATTTCTTTCACCCGCACTGTCGCTGGCAACTCAGCGGCCTGCGTCTGGCGCGAGACTTATGACTGCAGCGAAACATCAGCCCTTGCCGCTCACGCCCATGCAGACCGAGGTGTTGGGCGGCCTGTCGCGCGGCGACAAGCATTTGCCCTCCAAGTATTTCTACGACGCCGCTGGCGCACGCTTGTTCGAGCGCATCTGCGAGCTTCCGGAGTACTACCCAACGCGCACCGAACTGGCCATTTTGCGCACTCATCTACCCACCATATCGAAACAACTGGGACCGATGCGCTGGCTGGTTGAGCCGGGAAGTGGCAGCGGACTCAAAACCCGCCTGCTGCTTGAGGCACTGGATCAACCCGCCGGTTACGTGCCGATCGACATCAGCGATGCACAACTGAAAGCCTATGCGCAGGACCTGCGACAGGGTTTCCCGCACCTCAACGTGCGGCCGTTGAGCGCTGACTTTACCGCCGACTTGCAGCTACCAGAAGGCGTCAAGAAACCGGTGATCTGGTTCCCTGGTTCTACCTTGGGCAATTTCCGCCCAGCTGATGCCCAGGCCTTTCTACGCCGACTCAGCCGCTGGGGCGGCGGTGCCGGCGAGTTGCTGCTCGGCGTTGATCTGGTCAAACCGGTCGAGGTGCTGGAAGCGGCCTACAACGACACAGCCGGCGTAACAGCCCGCTTCAACCTCAATCTGCTACGTCACCTCAACCACGCCGCAGGCTGTGATTTCGATCTCAGCCAGTTTCGCCACGAAGCCCGCTGGAATCCGCAGATCGGTGCCATACAGATGTTTCTGATCAGCCTGGGCGAACAAACCGTTCACGTGGCCGGGCATGCGTTTGCATTGGCCTCTCAGGAAGCCATCTGCACCGAGTATTCACACAAATACACGCCCACTCAGGTCGAGCAATTGGCGCACGCCTCAGGCTGGTCATTGCGCAACATGTACAGCGACCCGAAAAACTGGTTCGGCGTGTTTCACCTGGAATGCATCTAGGCACCAGTCGGGCCTGTTAAACTCTGGGTTTTCGTGCACGGTACGCCACGATGACCGAACAACAATGGCTCAAGCTTGAGCGCCGTATTGATGCGCTGCTCGACTCGCATGCCGCGCTGCGCGAAAGCAATCGCAAGCTGCGCATCGAACGTCAGGATTTGTATGAACGCAACGCCGAATTGCGCCAACGGCTGGAGAATGTCATTGAGCGTATCAAGCGTCTGGAACTGGAGAGTGATGCATGAAACCCCATGACTCGGTGCCGCTGACAGTCAAAATCATGGGCCGCGAATATCAGGTGGCCTGCCCCAAGGAAGAACGTGATTTGCTGCTCGCATCAGCGCGTTATCTTGACGACCGCATGATCGCTATCCGCAAGCGCTCAGCCGGTTTGGGCATCGAGCGCATCGCGGTGATGGCGGCTTTGAATATGGCCCGCGAGATGCACCAGGCCGGGCAGTCTAGCGAAGCAGACCTCAGCCAAAGCGTCGATTTTGCGCTGGATGGCAACCTGGATGATGGCGACGATGACCGCGCGCATCAGATGCAACTGCGTATCGACTCAGAACTTGAAGCCGATTGAATCATCCCCACGTATAATCCCTGACCCGGTTCTACTGCGGTGCTCGATAGCGTGTCGGGAACCCCTTGAGCCAATTTTGTCACCCCGGGAGCGGGGCTTGCGCTTGTGTGCAAGTCCGCCACGTAGCGGAAAGCCTGATGGCGTGGAGTGTCGCACCCACTTGAGACCTCGTCTCAAGGTCAATGACATGCGTCGGCACAGGCGGTGAACCGGGCCCTTATTCCACCGACGCAGGCAGCTTCTGACAGGCGCGACCTGCGCCGCGAGTTACGTGCCCGGCGGCGCGCCTTAAGCCCACGCGAGCAACGACTCGCGGCTACGGCGCTGGCGCGAAGATTGCTCCAGCTGCCCCGCGTGAGCCATGCATCTCGAATGGGCGCGTATACCGCAGCGGGCAGCGAGTTGTCGCTGCAGTGTTTTCTTGAGCACTGCGCCATCGAACGCGTGGCCCTGCCCCAGGTTGTCGGCACACATATGCGTTTCCTGCCCGCCAGCGCCCCCAAACGGCGTCACCATCTGGGCTTTGAGGAACCCTACGGACGCCGCCCTTGGGCCATCTGGTCCATGAGCGTGATCCTCGTCCCTTTGCTGGGCTTTGATGCGGCTGGCAACCGCATGGGCCAGGGCGGCGGCCACTATGACCGAGCCCTAGCGCGTTTGCGCCCTCGCCGCCCGTGGTTGCTGGGCATCGCGCATGATGTGCAGGAACTGGAGCATGTACCCACACAGACCTGGGATATTCCGTTGGATGGCATCATCACCCCAACGCGAACCATTTTGATACAAGGAACTTGAGCACATGGCCTACTGGCTGATGAAATCCGAACCTGACGAATTCAGCTTCGACGATCTCAAAAACCGCCCTGAGCAAACAGAACCCTGGGACGGCGTGCGCAACTATCAGGCGCGCAATTTCATGCGCGACGCCATGCAGGACGGCGATGAGGTGTTCTTCTATCACTCCAATTGCGACATCCCTGGCATTGTCGGCATCGCACGCGTGCGCGGAGAAACCCGGCCGGACCACACCGCATTCGACCCGGACGACAAACACTTCGACCCGAAAAGCGATCCCGACAAACCTCGCTGGTATCTGCGTGACATCCAGTATGTGCGGCCGCTGGCGCGCACCATCAGCTTGAAAGAGCTCAAGGACCACGCTGAGGCATTGCAGGATTTCGCCCTGGTGCGACGTGGCAATCGTCTGTCGGTCATGCCGGTCGATGCACAACACTGGGATTACATCCTGGGCTTGGAATAACGCATGAGCAGGGGTGGCTCGCTCGACGCACTGCTTCAGCAAGTCCGCGCCTGCCAATTGTGTGCGGACAGCCTCGAACATGCGCCGCGACCCGTGCTGCAGGCCAGCCGCAGCGCTCAGATACTGATCGCCGGCCAGGCCCCGGGACGCCGGGTGCACGTCAGTGGCGTGCCTTTTGATGATCCCAGTGGCGATCGTCTGCGCAACTGGCTTGGGGTGGATGCCGCAACGTTCTACGACCCGGCGAAGATAGCCATACTGCCCATGGGGTTCTGCTACCCAGGGCATGGCAAAAGCGGCGACCTGCCGCCACGCAAAGAGTGCGCCCCCGCGTGGCGCGAGATGCTACTCGACAAACTGCCGCATATTCAGCTCACGCTGGTTTTGGGTCAGTACGCACTGGATTATCACCTCGACGGGGGCGAAGGCTCACTCACCGCGACCGTCGCCAACTGGCGGGCCTATTGGCCTGAGTTTCTGCCACTGCCGCACCCCAGTCCGCGCAACAACATCTGGTTGCGTCGCAACCCGTGGTTTGAGCAGGATGTAATCCCGCATCTTCAACAACGGATTGCGACGCTGCTTGACTGATCAGTCGACGTAGCGCTGCGGTTCGTGATCAACCCAACGGTTGCCAGGAATCACCGATTCAGCCCACTCCAGCGGCAACAGCCCGCTGACCAGTTGCCCCACAGGGTTGAGCAACGCGTTCAGGATATCGGTCACCGTAAGCAACAGATTCTGTGGCGCTGCCGCCACCGGATCCTGGGCATAGGTCTCGGCCTGCGCTGTATCCCAATCGTAGCCGCGGCTCCAGATGTAAGCCCGTGACCAGATGTAGGCACGGCTCCAGATGTACGCACGTGACCAGATGTAAGCACGGCTCCAGATGTAGGCCCGTGACCAGATGTAGGCACGACTCCAGATGTAGGCATCGCCATTCAATTCCGTGGCGTTGCCGTTCTCATCACGAATGACGAAATTGCCATCCTCGTCTTCCTGCACCGGCCCGGCATAGTGTTCCTCACCTGACAGATCTTTGGCCACATCCAAGCCCTGGTTGGCACACGCTGAATTGTCGCTGGCCACGGCATCGACCGCATGGACAAGACCTGCCCCCTGCTGAAACACGGAATACATGGCCCCGTCGCCATTCATGGCGGCGTATGCCGTGCTGGCCAGGCGGCATTTGACGTCATCCGGCGACAAACTCGGGTCAGCCTGCAGCATCAAGGCGACAACGCCACTGACCACAGCCGCAGACTGCGAGGTGCCGGACATACGGAAGTGCCGATTGTCCTCAAGCAGATACGACTCGTGCCCTTGAACGATTTTGGCTTGCGACGGCATGATGCCCATCAGATGACCGCCGGGGGCCAGCACATCGGGCTTAACAAAGCCCTCGTAGGTCGGCCCGACCGACGAAAATGTAGACAGAAAGTTGTCGCTGTCATCACCCGGCGTGTAGTTGTCATCCGCCGACCCAACGGTGATGACATACGGCACATTGCCGGGCACCCCAACCGTCATCGGCTCCGGGCCGTCATTGCCTGCAGAGGCCACCACCACGATGCCGGCCTGCCAAGCCGCCATCACCGCCTGATTTAACGGATCCTCCCAGTAGAACGACTGGGGCGGCGCACTGAATGACATGTTCAGCACCCGGATGTTGTAGGTCTCGCGGTTGTTTACAACCCATTCGATACCCTCGATCACGTCCAGATATGTGGACGCACCGTTCTCATCAAATGCTTTGACATCAACCAGATTGGCATCCGGCGCGATGCCCTGATAACGGCCGCTGGGGGTCTGGAAGCTGCTGGCTGCAACCGTTGATATGTGCGTGCCATGCCCACTTGGGTCACCGCTCTCATTGTCCAGGACATTGACCCGCGCAACGATTCGCGGCGTGCGCAGATTGATACCCAGCTCAAGGCCGTGATGCTGCCAGATACCGGTATCCAGCACGGCAATGGCCACGCCCTGCCCGGTCACACCCTGATCATGCAACTGATCGGCGCCAACCCAGGTTGTGAAATGAGATTCTTTGGGCTGCCACAGAATCAGGCCTTCCTCATCATCCAGCTCAACGTTCTGAACCAGACCGCCGACCGCGCCGCCCAATCCACCGAGCAGTCCGGAGACCTTGACCGGATGATTGGCATGGACGCGCAGGCCAGGCGGGTCGGTACGCAACTGCTCGGCCTGAGCCGGGCTCAGAACTGCACCGACAGCGCGAATCACCGACAGCTCGGATTCAACCGTGCCGCCGATACGCTCGACCCATCCTCGGGCCTGGTGAACAGTTTCAGCCTGAACGATATAACGCGCGCTGAGGTCAGTGTTTTGCGCCTGAGCCGAGGTCACGAAAGCCGCAAAAACCAGTGATGCGGCGACGGAATATTGGCGAAGAGTCGAAGTCATGTTGCCCCCCTCTGGGATCGTGACGACAACCCTGCAAGCTCTGTACCGCGACGCCTGGTCAGAGCAGACGGAGAGCGTCTCGCAGGTGTGGCGTAGACTTTGCAAACACCCGTGCAAACGAAACGTGAACCCCGGCATGCTCCAGCGTCATCAATCAGCGAGTCAGTCCCTGTCCATGGCGGCGGCGATAGCTCTTTTGCTGTGCGCGCTATTCAGCCCCCCGGCACTGGCCACGCCGGTGATGGTGTTTCAATCCCTCAGTCAAAGCGATGGGCTGTCTCAGAACACGGTCAACGACATCTTCCAGGACAGCTTCGGCTTTATCTGGCTGGCCACCGAGAGCGGCTTGAACCGCTACGACGGCACCGCGTTTACGCGCCATCAGCGTGACCATCGCAATCCTCGCAGTCTGCCGGCGGATTTTATTTGGGATATTGCCGAAGACCGCAGCGCTGATCTGTGGCTGGCCACTCGCGGCAGTGGCCTGGTACGTATGAATCGCAATAACGGTGCGTTTAGCGCCGTGTTGGATATTGGCGACCCCCGCTATGCCGACAGCCGCAATGGTCGCAGTCTGCTTATCGACACCCAGGGCGACATCTGGTTGGGCACGCGCGATGCCGGCGTGATTCAGTTTTCGCCCAAAGGCGTGCTGAAGCACTGGTACCGCGGCACCGAAAATCAGCCTGGCGGCGTCTACGACCTGCTTGAACATCCGGACGGGCGCCTGCTGCTGGCCACCGACAAAGGCCTGTGGCAGCTAGACCCGGGCAGCGGCGGCATGCGCCCATTGGGCGGGCTGAATCAACCGGCATCGTCGTTGATGCTGGACACCTCAGGCCGCATCTGGATCGGTTACTTCGAGCACGGCCTGGAATGCATCAGCAGCGACGGTGCGCAACGTAACAGCTTTCGTCATCAACCTGATGCCGCTGACAGCCTCAGCGACGATCGCATCCGCGACATCCTGCAAGACAGCAACGGCCAGCTGTGGATCGCAACCCAGAACGGGCTCAACCTCAAACACCCGGAGACCGCATCATTCCAGCGCTTTCAGCAGGACGCTGCCAATCCCTTCAGCCTGAGCGACGACCGTTTGATGTCCCTGGCCCAAGATCACAATGGACTGATCTGGATCGGCACCCGGGTCGGCGGAGTCAACCGCTGGAATCCACGCAGCTGGCTGCTCGGAGGCTATGAGCCCCCCGAACTCAGCGGCGCAGTGGTTCTGGCCTTCGCCGACGCCGATGCTGAGGCCCAACAGACCTGGGTTGGCAGCTTTGGGGCACCGCTGTTACGGGTCGATCAAACAGGCCAGGTCAGTGCCCGCTTTGGCCCTCAAGACGGCTTCCCGGAGCGCGGCCAATCGCCGGTCACCGCACTGCTGCGCGACCGTGACGGACAACTCTGGATCGGCACATTCGATGGCGGACTGCAACGTTACCGCCCGCAGGATGGCCGCCTGACAACATTTCGGCACCAGCCCGACGAAGTGGCAAGCCTGGGCGCCGATGGCATTATGAGCCTGCATCAGGACCGCCGCGGCCACCTGTGGATCGGCACGTTCGGCGCCGGCATCTCACGCCTGCACGCCACCACCGGACACATCGAACGGCTGCCCGCAGATCCAAGCTCGGCATTGCACAAAACCCGGCCCACGGCCATCGTGGAAGACGGCTTTGGGCATATCTGGGTTGGCACGGACGGCGACGGGCTGTTCAAGCTCAATGATCAAGGGAAGGTCGAACACAACTTCCGCCACCGCCCTGGTGAGGCCGGCAATCTGGGGGCCGATACCATTTACGGCCTGCACGTCGACGCACAGGGCCGCCTGTGGATCGGCACAGCAGACGCCGGCCTGGCTCACCTTGACCCCGACCAACTGCGCAGTGAACGGCCCACTTTCGAGCACCTGAGCGCCGCCCAGGGTTTGCCAAGCAATGTGATCAACGGCCTACGCAGCGACGCAGCGGGACATTTGTGGATCAGCACCAACCGTGGCTTGGTGCGCTACAAGCCGGAGCAAGCCGAGTTGCGTCAGTTTCATCAAGCTCAGGGACTGCAAAGTGAAGAACTCAACTTCGGCGCCATCCATCGCGGCGCCGACGGCCGCCTGTTCTTCGGCGGTCATGGCGGTTACAACAGCTTCCAACCCCAGGCAATCACACCGGCCAGCCAGCCGCCGCGCATCGTCATCACCGCGTTGGAAAGCGTCAACAAGCCGCTGCCCAGCAAGCAACCGTATTCGGCCCTCACCGCCATCCGTCTTGGTCATCGCGACAGTGTGCTGAGTATTGAGTACGCAGCACTGGACTACACGGCACCGGAGCTGAACCGTTACAGCGTCATGCTGGAAGGCTTCGACAGCGATTGGTCACCCCCCAGTGCACGCACACGCAGCACCTACACCAATCTGGATCCGGGCCATTATCTGTTCAAAATCAAGGCTGCCAACAGCGACGGCCTGTGGACCCCGCAAGCACACACCCTGACCATCACCGTCGAACCGGCACCGTGGGCCACACTGTGGGCGCAAGCCTTGTATCTGATTGCCGCCAGCATCTTGCTGTGGATGTTCATACGCTGGCGTCTGCGTAACCTGCAACGTGAAGCGCAAATCAATCAGCTGGCCTATTACGACCGCATCACCGGCCTGCCCAACCGCGACCTGCTGGAGCAACGCGGGGCTAGCATGATCGAGCACAATCAAGGCCTGCAGCGTTCGGCCGCCTTCATAGTCGTGCAGCTGGGCCCATTCAAACATCTGCAGGACAGCCTCGGCTTTCGCTCGACCGACGACATCATGCGCACCATCAGTCGCCGCTTGTCGCAGGTGCTGTTTGGCGATGGCGAAAGCAGTGCCTCACGCGAGCTGGCCCGGCTGGGCGAGGAGTCATTTATCGCCGTGATGCAGATGGAAGCGGCAGAAATGCAGGCCATGCGCTGGGCCCGCGCGCTCAGCGAAGCCGCGTCCGTGCCGGTGGAGTTTGGCGCCCACAAAGTCAGTGTGCAGGTTCGCGTTGGCATTGCGTGCTATCCCAAGCATGCCCAGGATGTGCTCACCCTGATCAAGTACGCGGACACTGCGGCACATGACGCGGCCCGTGAAGGCCAATCCGGGATTGTTTTCTACGACAGCGGCATGACCGCGCGCGCACTTGATCGCCTGACCCTGGAAAGTGACCTGCGCGAGGCCATCCACGCTGATGCGCTGGAGTTGCACGTGCAGGGCAAATTCGATGGCCAACGTCGCATTGTTGGCACCGAAGCGCTGGTCCGCTGGCAGCATCCACAGCGCGGCCCCATCTCGCCGGCAATGTTTGTCCCGCTGGCCGAAGAATCCGATCTCATACTTGATCTTGATCAGTGGGTCATCGGTCAGGCCTGCGCCACCCTGGCGCACTGGAAACGAAGCGGCTACGGCACCAGCATCGCGGTTAACGTCTCTGCTGAAACGTTCATCAGCGGGCGAATTTTCACGGCGCTGAAACGCAACCGGCAGCGCTATGACTTCGATCCCGCGCAGCTGGAAATCGAAATCACCGAATCGGTACTGGCCAGCGACATGGTGCTGATCACCGAATCACTCAACCGCATCAAAGCACTGGGCCATACGCTTTCGCTGGATGATTTCGGCACCGGCTATTCATCACTCACCTATTTGCAGCGCTTTCCCATCGACAAGCTGAAGATCGACCAGGCATTCGTGCGCGATCTGGAACATCGCGCCGACCAACGCGCCTTGTGTACCGCGATTGTGGCGCTGGCTCGCAGCCTCGACATGACCACCGTGGCGGAGGGCGTCGAGAACCCGTTCCAGCTTGATTTCCTGCTGTCCCTGGGTTGCGATCAACTGCAGGGTTTCGTGCTGCACAAACCCCAACTCGTGAGCGACTTCGAGCTGGCCTGGCTGAAGCCGGATCAGGTCCCCAAAAACAGCTCGTAAGCCGGGTTTCCGGTTTCCTCGAAATAGGCATAGGACAGGCTGTCCAGCGTATCGCGGCAAGCCTTATGCTCATCCGCCGGCACCTGGATGCCGACCAGCACGCGCCCATAGGCCGCGCCATGATTGCGGTAATGGAACAGGGAAATGTTCCAGCGTGTGCCGATGCGCTGCAGAAAACCCAGCAAGGCGCCAGGGCGTTCGGGAAACTCGAAGCGGAACAGCAGCTCGTTTTTCAGCCCGGGCACCCGTCCGCCCACCATGTAACGCACATGAACCTTGGCCATTTCGCTCTCGCTGAGATCGGTGACCTCAAACCCGGCACCGGCGAAATCAGCAACCAGCGCGGCTCGCTCGCTGGCTTTGCCCAGCTTCACCCCGACAAACACATGGGCATCGCTGCTGTCGGCGTACCGGTAGTTGAACTCGGTCACGGCGCGCCGGCCCAGCCGCTCGCAGAAATCCAGGAAACTGCCCGGGCGTTCCGGAATGGTGACGGCGAACAAGGCTTCGCGGTGCTCGCCCAGCTCAGCCCGTTCGGCGATATGGCGCAAGCGGTCGAAGTTGACGTTGGCGCCGCTTTCGATCGCCACCAGCACGTCGTTATCACCTGCGACCTGACTTTCGGCGTATTTTTTCAGCCCGGCCACAGCCAGGGCCCCGGCCGGCTCGGGCAAGGAACGGTTGTCCTCGAAGATATCGCGCACCGCCGCACAGATTTCGTCCACGCTGCAGGTGACCACATCATCGACCAGTTCACGGCACACATCGAAGGTGTGTTGGCCGATCTGACGCACGGCCACGCCATCGGCGAACAAGCCAACCTGGGCCAGTACGCCGCGCTCGCCGCTGTCCATGGCCAGTTTGAGACAGGCCGCATCATCCGGCTCCACGCCGATGATACGAATCGACGGGTCGGCGGCCTTGACCGCCAGGGCCACACCGGCGATCAAACCGCCACCGCCAACCGGCACGAAGATCACATCCGGCTTTTCGCTGTATTGGCTGAGAATCTCCAGCCCCACCGTGGCCTGCCCGGCAATCACATCCGGATCATCATAGGGATGCACGTAGGTCAGGTTGTGCTCACGCGCCAGCGCCTGGGCATGCTCGCTGGCCACATCGAAGATGTCTCCGTGCAGCACCACCTCACCGCCATGGGCGCGTACCGCGTCGACCTTGATGCTCGGGGTGGTGCTGGGCATGACGATGACCGCACGCAGCCCCATACGGGTTGCGGCCAGTGCCAGACCCTGGGCGTGATTGCCTGCCGAAGCGGCGATCACACCGAGCTGGCGCTCCTCTTCACTGAGGCAGCGCAGTTTGTTGTAGGCGCCACGCAGCTTGAACGAGAATACCGGTTGCAGATCCTCACGCTTGAGCCACACGCGATGGCCGAGTCGCTCGCTCAGTTTTCGGGCAAACTCCAGCGGGGTCTGAATCGCAACCTCATAGACGTCGGCACGGGCAAGACGTGAGGCATATTGCTCAAGGATTGGGAGAGACATCAAACCGCTGAATCGGGGACAATGGGCGGGCAGAATACCCAATGGCGCACGCGCGGTAAAAGCGCGACGCCCCGGCTCATCAAGGATTTCGGATATGCACAGCAAAACCATCGGCTTCATCGGCGGGGGCAATATGGCCACCAGCCTGATCGGCGGACTGGTCGCGACCAGCCACGACCCGGACCGCATCCTGGTCACCGAACCGGATGAGCAGCGCCGCGATCTGCTGGTCTCCGATCACGGTGTGGTTGCCCTGCAGGACAATGCGGTGCTGGCCGCCCAGGCCGATGTCATCGTGCTTGCGGTCAAACCCAACATCATGGCCAGCGTGCTGGAGGAAATCCGTCAGCCTGTGCAGGTGCGCAAACCGCTGATCATCAGCATTGCTGCAGGTATTCCGCTGCAACGCTACCGTGATCTGCTTGGCCCGGGTATGCCGATCGTGCGCTCCATGCCCAACACGCCGGCGCTGGTGCGCGCCGGCATGACTGGCGCCATCATGGATGCCGAACAGCCCGGCGAAGTGCGCAAACTGGCCACCGCCGTGCTCGCCGCAGCCGGTGAAGTGCGCTGGTTCGAAACCGATCACGATCTGGATTGTCTGACTGCGGTATCAGGCAGTGGGCCGGCCTACTTCTTCCATCTGATGGAATGCATGCAGGCCGGCGCCGAGCGGCTGGGCCTGAGCCCCGAGGTGGCGCGTGATCTGGTCTTGCACACTGCCTACGGTGCCGCCAAGCTGGCCCTGCATGACAGCGCCAGCCCGGCTGAATTGCGCCAACGCGTGACCTCACCCGGCGGCACCACGGCGAAAGCGCTGGACGCGTTCGCTGCGGGTGATTTCCCCCGCGTCGTGGACAACGCCATGCAGGCGGTGGTCCAGCGCGCAGCCGAGATGTCGCGTGAAAATTGATCACGCGCCCCCATACATCCACCGTTAGCATCACGAACGCGACACCCGCATGACTTCCAATATCGACAGCGCCGGGCTGTTTCTGGTCAATACCTTGTTCAGCCTGTACGCCTACACGCTGATCCTGCGCATCCTGCTGCAATGGGTGCGTGCGGACTTCTACAACCCGATGGCCCAGTTCGTGTGGAAAGTCACCAATCCACCGACCCAGCTTCTGCGTCAGGTGGTACCGCGCTATCGCCAGCTGGATATCCCGGCACTGGTGGTGCTGCTGGCGGTGGTTTTCCTCAACATCCTGGTCGACCTGCTCATCATCGGGCGCGGCGCCGGTGTGGTCACGATCCTGTGGATCAGTCTGCTCAAGGTGCTGACCCTGACCATCAACCTGATGACCATCACCATCCTGGTGCAGGCGGTGATGAGCTGGTTCGGCGCATCCATGCACAGCCCGGCGTCCAGTCTGCTGTTTTCCGTCAATGAGCCCATGCTGCGCCCAGTGCGCCGCGTGCTGCCGCCGATCGGAGGCCTGGATCTTTCACCGCTGGTGGTGATCCTGGTGCTGCAGGTGCTGATCCGTCTGATTCCTCTGCCGTACATCTTTCGATGAGTGAATCATCTTCGCCACCATGGTCGAGCGATTCGGTCGGCCTGGTCAGCCCGCGCACCCTGCACTTCGATCAGCCGCTGGAGCTGGATTGCGGCCGCAGTCTGGATGCCTTCGACCTGATTATCGAAACCTACGGCGAACTCAACGCCGCGCGCAGCAACGCGGTGCTGATCTGCCATGCCTTGTCCGGCGACCATCACGCGGCCGGCTACCACAGCGCCACGGACCGCAAACCCGGCTGGTGGGAATCCTGCGTCGGACCGGGTAAGCCGATCGACACCAACCGCTTTTTCGTGGTGTGTCTGAACAATCTGGGCGGCTGTTGCGGTTCGACCGGCCCCAACCAGTTGCGTGCCGACAACGGCAAACCGTGGGGACCAGACTTCCCCATCGTCACCGTGCGCGACTGGGTGCGTTCCCAGCAGCGCCTGATGCAGGCCCTCGAGCTGCCACGCTGGGCTGCGGTGATCGGCGGCAGTCTGGGTGGCATGCAGGCCCTGCAGTGGAGCGTGGATTTTCCTGATCTGACCCGCCACGTGGTGGCTATTGCCGCGGCGCCGCGCCTGTCAACGCAGAACATCGCCTTTAACGAGGTGGCCCGCCAGGCCATCCTCACCGACCCTGATTTCCATGACGGCCGCTATGCCGAGCACGCCACCGTGCCCAGCCGCGGACTGATGCTGGCACGCATGCTCGGCCACATCACCTACCTGTCGGATAACGCCATGGCCGACAAGTTCGGGCGCGATCTGATCAGTGGCAACCCGCAGTTTTCCTTCGAGGCCGAATTCCAGGTCGAGAGCTATCTGCGCTATCAGGGCCGCAGCTTTATCGACCGGTTCGACGCCAACACCTATCTGCTGATGACCAAGGCGTTGGATTACTTCGACCCGGCGCGCGAGTTCGGTGGCGATCTGGCCAGCGCCTTTGAGCGCACCGAGGCCGGCTTCCTGCTGGTCGCCTTCACCCGCGACTGGCGCTTCTCGCCAGAGCGTTCGCGCGAGCTGATGCGCGCCCTGCTGCAGGCTGGCAAATCGGTCAGCTACGCCTGTATCGACTCGCCGCTGGGCCACGATGATTTCCTGGTCCCGGTGCCGGACTATCTCAAGGTGTTCGGCCAGTACATGCACAAGGTGGCCAAGGAGGCAGGCGCATGAAGCCGGAATTCTCGATTATCAGCGAGTGGATCGAACCGGGCAGCCGGGTGCTGGATCTGGGCTGCGGTGACGGCACCTTGCTGTCGATGCTGCAGCGCGAGCGCCAGGTGACCGGCTATGGCCTGGATCTGGACGTGGGCAACATCGCGGCCTGCATCGCCAAAGGTGTGGATGCCATCCACACCGATGTCGACAATGGGCTGAGCGAATTCAACGATCAGCGCTTCGATTACGTGGTCATGACCCAGGCCCTGCAGGTGATGCAGCAGCCTGATCAGGTGCTGCTCGACATGCTGCGGGTGGGACGCCGTGGGGTGGTCACCTTCCCCAACTTTGCCCACTGGTCGCTACGCTTGCAGCTGATGATGTCCGGCCGAATGCCGCGCACCCGCGCCCTGCCCGCCACCTGGTACAACACCCAGAACATCCACCTGTGCACGCTCAAGGACTTCGAGGCGCTGTGCCAGGAACTCAATATCCGTATCCTCGAAAGGCGTGTCTCGGACGATCAGCACCGCAATGGTCGTTCGCGCCGCTGGTTGCCCAATCTGTCAGGCCAGGTCGGCCTGTATCTGCTGGACAAACCCCGATGAGAATTGTGCTTGCGCTCATCACCAGCCTGCTGAGCCTTGCTGCCTGGGCCGAGCAGGTCATCGAATCCGGCCCTTATCGTCTGCATTACATGGCCATGGTCACCTACGACCTGCCGCCCGAGGTGGCACAGGCCTACGGCATCACGCGCAGCCGCAAGCAGGGCGTGGCGGTGCTCAACCTGCAGCATGTCGATGCGCCGCAGGTCAGCGTGGCGTCCAGCGTCAGCGGGCGTATCCGCAATCTGATCGGCCAGGAACGCCTCGATGATCTGCGTGAGGTGCGCGAACAAGACGCCATCTACTGGATTGCGACCTTTGATTTCTCGCATCTGGAAACCATGCGCTTCGATTTCCAGATTGATCCGCAGGGACCGCACGGGCCGTTCCCCGTGCACTTTTCACAGCAGTTCTACCGCCCGCCCCGCTAGGCCCAGATTTATTCGCCGGTGATCTTGAGCTTGGCCTGAATGAACTCGGCGTGGGACAGGAACAGCAGATCAGCGATGCGCCGCATCATGTGCTCTTCCTGGGCGTCCAGGCGACCATCCGCCCAGGCCACCGCCCACAAGGCTTCCAGCAAGTGCAGCTTCTGCTCGCGTGAGCAGTGCTGGTTGACCGCACTGACATAGGGCTGCATGGAAATGCAGTGGGCCTGTTCCTGCTCAGCGCGGGCGATCAGTTCCAGCGCGGCGGACGCCTCCAGCGCAAACACCGTCTGCATACCCTGGGCCAACATGCGACGCTCGCTGTCGGCCAGGTCCTGATCGGCCTGGGCAATCTCGACCAGCAGTACCGCAGCGGCGAGCTGCGCGTCCACATCCGCATCACGTTCCGACGAGGCGCTGACAAACGCGCGCTCGAACAGTTTTTTCAGACTCATTCAGTCTCCGCTATCGGCGAGCCGGGCCGTGAGCCAGGTTTCGACCCGGCTGCGCAACTGGGTCAGCTCGCCATGGAAAAAATGTCCGACACCAGCAATGGTGTGAAATTCCGGCGGCTGGGCCATGGCCCGGGCACGCTCCAGGGTGTCATCGTGGGCGACCACATCATCGGCATCGCCATGAATCACCAACCACGGGCAATGCGGCTGCGGCACCGCCGCATCGCCGGCGTACATCAGCGGCGGCGCAATCGCGATCAGCCCGGCCACATCGTCGTTCTCGGCAGCCACTTTCAGCGCCATGTACGCGCCAAACGAAAAGCCCATTAGAAAGGCCGGAACCTGCGGCCAGATGCGGCGCAGTTCGCCCAGCATGAAAGCGGTGTCCAGCGCCTCACCGACGCCCTTGTCATGTGGCCCATCGCTCGACCCGACACCGCGAAACTGGAAGCGCAAAGCCGCCAGCCCGCAACTCTGTGCACTGCGCGCCAGTGAGTACACCACCTTGTTGTCCATGGTGCCGCTAAACAGCGGATGCGGATGACAGATCACCGCCACCGCCTGCGGCTCGCTGTCCGACATGTCGAGACGATATTCCAGCGCCCCGGCTGGGCCCTGAATCAGTCCACGACGACTTTCCCCGGGCTCAAGCCTCGGCAGGTACTGGTCCATCACTGCTCGACTCCTTGTCCGCTTTGGGCGTTTTCTTGGGCACCGGCGGTTTGATCGGTTTGCTCTCAGGCGGCGCGTAGTACACCACGGTATCGCCCGGCTGCGGGCGAATGGGGTTGAGCGGCGCGTGGAAGATCATGCGTCGACCGTCCTTGACCACGCCGATGGGAATGGACTCGCCACTCACATCGGCGAGGAAATTCTCCCAGTCGTAGGTGCTGGTGATGCGCGTCTTGCTAAAGCTCCAGCCCTGGAAATGGCGCCGCCACAACTCCTCGTACTGGGAATCTTCGGAAAAGGCCATGACACCGGTTAGCGGCTTGGCCACCTTGCGCCGCTTGTGCGACTCCTCGGCAGCATACATGGGCAGCTGGAACACCCGATCGGGCCCTAGCTCCTGGGAGAAATGCCGGCACACCAGGGCGTTGTAGGCATCATTGCTGGTCGCCGCCAGCAGGCAGTTGACGCTGCCCAGCTCCAGCCCCTGCTGCAGTTCTTCGGAGAGAATCTCACCGTATTGCACCGGAATGCCGTTAAGCCGCGCCTCGCGCAGACGGTGCCAGGAACTGTCGACCAGGATGATGTTGCTGCCCAGATCGTTCTTGATGGTCTGTGCCAACGCGGTGGTCCACGGCGAGGCGCCCACGATTAAAACCGTGTTGGGGGTTACGGTCAGGTCCAGGCGCCGCGCCAACCAACCGATGGAAAAGCCATGGCTGATGACCGTGGCGAAAACCAGGGCAAACATCAGTGGCGCCAGCAGAGCACCGTCCTCGTAACCGGCCGCCACCAGATCGGGGCCAAACACGCCGGCCACCGCTGTCGCGACAATCCCACGCGGTGCGATCCAGGCCACCAGAATGCGCTCGGACCAGCGCATGTCAGTCCAGATCGTGGCGATCAGCACGGCCGCCGGACGCACGATGAACATCAGGGCCAGAATCAGGGCCACCGCATGCCAGTCGAGGATGTTGAGGATATCGCGGTCGATGTCGGCGCTGAGCATGACGAACACCGACGAGACCAACATCAGGGTGATGTACTCCTTGAAGCGGCGCATCTCGCCCATGCTCGGCAAATCCATATTGCCCATCCACAGGCCCATCACCGTGACCGCGAGCAAACCGGCCTCGTGCTGCATGTGATTGGACAGGGTGTAGACCACCAGCACCGTAGCCAGGGTGCAAGGCGCTTTCAGGTACTCGGGGATCGTACCGTTGTTGAAGGCCCGCCCCAGCAGCCAGGCTGCACCACCGCCCAGACCAATGCCCGAACCCAGGGCAATCAGCAGGCCGGACAGCAAACCGCCGTGACCAGACTGATCGCTAAGCACGAACACCTGGAAAATCAGTACGGCGGCCAGCGCACCGATGGGGTCGTTGATGATCCCTTCCCACTTGAGATACGACGCGGTGCGCCGGTTCAGATGCGACTGCCGCAGCAGCGGCATGATCACGGTCGGCCCGGTCACCACAATGATCGCGCCGAACACCATCGCCACAGGCAGTTCTAGCCCGCCAACCCAGTGCGCCGCGATCGACCCCAGAGCGAAACTCAGCACCGCCGCCACCGTCACCAGCCGCTTGACCCCGGAGGCCGAACTGGACAGCTCGTGCCAGTGAAGATTAAGTCCGCCCTCGAACAGAATCACCGCCACACACAGCGAAACCACCGGACGAAACACATCGCCCAGCACCAGCGACGGGTTCACCACCCCGGCAATCGGGCCGATGATCAGGCCGACGGCGGCAAACAGCACGATGGCGGGAATATGAGCGCGCCAGGCCAGCCACTGGGCGAGCACGCCCAGCGAGAAGATCAGCACGATGACTTCTGCAATATCCATGGGCGTTGTTTACCAGTTGCTGGTGCGGCGCGGACGCAGCAAGGGCACGATCAGGCCAAGCAGAATGCCGGCCAACAGAATGCCCGCGCCGAGCAGCATATTGGAGCGCCGCGACTCGCGTGCACTGAGTTCGCCCTGCAAGGCCTGGCCCTGCGCCTCGGCGTCCGCCAGCGTTTGCTGCAAGTCCTTGTTGCGCGCCCGAATCTCCAGCGTGCTGGCCGCGGCGCTGGAGATCTCCTGTAATTCCTGACGCAAGTTCACGGCCTCGGCCTGAAGCTGCTCGTGGGCCGCGCTCAGCGCGGCATGCTCAGCCTCAAGGGTCTGCAAGGCCTGCTGTGCAGCCTCGGCTGCGGCCACCGCTTTATCACGCTCGGTCTGCGCCGCATCGAGGCGCGCGCGCGCGACCGGCTCCTTCTGCACGAAACGGGCGAGCACCCAGCCTTCTTTGCCGCGCGGGGTGCGCACCTTGTAGTAGCCCGGCTCCTGTCCGAGCACTTCAAGGCGTTCGCCGCTGTGGGCCGCGCCGATGATCGCGTGCCCAGTGCCAACGCCGGAGCGCACATTGATGGGCAATTGATCCGAAACCACCACGGTTTCGGATGCTGCCGCACACAGCGGCAGAATGAGCAGCAACACTAAAGGCTTGAGTGACTTCATAAATCCTTTGGACAGGCGTGACGATCACGCCAGCCGGCACTACACTGCCGCACCAACGCATCCGGCGGCCCCAGCCGCTCACCGCTCACTACTTTACTGCTTTCGAATCCACGTGTCCGCTGCTCCGCTCGACCTGACCGACATCGGTGCCAACCTGCACCACGACAGTTTTGACCCCGACCGCGACGTGGTGCTGCAGCGCGCTGCGGCCGCCGGGGTCAGCACCATTGTGGTCACCGGCAGCTGTCTGGACAGCGCCATTGGCGCCGCCGAGATGAGCGGCACCCGGCACGGTGTGGAGCTGTACGCCACCGCCGGCCTGCACCCGCACCATGCCAGCGACTGGAACACCGAAATGGCCGCGTGCTTTCGCGATCTGAGCCAGCACCCGCGGGTGGTTTCGCTGGGTGAATGCGGTCTCGACTATCACCGCAATTTCTCACCGGTTACAGCGCAAAAGCAGGCTTTCGCAGCCCAGCTGGACCTGGCCATCGAGACCCAAATGCCGGTCTTTCTGCATCAGCGCGATGCGCATGAGGATTTTCTCGAAATCCTCAAACCACGCCTCGATGAACTCGCCGGGGTGGTGGTGCACTGCTTTACCGGCACGGCCGAGGAACTGGCCGACTATGTGGCGCTTAACGTGTATGTCGGCATCACCGGCTGGATCTGTGATGAGCGGCGCGGCGCTCACCTGCTCGATTGCGTGAGCCTGATTCCCGATGAGCGCCTGCTGATCGAGACCGACGCGCCCTACCTGCTGCCGCGCACGATACGGCCGCGACCCAAATCACGCCGCAACGAGCCGGTCCATCTGCCTGCCGTGGCCCAGTGCGTGGCCGATGCACGCCAGCAAAGCCTTAAACATGTTGCCGTGATCACCCGCGCCAACGCCGCCGCGCTGTTCGGACTGCACGCATGAAAATGTTGATGATCCTGCTGAGCAGCCTGTTGCTTGGCACCTCAGCCGGCATCGCCCAGGCTCAGATGGATCATTCGCACATGCCACTTGAGGTGCCGGAGGATGTCCAAGTGCCGGCCCTGGACCTGCGCCTGCGCAGCGATGTGATGAGCGGCTACAACCTGCATCTTGAGACCCGCCACTTCGTACTCGAGCCGCCACCGGCGCAGATGAATATGCGCCAGATGATGAGCGCATCACGTGATCCGCGCAGCGGCGTGCTCAGTGGCCACGCCCATCTGTACGTCAACGGGCGCAAGGTCCAGCGCCTCTATGCCGCCGACGTGCATCTGCCGGCCAGCCTGTTCAAGACCGGTGTCAACCAGATCACCGTGACCCTGAACAACCACGGCCACATGGATCTGGTTCACCAGGGTCGTCAGATTCTGGCCAGCCTGTTTGTCGATCCGGCGGCCACCCCGGCCATCGTGCACCGCTTTGCCGCGCAGTCGCCGAGCGACTGATCAGCTCAGGCTGTAGCCGAACTCGTCAGCAAAGCGTGCGGCAAAACTCTCGGCCGAGAATTGATGATTCTGGGTCCCGGCCTGCTCGATCTTGATCGACCCGCACAAGGCCGCAACACGTGCCGTGGTTTCCCAGTCCATGCCCTGCTGCAAGCCATACAGCAAACCGCCTCGGTAGGCGTCGCCGCAACCGGTCGGATCACTCAAACGGGCCGCCTTGACCACCGGAATCTCGAGCACCTTGCCGGCGCTGTAGATGCGTGAGCCTTCGGCGCCGCGGGTCACGATCAATGCCTCCACGCGCTGGGCCACCTGTTCCGGACTCAGACCGGTGCGCTCACACAACATGCCGCACTCGTAATCGTTCAGCGCCACATAGGTGGCCTGCTCGATGAAGGTGTTGAGATCCTGGCCATCAAACATCGGCATGCCCTGCCCCGGATCGAAGATGAACGGAATGCCGGCCTCGGCAAACTGGGTGGCGTGCTCGATCATGCCGTCGCGCCCATCGGGCGAAACCAGGCCCAGGGTTACGCCCTGATCGGTTGGCACGCGCTGCTGATGCGCCTCGCTCATCGCACCGGGATGGAACGCGGTGATCTGATTGTCATCAAGATCGGTGACGATATAGGCCTGTGCCGTGAAGCTGCCCTCCACGCTTTTCACATAGCGATCATCAATGCCTAGATTGTTCAGACGCTTGCGATAGGGCGCGAAATCCTCGCCCACCGTCCCCATGGGCAGGGCCGCTCCCCCAAGCATGTCCAGGGTATAAGCGATATTGCCGGCGCAACCGCCAAATTCCTTGCGCAGCTGCGGCACCAGAAACGACACATTCAGGATGTGCACCTTGTCGGGCAGGATTTCATCGGCGAATCGCCCCTGAAAAACCATGATGTTGTCGTAGGCGAAGGATCCACAAATCAGTGCAGTCATGCGTAGGCTTTGTTGTTGTCGGTGAAGGACGCCGCCACGGCGGCAAGCCATCCCATCATAAGCGATCGTCGGACGCGCGGTCGGCTGGACCTTGCCGGCAAAAACAGCGACGCTCAGTGTCCACCTCCGAGATCACCGCATGAGCATTCATCTGAGCAAAGCCCCGCAGGGCACCTACCGCCAGCAGATCCGTATCGACCAGCACACGCTGCTCAGCGATGTTGCGCCGGCCTTTGGTGGCGAAGGCTCAGCGCCGGATCCGCACGACCTGTTTGATGCCTCACTGGCCGCCTGCAAAGCCATCACCGTGATGATGGTGGCACGACGCCGCAAGCTGGCGCTGGACAGCATCGACCTGGTGGTCAGCCGGGACGCCAGCGCAGAGGCCAAAGGACATTACGCCCTGGATGTGGCGATGACTTTCAACGGCGATCTGGACGAGACCGCGCACAGCAAACTGCTGGAGATCGCCGATAAGTGTCCGATCCATAAACTCATGACCCAGGCGCAGATCAGCATCAACACCCACCTGGGCTGACGTCCTACCAGTACGGCGGTGGTGCTTCCAGCGGATCACCACAGGCCGAACACACGGGATTGCGTTTGTAGGCGTTGTTTTTCTTGCCGCAGGTGGTGCAGGCAATCATCACCGGCTTGGCCCGAACCAGCTGATACACACGCGAATGGGTGCCGTAGGCAAAACCTTCCTTCATGAAGCGATGCACAACCTGCTTGTGGTCTTCGTTGGGCAGCAGGTTTTCTTCCAGGGCTTCGATCGACTCCCAGGCCGACAGCGTGAAACCGGATGAATTGCCGTGCTCATCGGGCGGTCGGGCGCCGATAATGCCGGTCACGAAGCCCGGCTTGTCGGCAAAGCTCTCGAGCACCTTGTTGGTCACGTCAGCCGCCGCATCGAACGGCTCCTGACCGCCGCGCACCAGCAACCAGGTGATGCCGATGGCCTCGGGCGGTGCACGGTTGCCACGGTTGAGGCGGTAATAGGCGCCAAACTGGTAATCACCCTGCTCGCGCGGCATCAGCAAAGCCAGAAAGCCGAGCTGCTCGGCGAGGGTATCGAGCGCGAAATGATTGTCGACACAGACCTGACCCTGGGCATCGAAACGCAGACTCATGGTCGCTTCCAGCGCGAGCTCACGCCCGGTCGGGTCAACCGCATCAATGCCCAGACCACCGGGCAGCGGCCCGTCATGCCTGCCACTCAAACGATAGCCGGCAACAAGATTGCGATCACCAATCGAAATGGGACCGGTCAGCTCAAAACTCAGATTGGGAAACGCGGTGATCAGCGCTTGCGCATGCGCACGAAACGCCTCGCCGGACAGCGCGCCCTGGCTGAGCGGATCGCGGTAGCTGCTGCCCTGCGCCATCAGGGTCATGATGGCGTCGATATCATGCTTGTTCCAGGCACCCAGAAAGCGCTGAGCAAAGCCGAGCATGCGCGGTGATTGAACAAACAGCCCCTTGAACAGGCCGGCGAGAATTTTGATCGGACTCATGCTTGGGCCTCCAGACGAGTATTACGCGCACCGCGCCACAGCAGCCAAGCCTGAGCAAAAGCTGTTGGGACGGCGATCAGGAACAGTAGGTAATTGAGGGTATTGGTCAGCGAACCGCCGAAGGCCAGCCCGCGGACACCGAAAAGAGCGCCGACCAGAAAACCCAGGCTGTTGGACCAGCCCGTTACGCACACGCAGATGATGTACCAGCGTCGCGCCCCCTGAGTCAGGCGGATGCTGGCGCCCGCCGCGGCGAAGGCGATCATTGCGATGGCATTGATCAGCAGGCCCAAATGGGTCCGCCGCCAAGCCGCCTCGGTGCCTGGCATCTGGATGTCCAGCGCCGGCAGCAAGGGCCATGCGGCGACATGACCAATCGCCTCGAAGGTGAAAACCAGACCGATCACCAGACCCAGGCCAAACAGCCCGGCGGCAGGCGCCAGAATACGGGATCGCTCCGCCGCGCTCAGATTTTCAGGCCTCATCGCCACTCCTCTTGTTGTTGTGTTTGATCATTCGCCTGACCGGCAGCCACAAAGATTGACACCGTCAATTTAACACTGTCAAATAAATCCATGGCACGACAAAGCTTGAGCGACACGCAGGTGGAACAGCGGCGCGAGGAAATTCTCGAAGCCGCCATGCAACTGTTCGAAGACGGCGGCCTGGAGTCGGTCAGCCTGCGCAAGATCGCCGCGCGCCTGCAATGCAGCTATTCAACGCCGTACCGTTATTTCGCCAGCAAGGATGCGCTGCTCACCTCGATGCGCGCCCAGGCCTTTCGCTGGATGGAGCAGAGCATGCTGCGCGCGGTCGACACCCACCAGTCGCCGCTGCAGCGTCTCAACCTGCTGGCTGAAGCATTCATTCGCGCCGGCGTCGAACGACCGGGCCGCTATGCGCTGATGTTCTTTCGTCTGCCGGAGCCGGAAACCGGCCCTCACCTGGAAGAACTGACGGCAGCCAAGCACGCTGCGCTGGATGTGTGCACGCGCACCGTCACCGCCGCCCACGACAGCGGTGCCTTGCACCTCCGCACTGATCCGCTGACCGCCAGCCATCTGTTCTGGGCCGGCGCGCACGGCCTGGTATCACTGGAGATTTCCGGCCAGTTCGTGATGGGGCGCCAGCTCGATGACCTGCTGCCAGCCATGATTCAGACCCTGGTTCAGGGGCTGGAGAATGCCAGCGCCAGCATGCAAACCAGCAACGCATCGTGAGATGTGACGGCTGGATCAGCCAAACCAACAGAATAACAGCCGGTGACATACAAAGGAGACCTGCATGACCGCCGATCTTGAAGACACCAAACGCCTACTCGTCGGCCACGGCGCACTGCTGATTTTCATCGGTGGGGTGCTGGGTTTCGGCTTCCTGTTTTTCCTCATGGAACGCGTCGCGTTGTGGCCGTTTCCCTTCAGCATCGATGTACAGCTACCCGGCACCTATGACGCCTGGCGTATGGCCCACATGGAAGGCATCGTCAACGGCTTTGGCCTGTGGATTGCCGCGGCCGTGCTGCCGGTGTTTCCGTTTGGCGTGAAAGCGCTCAAACGTATCGCCTGGGGTCTGATCTCGGTGGGCTGGACCATCGTCATCGCCTCCGCCCTGGATCCGCTGTTTCCGGACAGCCGAGGCCTGGAATTTGGTGGCTCGGCAACCAACCAGCTCGCCTTCTTCCTGTTCTACTGGGGCGTGGTGCTGGTGATGATCATCATGGGCGTGATTGCGTGGCGCTGCCTGCGCCCGCATAAACAGCCGGACTAGCCCCCACCCAAAATGCCACAGATGTTCCCAAGCACCGCGCGGACGGGCACAATACGCTCGCGGATGGCGATAGATTTTTAGCCAAACACGCACTCGACGAGCCGATACCTACGATTACACACAAACGGCCGCGGGGGTGCACTGAGGAGACACAATATGGTGATTGGGCGACGCGCAGCAGCGCTGGTGGTGCTGTGGGCAGGCGCAATGCTTGCAGGATGCGGGCAAGGTGGTCGCGATGCGGCCACAGCGACAAACAGGGACGATGCGGCGGCGCCGATCATCGAAATTCTTTCCAACCGTGCCGACATGATCAGTGGCGACGACGCCCTGATCGGGATTCGTGCGCACGATGGTGCGCCACTCAATGCCATTCACGTCAGTCTGAATGGCAGCGACGTAAGCGCACTTTTCCATCCCATGCCCGACGGCTCGCTGATGGGCCGTATTGAAGGGCTCAAGCTCGGCGAGAACACGCTCAGCGCCCGTGCCGGTGGCGCACAGGCCCAAAGCCAGATCTACAACTATCCGAATCAGGGCCCAATCTTTTCGCGTCCGGAAATCAAACGGTACCGCTGCCAGGACAGCGCCACCGACATTCACTGCAACCAACCGGCCGAATACACCTATCTGTACCGCCCCAACGCATTGGTCGACGTCCTGGATGTGGTCACCGACATCGTGCCGATCGCCGAGTTGGGCACCGAGTTGCTGCCCTACGATCCGCAGAATCCGCCCAACAACGTGGCCATGACGACCACGCAAAATGGCCAGACCGTGCCCTTCATCGTGCGTTTAGAGCGCGGCTATCAGGATCGCGACGAATACAAGATTCTGACGCTGTTCAACCCCGATGAGGCCTGGGAGCCCTGGGCCCCGCAGCCGCAATGGAACGGCAAAATGCTGATCACCCACGGCGGCAACTGCGGCGCAAAGTACCGCCCGGGCAGCGCCCCTTTGGATGACTATTCCGGCACCTTTGGCGACCTGCCCCTGCTCGAACCCAGCTATATCTACGCGCTGGGTCAGGGCTATGCCGTGCTCTCGACCGCACTGGCCAACACCGGACACAACTGCGACGTAGCACTCAACGCCGAATCAATCATGATGGCCAAAGAGCGCTTCGTGGAGCAGTACGGCCCACTGCGCTACACCATCGGCACCGGTTGTTCGGGCGGCTCGATTGCCCAGCTGACCATCGCCAACGCCTATCCGGGTCTCTACCAGGGCTTGCTGGTTATGTGCGCCTATCCCGACTCGTTGTCGGCAGGCCTGCAGTTCGCCGATCTGCATCTCATGCGCAAGTACTTTGAGGCGCCCGCGCGCTGGGCACCCGGCGTGATCTGGAACCCGCTGCTGTGGGGGCCGGTTGAAGGCCATCTGACCCACCTCAACGCCATCGTCGCTGACGAAGGTCTGTTCAAAGCTGCCACCCAAACCACCGGTGATTGCTTTGCCGAAAATACCTACGATCCCGAAACCAACCCCACCGGGCAACGTTGCGGCATTCTCGAGTGGATTCCGCACATCCTCGGACAACGCTCTCCCGAGGTCTGGTCGGATATCGAAAAGCAGGTCGGCTACGGTTTCACCGGCATTCCGCTGGGCAACACCGGTGTTCAGTACGGTCTCAAAGCACTGCGAGCGGGTTTGATCACACCGGCCATGTTTGTCGATCTGAACGTCAAGATCGGCGGTCTCGACATCGATATGCAACCGCAGGAAGCGCGCACGCGTGCCGACAACCCGGCCGTAGGCAATGCCTATCGCAGTGGCATGATCAACATGACCAACAATCTGGATACCGTGCCGATCCTGAATTTTGTCGGCCCGGACCCCGGCATTGCGCACGACGCCCTGCACGCCTGGTGGATACGCTGGCGCATTGAGCGCGAGCACGGCAGCGCACGCAATCATGTGATGTGGGCCGGCCCGGTGCCGCTGCTGGGCGATCTGTCCTATGTGTACAAAGGCCTGGATGCGATGGATCGCTGGCTGTCCAATATCGAAGCCGATCTGAGCGACACGCCGCTGCCAGACAAAATCTCCCGCAACCGGCCTGGTGATATTCAGGACCAGTGCGCCGTGGTTGCCGGGCAACCGATCCTCGGCGAGGTTTGCGTCGATTTACTGCGCCCGCTATACGCTTATGGCACCCCACGCACCGTAGCCGGCGATACGCAAACGGCGGACAACTTTGATTGTCAGCTCAAACCCATGGATCGCAATGACGACTATGGGCTTGTGCCGTTCACCGACGCGCAGTGGGAGCAATTGCAGAGTGCTTTCCCTGATGGTGTGTGCGACTACCGCGCGCCGGGCAAGAACAAGCAGAAGACGGTGTCGTGGCTGACCTACGTGGACAACAGCGGTCGCATGATCGTGGGTGGCGAACCGCTACCGCCAGCGCCGGCCCGGTCCGCCACAGGCACCCAGGCCGCAGCCTTCGTCTACCCGATCCGCGACCGTTGAAATCCGGGGCCGCGCTGCCGACGCAGCGCGGCCCTAACCCAGCATCAGGTGCCAGGCCGGCACGCTGAGCAGGGACAGCAATATGCCGAAGGCCAGCACCGCGTTGGCCAACGGCGGGTCCAGATGATGCTGATCGGCCAGAATGGCGGCTGAAATCATCGGTGCCATGGCCGCCTCCAGGACCCCGACATGCAGGGTCTGGCCGGACGAGCCGGCCACCACGCCCAGCGCCAGCGCGAGCAAAGGCGCCAGCAACAACTTCCACGACAGCCCCAGTACCACCGGCAATGCCTGATCCCGGCTGATGCGCGGTCGAAAACGCAGCCCGACCGAGAACAGGGCCAAAGGCGTCAAGGTCTGACCGATCGGCTGCAACACCCCGTTGACCGGCGCCGGCCAGCCACCCAGCAAACCCACCACCAGCGCCGCCAGCAGGGCCAAAAATGGCGGAAAGCGCAGCACTCGCCTGCCAATCTCGCTCGCATTGGCCGGCTTGCCGGAATACATCGCGGCAACCACCGCGCCACCCACCGCCAAGGCCACAAAGCAGCCCAGCTGATCGGCGATCACCGCCAGAGCCAGCGCATCCTGACCGCGCAGGGCATCGATCATCGGATAACCCATGAACGAGGTGTTGCCCAGGCCACACACCAGCACCAGCGCACCAATGCGTGCCCGACTCCAGTTCAGGCGTCGTCCCAGCCCTTCAAACAGCAGCCAGGCGCCGCCAAACACCAGCCACTGCGAGGCCACCAGGAACCACAGACTGGGGTCGAGGTGAATGCGCGGGACCAGATAAAGCACCAGCGCCGGCAGGGCGATGTTGATGACCCACCAGTTGAGCATCTGGGCCAGACCGATGGGCGGCTGCGCCCAACGCGCGACCGCAGCGCCGAGTGCCAGACAGGTCAGTAACAGCCAGAATGCATCCATGAACGGGCAGCGTGTGAAATAAAGCCGACTATGATGACGCGTCGGCCCGAGCACTCACAAGCGCGGCTCAGTCGGCCCGCGGCAGGGCATCACGCTGCTCGCGGGCAAAACGCAGCAAGGCGTGGCTGCCGCGCAGGCCGAGCTTGCGCAAGATATGTGCCCGGTGATTGTCCACCGTGCGGATGCTGATATTGAGCAGGTCCGCGATCTCGCGGCTGCTGTGGTAATCCGCAACCAGATCCAGAACTCTGCGCTCGGCGGCGGTCAAGCCTGCCAGCGGACTCTGGGCTCGCGGATCGCCGAGTTCATCCAGGGTCCAGCGAATGTCGTGCCCGACATAACGCTGCCCGCTCATCACCGCGCGCAGGCAGCGCTCCAGTTCCTCTTCCGCCTGCTCCTTGAGCAGATAACCACGTGCGCCCAGTCTGAAGGCGCGATTGAAGTAGGCGCGTTCATCATGCATGGTCAGAACCACGCAGTCCGGCGCATCCGGCCAACGTTGAACCTGTTCCAGCACACTCAGCCCGTCCATCTGCGGCATGCTCACATCAAGCAGTGCCAGACGCGGCTGGTGCTCACGAATCAGTCGCACGGCCTGCTCGCCATCGCCCGCTTCAGCAACCACGGCAAAGTCCGCGGTGAGACCAAGAATCTCGCGCAGTCCACGGCGGAATATCGGATGGTCATCGGCGATGAGCACGCTGATGTTCATGTCAGTGGCGCCTCGAGCGTGACCTGGGTGCCACCCTGTGGCCTGGTCTGCACAGTCAAACAAGCATTCAGGCGCATCGCACGGTCGTGCATACCCGGTATGCCCTGCCCGCACCGGGCGGCGTGCTCGGCAAAGCCGTGGCCATCATCCTCAATCCGCAGCCGATAGTGATCCTGATCCGCCTGCAAGGCCAGATGCACGTGCCGGGCCTGCGCGTGACGCAAAGCATTGCTGATCGCTTCCTGGGCAATACGGTAGACCTGCAAAGCATCGCGCCGACTCAGCGGCACATCGTGCAGATCGTGGGTACAGCGCAAGCGGGCGCTGTCACAGGCCGTTTCCAGCATCGCCTGCAGGGCCTCAACCAGGCCCAGACGATCGAGCTGCGAGGGGTACAGATTGGCTGAGACACGCCGCGTTTCACGGATCGTTTCACGCACCTCGTGCTGTAACGCGCGGACCTCCGGTGCGGCCATGCCACGCAAGCTCATCAAGATGGTCAGCAGGCGCTGGCCAATACCGTCGTGAAGTTCCTGGGCGATGCGTCTGCGCTCGGCGTCCTGCACGTCCAACAAGGCCTGGGCACCGCGCTCACGTTGCTGGGCCAGCGCGTGGGTGGCGCGCTCCTTTTCCACATTGAGCAGATTGATCCGATCGGCCAAGGCAAATGACAGCAGCATGGCCTCGGCCATGGTCCCGATCTGATAGGCATGCTCGCTCAGCCAACTGGCCGGCAGAAACCCGGCCGTGCGCAAGGACAGCAAGGCCGCCCCCGGCATGAAGGCGCAGTAGCCCAGCAGCAGAAAACGCGCCTGACGCTCACCGGCACGCAAGGCCTGCACCAGGGTCAGCGGAAACACCACGCTGCACACGGCCACACTCAGCAACAGCATCAGCATGGCCGTACGGTAGGTCAGCGGGGTCAGCAGCGCCGCCACGACCGCCACCAGCATCAAGCCGCAAAGCATCTTGTGCAGTGTCGGCGCCCAGCGCCGCGCGCGCGCCATGTCGGACACGAAGGCCGCACCAAAGCCCAGTGTGGCGGCCAGCCCGAGCAGGGTTGCAAGATGTGCAAACAAGCCTGCATGTGGCCATAGCAACCAGTGGCCGTGACCACTGTAGGCGACCTGAAACAGCAGCAGGCCCAGCAGATACAGCACATAGTTCAGATAGGCACGATCACGAAAGGCCAGCCACAAAAACGCGTTGTAGATCGCCAGCGCAAACAGCACGGCGTAGTAAAACCCGTACGCCAGCTGGTTACGCCCATCCTGGCGCCAGAACGCCCGCTCATCCCACAGCTGCAGTGGCACATTGACCGCGCCGCTTGATGCCACCCGCAGATACAAGGGTCCGGCGAAATCTGGTTCGATCGCAAAGATCGGCTGCGGATGGGCAATCTCGCGACTGGACATCGGTGTGAAATCGCCCGCTGAGGCCGTTTGCCAGCGGCCTTGCAGGTTCCGCCGAAAGACCTCGAGCTGGTCGTTCTGCGAATACGGCACGACCAGCAGCCGCGCATTGGCCGCAGCCGCAAGATCAATGCGCATCCACCAAACCGAGTCACTCAGCCCGGCATTCAGACCGCGCTGCGCATCCGTCGAGGCGTGGGCAAGGCCGTCCAGCTGCGCCGCAGCCTGCTCAATCGACATGCGCCCGGCCTCATCCTCGAGCACGGCAAAGTCCGGCGTAAGCCACGCTGCTGCAAGCATGCCGAGCCCCACCCCGAATACCGCAAAGTCCACGCCACCCCCGTTTGCGCTGCGACACGCCAAACCGCATCCATCGCGCCCACCTTCTTGTGCCCGATGATGACCCAGCCGGCCGTCAAGTTCATCTCGGCCTGACGGCGGGCCTAATGCAGCAGCTCTATGCTCAAGGCGGACGAGGCATTGCACAGCGGCACATCCGCTTCGAAGTCGCCGTCGCTGTCGTTCTCGAAGAGGTCGAAGTTCGACACCACCTCGCACAATCCGCTGCCGCTCAATCGGTAGCGGATGCGCTGCGCGCTGATGATGTCGGCCTCAACCGAAACATCCAGCAGCTGCATGGTGATCTCGCGATCGTCACCATCGCGGTGCGTCACCTGCATCGCATGAGCAGTCTTGCAGGTTTGCGGATCGACCTGAACCACAATCGCACCTTGTGACTCGCCACCGCCGTTCTGGTTACTGAAAGCAAACCCAAAGGCCTGATTATTTTGCTCACTGCCCAGATCCTGCCGCGGACACGGCACGCTGCCAAAGCCCGGATAGCTGTGGTCATCATTCACCGCACGCACCTGCGTGAACGCGTCGGCCCCGCTCGCATCCGGGTAGAACATGCCCTGTGCATTGACGCTCAGAGTGAAGCGCGCACGATTCACAGCGGAAAAATCGAAATCACCGGGTGCTGGCTGCGTGTCCGGTTCCCCCTCAAACACCACGCTGCGTTTCTGCGTGACCGACTGCGCCGTTGCCATGTTGCTCGCCGACACCGTCAGAACATCCACCGTGTCGGCCTGGGTCGCGGCCGCAACCTGAACGGAGATGCTGCGTCGATTGCTGGAACTGGTCACCGCATTCGCAGCAACCGTGCCACCTCCCCGCTCGGCAGTGAGCGCAATATCGGCATCCTGCACGCAGGAGAGTGTGGCGCTGGCGGTATACGCTTGATTGAGTTGCGGTGTGGCCGGCGAGGTCACGAAACGATCCACACTGGGGCTGAGATCGTTGATCGCCAACGTAGGGAAAGGCCCGGCCGCGTTGGCGCTGCGCTGCTCGGAAGCCACGATACCGCGGGGCTGTGAACCCGGTGCGGAGATCGATGCCCCGGCCTGAAAATCGGCGATGGCCTGCAAGGACACCTGATCCAGGCCAACAGCCGAATCAACCGCATTCAATGCCCCTTCCACGTCGCACAAGCGATCCAGAATGCTCGGGGTGTCCGGCGAGGCGCTGAAACTCTGCCCCAGTGTGTTGCAGGCAAATGTACCCCCCGCCAGCGTGGCCAGGCACAAAGCCCCGGCGGCGCTGCCGGTGATCGGAGCAGCCGGGGTGGCCGAGGCCAGAACGGCGACCTGGGCACAGAATCCGGCCTGGAACGTCGGATCGCCGACCAGTTGACTGCCCGCAGGCGAAGCGGCCGGGTTGAACACCAGACAGGCTTGATTGAGCAGACCGGAGAAGCCGGTGCACACGGCTTCCAGCTGATCCGGCACGTCTATCGGCTGGCGCACCGGTACGCGCGCCACGTAACGCCCCGTCTGACCTGTCGGCCAGGCGGGGTAACGACCACTTGAGGCCACACTCAAGCTGGCGAAATTGACCACCACACCGCCGCTGGGATTTACCGGCGTATCGCACTTGGCCACATCCACGGTGACGTTGCCGACCGGTTCAGCAGCCTGCAACTGAGCCAGGGCCTCGTCCAGATCGACAATGACCGGACTGTCCAGACTGAGCACGCCACCAATCGAACGCGCCTCATCATCATCGTTGCTGATGATGTCGATACCGATGCTGCTGACACTGCGGGTCGCATCCGCGGCATCCGCTTTCAGGCTTTTCTGGATCGCTTGCCCCTCAGCATCCAGGTAGGTCAAGCGGATGACGTTGCCGCTCTCATCCGCGCCGCGGACCGGCAAGCCAAATTCATCCACACCGATTTCGAAGGCCTGGCCGTGCGCGTCCTGGTAGGACAAATGCGTGATCGCAGTGGGCAGGCCGTCAGCGTCGCGCTGGCCGAAGAATGTCACCTGCTCGCCATTGTCCGCATCCAGTTTGTACACCGCGCTGTCATCCGGATTGACGTAAACGGTGCGCTCGGAAATTGACGCCGCGCCGCCACCACCGCCGCCTCCGCAAGCCATCAGGGTCAGGGCCAGGCTGCCCAAAACCATGCCACGTCGCTGAATATCCATGCCCCGCTCCAATGCGTATTGTCGTTGCACCAACGCTAGGCCAGCCGGGATCACAGCACCATGAGCAGTTCTACTCATTTTGTCGCACCCGATGTAGTCCTTGCTGAGTAGGCGCACGCGCCCACGCGGTGGCAGCGTTGAGTCTTCCCAGGGCCAACGGGCGAATTGATGACACAGCACAAGCACACCTTCTGCCGCATCTGCGAAGCCGGCTGTGGGCTGCAAGCCGAGCTTGAGCACGGCCGTATCGTTGAGCTGCGCCCCAATCGTGAGCACATCGGCACCGATGGGTTCGCCTGCATGAAAGGGCTCAACCAGCACAAGATGTATGACTCACCCGATCGCCTGCGTTATCCGCTGAAACGGGTCGGCGAGCACTTCGAGCGCATCAGCTGGCGCCAGGCCTATGCCGAAATCGGCGCCAAGGTGAAAAAACTGCGCCGGCGCAGCCCGCGCGCCTTGTCGATGTACGTGGGCACCGCCGCCGGCTTCAGCATCCTGCATCCGATATTTGCCGAGGGCTTCATGCAGGGGCTGGGTTCGCCCAACATCTTCTCCTCATCAACCCAGGACTGTGCCAACCGCTTCGCCACCTCCAGCGAAATGTACGGCTTTCCGTTCTGCCTGCCGTTTGTCGATCTGGACCATGTGAAATTCATGCTCATCGTCGGCACCAATCCGGTGGTTTCGAAATGGACCTTCCTGCAGGTGGCCCACCCGGTCAAACGCCTCAAGCAGGTGCGCGAACGCGGCGCCCAGATCGTGGTGGTCGATCCGCGCCATACCGAAACCGCCAAGGTGGCCAGCGACCATCAGTTCATCCGTCCCAACACGGATGTGTTCTTCTTCCTGTCTTTTCTGCACGAACTGTTCCTGCAGAACGGCGTGGATCAGGCCCGCGCACAAGCCCATATGTGCGGTAGTCAGACGCTCGAAAAGCTGGCGGCCGACTGGCCGGCCGAACGCACTGCCGAGCTGACCGGCATCAGCGCGCCACGCCTGAAACAACTGGTCGCCGATTACATCACCGCCGGTGCATCAGCCATCGTGACCGGGACCGGCCTGGGCATGGGGCGCCACGGCACGCTGGCCCAGTGGCTGGCCGAGGCGATCAATGCCCTGAGCGGCAATCTCGACCGCAAGGGTGGCACCCTGGTCGGCCAGGGCATGTTCGATTTCGCGGCCTACGCCAAAAAGGAAAAGCTGTTCGAACGCCACGCGCGCTCCCGCGTCGGCGGCTTCTTCGAACTCAACGGCGGCTTCCCCGGCGGCATCCTGGCCGATGAAATTCTCGAGCCGGGCGACGACCAGATTCGAGGTCTGTTCGTGACCGGTGGCAACCCGCTGATGACCATGCCCAACTCGGCCCGGCTGCGCGATGCACTGAGCACGCTGGACCTGCTGGTGGTGACCGACATCTACCTCAACGAAACCGCCAGCCTGGCCGATTACGTGCTGCCGGCCACCTCTCCGCTGGAGCGACCTGACCTGCCCTTCGTGTTCCCGCTGTTCCTCGGCATGCAATCCAAGCCTTATGTGGCCGCGACCGACGCCATCGTCGAAGCCGATGCCGAGCAAAAAGACGAGGCCACGATCTACACCGAACTGGCCCGCGCCTGCGGCGTCAGCCTGTTCAAGTCACGCCCATTGCAATGGATACTGCAGGGGCTGGTGGCGGCCAATACGCCATGGCGGCGGGGCAAGCCCCGCGCCTTGCCGCTGCGTCTGATCCTCGACCTGATCCTGAGACTGAGCAAAACCGGGCGTTTTCGCGACCTGGCGGCGCAACCCAATGGCATGCGCTGGCGTGGCGGAGCCCGTCCGGACAGCTATCTGGGCCAGCGTGTCGTCACCGATGACGGCAAGGTTCAGCTGGCGCCAGCCCGCCTGATGGCCGAGACCTCACGCCTGGACGCAATCTTCCGCAGCGAGATGGCGAGCTACCAACGCGGCGAACTGCGCCTGATCAGCAAACGCATGCACAGCACCCACAACTCGTGGACCCAGAACATCGCCGAACTCACCAATGGCCGCATGGGCCAGACCAACTACCTGTACATGCATCCGGACGATGCTGCCGCCCACGGTCTGAGTGAAACGGATGCGGCGGACATTTCCTCACAGACCGCAACCATCCGATTGCCGGTCAAACTGCTCGACACGCTACTGCCGGGCACCGTGGCGGTGCCGCATGGCTGGGGGCACCAGCACGCCCGTGGCCTGAGCGTGGCCGCCCGTCTGGGCGGTGCCAACGTCAATCTGCTGGCCGCCGATGGTGCGGACGCGGTCGAGCCGGTGTCCGGCATGGCTCATCTCAGCGGCATCCCGGTGCGCATTGGCAAAGCCGCAGGTCCGATCGACCGCGGCAGCTGGTCCGGCATCGCGCCGGAGCACGCAACGGCCTGAGGGCCTCAGGCGCCGCTGGTGAACACCGGCCAGGTGTCGACGATGGCACCCTGATCGTAGACCGCGATATCACCGAACTGCAGGAACACGAATTCGGACTGCCGCGGACGCAAGAACACGTTGTCACCCACACCCAGCTCCACCTCACGTGAACCGTTCAGCAGATCCTGGTTGGTCGAATGCCCCCAGATCGGATTGCGTTGCAGGCCGGGCGGCGACACGCTGTCGGCCAGCCAGTAACCACCATAGGTAAAGAAGGCCTGCGCGGTATTGGGATCCCAGGCACGCAGAACACCGCTCATGGATTCAAGGCCGGGCAATTCGGTGCGGTCCAAAGCTTTGAGCACCGGCGTGGCGATGAAGCTAGCGTGTTGGTGATCGGACAGGGCCGGCACATCGAAATCCGAAGGCATGACCAGACCGGAGCCCATCGCCAGCTCATTGCACGGCGCGCTGTTGTCGTACAGCGCAAAAGTCGAGCTACCGCCCGCATTGAGTGTGAGCGCCTCGGCGTCAAAGCCACCGCCCTGCTGTTCACGCAGCACCTGCAACGCTGCGCTGTAGCGCTGCATGGCCAGCTCCAGGGCTTTGCGCGGACCGCCAAGAAAGCCCGGCATTTTCGAAGCATGGGCTTCATAACCCATGAAACCGGAAAGGCGCAGGGCCGGCTCCTCATCGATCAGTTTCAGCACCTCCGCCACTGCCGCTGCATCGCGCAGACCGCCACGATGCAAGCCGACATCAAGCTCCAGGTTGACCTTGAGCGGGCCCATGCCCTCGGCCTGTCTGGCCCGCGCCAGCTCGGCGTATTCACGCAGGCGCACAGGGGTATCAATCAACCACTCGATCTGCTGGGCCGGATCAAACGCGCCGCCGCCGTAATGCGTGAAGAAGCGCTGCGCCGCACCCACCGGCATGGGCTTGCCCAGCAGCACCTGCGCATCGCCCATCTGCTGTGCAACCAGATTCAGGAAGGGCTGATGAAAGACCATCAGGCGCTGACTGCCGGTGGCCTGACGCACGTAGTCGATCAGCGCCAGGCTGGGCAGCGACTTGGCCACGATACGGTAGGCCATGCGTGACGGCAGATGGGCCTTGAGTCGCGCGATGTTGTGATCCAGCCGGGCCTTGTCGATGACCAGCGTGGGCCGGAACAGCCCGGCATCGGCCAGGGCCTGCTGCAATGACAGAAAATACTCATCATGCCGCCCGCCGCGCGTGGAGGGGCGCAAGGCCACGGCGGCTGCCGGTGCCGCTATCGCGGCGCCAAGAAGAAAACGACGATTCATGGCAGGGCCTCAGCTGATGCCGAAAAGCTGGCGCAGGTAGGGATTGAGCATACGCCCATCGGGATCAAGCGCTTCGCGTACAGCCAGGAAATCCTTCCAGCGCGGATAGCG
The DNA here is from genome assembly GCF_002088235.1 of Oceanococcus atlanticus. Taxonomy (NCBI): domain Bacteria; kingdom Pseudomonadati; phylum Pseudomonadota; class Gammaproteobacteria; order Chromatiales; family Oceanococcaceae; genus Oceanococcus; species Oceanococcus atlanticus. The sequence continues at coordinate 749,910 of NZ_AQQV01000002.1, forward strand.
TGCGGCCAGTTGCGCGCTGCTCAGGGTGTGCATCTTGCCCCAGTGCGGACGGCCCTCATAGGGCTGGTAAATCGGCTCCAGACTGGCGAAGTACGGCAGCGGATCTTCCTTGTGGTAGCGATGCACGGCAATCGAGCTGGACACCGCATGACCCTGGAAAGGCGACAGCATGGCGTCATCGCCGCGCACCACCCGGATCTCGACCGGGAAGAACTCTTCGTGATGCTGTGATTCGATGCGTTCGCGGACCTGTTTGAAGGCGGGCATCAGCGCTTCCGACGGCAGGTGATACTCCATCTCGTTGAAACGCACTTCGCGGCTCGAGGGGAAAATGCGGTACCACACATCCACCGCCTCTTCCGGCTCGAAATCACGCGTGGCCATATCGAGCAGCCGCTGGCGCATACCCGGCCACCACGACAGCCAGTCGCGCAGCTGCTTCATCTGCATGACTGCATCATTGTCCTGCTCCGGCCCGCGCGGCTGCATCGGCTCGTCGGTCGGGTTAATGGCAACCGCCATGGCCTGGCTGCAGAACGGGATGTAATACATCTCGAAACTGTGATTCTCGCTGACCAGCTGATCGAAGTTGTCGATCAGCTCATCGATCGGAGCCAGCCAGCTGCGCCGTTTGAGCCGGTGCGTGGGCACGTTTTGCAATGTCATCTGCGTGATCACGCCGAGACTGCCCAGCGACACCTTGGCCGCGCTGAACACCTCGGGGTTCTGTTCGGCGCTGCAATCGATAATCTCGCCGCGCGGCGTCACCAGACGCAGCGCTTTGACATAGCTGTGCAGGGCGCCCAGCCCAGCACCAGTGCCATGGGTGGCCGTGCCGATGGCGCCGGCCAGGGTCTGTGAATCGATGTCCGGCATATTGGCCAGCGCCTGCCCCACCTCATCCAGCATCGGCCCCACGTCACCCAACCGGGTGCCTGCACCCAGGCGCGCCGTCATGCTGTCCTGGTCATGGGACAGCAGGCCGCTGAAATTGCGCAATGACAGCAACGTGCCGTCGGTCGGCACCAGTGCGGTGAATGAATGGCCGGCGCCAACCGGGCGAATCGGCCCCGGCGCATGACGCATGATGTCGGACAGCTCGGCCTCATCTTTGGGAACCAAACGCTGAACCGGCACACCGAACTGATAACCCGACCAGTTCTGCCACGGAATCAGGCGTTTGCCATCCGGGCCTGTGGTCGGCGCCGGGGCCTGCGGCAGCTTGCTCGCACCATGATCATCGCAGCCGGCAAGCCCCACGCCAGTGGCGGCGGCCACTGATGAAATCAGCAAATCACGTCGATTCATAGCCATGTCATTGGCCCGCCATGTAGCGAATCAGCGCGACATAATCATCTTCGCTGCAATCCATGCAGGCCCCAAGCGGCGGCATGCCGTTGTAGCCGTTGATGGTGTGCTCAACCAGCACATCCATGCCCTGCGCCATGCGTGGCGCCCACGCCGCAGTGTCACCCGCCATCGGCGCGCCAGTGCGTGACGAGGCATGACAGGCGCGGCAGGTCTGATCGTACAAACGGGCCAGCGCTGCGTCCTGCGGCGGTGGCGGCGCGGTCACCTGCGCCTTGCCGGTTGGAGCGCTGTTGCCACAGGCGCTGACGATCACGACAAGCGCGGCAACCACGGCGCTATTCCCCAAGCTCTTCTTCATCGTTTGTATGTCCTCTTGCAAAGGCGCATGGCGCGGCGCTGAACGCAGGTGCTTTCGCAAATTACATACTCAGGGTATGTTTATGTCAACACAGCCCGAAACCCGATTGAACACATGGCCGCACACTCTGTCGCGAAGACCAGCCGCAAGCCGCGCCCTGCCAAGCGCCGCCCACAAGCGCGCGGCTTGGCCACGCGCGAGCGCCTGCTCAGCGCCGCAGAGACACTGTTCATCGCCGAGGGCTATGACCCGGTTGGGGTTGAACGCATCGTCGCCGCCGCCGATGTGACCAAGGGCGCCTTCTATCACCACTTTGGCGACAAGCTGGCGATCTTTCGCGAAGTTTTCGAAGCGATCGACCAGGAAATGGCCGACCGCGTGCGCGCCCGCGCCCTGACCGCAGAAACGCCGTTGGGCATGGTTCAGCGCGGCGTGCGCAGCTGCTTCGAACTGTGCACCCAGCCGCGCTACGGGCGCTTCGTTTACATCACTGCGCCGCCGGTCATCGGCTGGACCGGCTGGTACGAAACCGACAACGCGATCTCGCGTGAAATCGTCATGGAAGGCCTGCAGAACGCGGTCGAACTGGGCGAACTCGCACCGCTGTCAGTGGCCTCTCTGACCACCCTGCTGATGGGCCTGGTGCTGCAGGGTGCCATCGCCGTGGTGAACTCCGACACACCGCAGCGGACAGCCCAGGAGCTGGCCGACGAAGCGGATCACATTTTGCTTGCACTTGCGGCACAGGCCCGATCGAGCTGACGGCCCGGCCCCTCATGAAAACCAGAGAATTCCGATGCGTTTGATCACTTTGCTGTTGCTCCCGCTTGCACTGTGGGCCACAACGACCGTAGCCCAGGACGACGATCTGGATTTTCTGTTCGCAGACACCCCGAGTACAGCGACACCGCGCCCTACACCCACACCGGCACCTAGCAGCGCCCAGCCTAAAGACGATCCCGACTTGCAGACCATCCCGGTGGATGCCTTGCGTTCACCTGAGCCGACGCCTGTTCGTGCACCGCAAGCCCGCGTAATTGAGGAAATCGTGGTCACCGCGCAAAAGCGCGAGCAATCCCTGCAGGACGTCCCCATTTCGGTCACCGCGGTGGATGGATCGTTCATCGAAATGACCAACGCATCAGATTTGGCCGATGTCTCGCTGTACGTACCCAATGTGCGGGTGGATGCCGATGATCTGGGCTCACCGCAGCTGTTCATTCGCGGGTTCGGCACCAACGCCTTCAACCCCAGCTTCGAAAGCTCGGTGGGTTTCGTGCAGGACGAAGTCTACTTCGGGCGTCCGGCCTATTTCACCGAATCCATGTTCGATGTCGAACGCGTCGAAGTGCTACGCGGCCCCCAGGGCACCCTATTCGGCAAGAACACCATCGCCGGTGTTTTCAATGTGACCAGCCGTGGTCCCAGCGAATTGTTCGAAGGCGATGCCCGCTACACCTACGGCCAGAACAATGCGCACCGAGTGGAAGCCGGGGTCGGCGGGATGTTCGCCGACTGGGGTGGTATTCGCATCTCCGGTCTTTACCGCGACGAGGACGGCGCCCTGTACAACCAGTTCCAGCAGCGTGATGAACAAGCCCTGGAACAGATGGCCGGCCGCATCAAACTGCGCCTGCTGCCCAGCGATGTGTTGAGCATCGACATCAGCGCACAGGTTTCCGACACCGAGGCACCGTTCTGGCCCTTTCAGCTGGCCGTCCTGGATGAAGGCACGCGCAATTTCCTCAACAGCTATGACTCGGATATCGAAGACGATCCCTACAACTTCCGTACCTCATTCAACACACCGGGCTTTATTGAAAAGGGCTCAGAAACACTCTCGGCCATCACCACTTGGGACACAGGCGATCTGTGGGGCCTGCAGGACAGCGCGCTAACGCTGGTGCTGGCAGGCTCTAAGCTGCATATCGACCAACTCAACGAGCTCGATGTCTCGCCTGCCGACATCTCGCGGCTGGACAACTTCGAGGATCACAAGCAGTTGTCTGGTGAGCTGCGCTTTTCAGCGCGTGCTGACAGCCTGTTTGGTTGGGGAGGCGATATTGACCTGGTTGCCGGCGCGTTCTGGTACGACTCCGAATACACCTTGCTGGCACGCATACACGCCGGTTCCGACATCGGTTCGTTTGTGCTTACCGAAGATGCCCTACAGCTGATCAGTGGCTCCGGCGGTTTTGGTCTGCTGGCCGGACTGCCCGGCATCCCGCTGCTGGGCAACATTCTTGGCCCGATCATAGGCGAGGACTTCTACCAGCTGGATTACGACCAGGGTGTCTCCTCGCTGGCTTTCTTCGGCCAGATGACCTGGTATCTGACCGAGCGCATTGCGATCACACCCGGCATTCGCATCAACAGCGAAGAAAAAAATGTGGATTCCGCTGGGACCCAACAATGCACCCTGGATTCGCTGGGTTTGCCGGTGTGCATCATGGCGGCTCTTCTGGGCGCTGAAAACTATGAGCAGCGTGGTCTGCAGCGCAAGGAATCCGATGTTTCGCCCAAGCTGGTTGTGCAATATTTCAGCGATAACGACATCAATCTGTTTGCCTCCTATGCCCGCGGTTACAAGAGCGGCGGCTTCAATTCCCTGTCTTATAACGGCGAAGATCTGGAGTTCGAACCGGAGAATGCAGAAACGTTCGAGTTGGGCATTAAAGCCACCTTGTTCGACCGCACGTTGCGCCTCAACGCCACGCTCTACGAGACCCGCTTCGACAATCTTCAGGTGCTGGCTTTCAACGGCCTTTTCTTCGACGTAAGTAACGCTGCCTCGGCCCGCTCACGCGGGCTGGAAGCAGACTTCATGTGGTTCACACCGTTCGAACCACTGCAGATCATGGGATCGGTCGGCCTGCTCGATGCGACCTACGACGACTATCAAGGCGCACCGGCCCCGGTGCGCGACGACGAGGGCAATCTGCAACTCGACGAGACCCAGGACCTGAGCGGTAAACGCATCGCCTTTGCACCACGCACCACGGCAACCCTGACGCCGATGCTGACCTTCCCGTTATGGGGTCTGGTCGGAAATCTGGCGGTTGACGTGCTGCATCAAGGCGAGCAGTACACCGACACCGACCTGGATCCCAACACGCGGGTCGAGGCTTACACCATGTATGCCGCACGCCTGACCCTGGCCAACGAACGCGACAGCTGGAGTCTGACGCTGGGCGCCAGCAACCTGACCGACGAACGTGTTCTCAATCAGGTCACCGATGCCACCTTTTTCCCCGGCAGCTACTTCGCCCAGCAAGCCAACGGGCGTGAATGGTTTGCCACTTTCAGCATGCGTTTTGGCGACTAGGCGCATCCAACGCCACCAACAAAAAACACCATCACGCTGTCATCAAATGACCATATGAGGTCCTGAAATGACCGGCTGAGGCGACATAGAGCGCCTTATAATCGGGACACAAGCGGCCCGCAAAATCTGCTGATTTCGCCACCCACGCGTTCGCCCCTCGCCCAAAGACTCCGTGTCGGGCCGGGTCGACGACGGCGGCGCACAGCGGCACAAAATCCCGAGAACGGGACCGCCACACATCCCATAAAGTCGGGGAGACATCATGCGCGGTATTTTTAGCCTCATCCTGATCGCCTGCTTGAGCGCCTGCCAAAGTGGCGGACGCGAAAGCACACGCGCGACACCGCAAGCCGGCGAAACATTGAGCGCCGAACTGCGACGCAGCGACTACGGGATTGTGCACGTCAAAGCCAATGATTACGCCAGCCTGGGCTATGGCTATGCCTACGCCTTTGCCGAGGACAATCTGTGCCTGATGGCCGACAGCTATGTCACGGTCAATGGCGAACGCAGCAAGTACTTTGGCCCGGAAGCCAGCTGGACCTTCACCGGCAACGGCACGACCAACAACAACCTGAACTCGGATTTCTTCTTCAAACTGATAATCGCCCAGCAACGGATTGAGGAGCTGCTGGCCTTGCCACCACCCCAAGGTCCGCTGCCGGCGGTTCGTGAACTGGTCCGCGGTTACGTGGCCGGTTACAACCGCTACCTGCGCGACACCAGAATCGAAAACCTGCCCGACCCCAGCTGCCGTGGCGCGCAATGGGTCCGCGAAATCCGTGAGATTGATGTCTACCGGCGCTTCTACCAGCTGGCCATGCTGGCCTCATCAGGTGTTGCCATCAATGGCATTGGCAGCGCCCAGCCCCCGATCGCCGGACTGATCCCCAGCATCCTGCCCTCGGCGCAGGAGATCGCAACGCAGCTGCAAAGCCGCTGGGAAGGCATCCAGATCGGCAGCAACGCCATCGCGCTGGGTGGTGAAGCTACCGACAGCGGCCGCGGCATGGTGCTGGGCAACCCGCATTTCCCGTGGGACGGCGCAGAGCGTTTTCATCAGGCTCATCTGACCATTCCCGGCAAGCTGGATGTGACCGGCGTGAGCCTGTTTGGGGTACCGCTGATTCTGATTGGCTACAACAAGGACCTGGCCTGGAGCCATACGGTTTCCAGCGCCTGGCGCTTTACCCCTTATCAGCTGACCCTGGTACCGGGCGCGCCGACCACCTACCTGGTTGATGGCCGCCCGGAGCAGATGACGCCCTGGGATCTGGAGGTTGAAAGCCGGCAAGCCGACGGCCAGATCAGCACCGTTAGTCGCACCCTGTACACCACCCGATGGGGGCCGGTGTTCAACGAAATCCTCGGTTTACCGCTGTTCCCATGGCTGCCCGTGCAGGCATATGCACTGGCCGATGCCAATGCGGCCAATTTCCGCTACGTCAATCACTTCCTGGAAACCAATCAGGCCAGTTCAAGTCGCGAGTTGCTGGACATCCTCAAACGCAATCAAGGCGTGCCGTGGGTCAACACACTGGCCAGTGACCGACATGGCGAAGCACTGTACGCAGACATCTCGGTCACGCCCAACGTACCCGATGCCATGGCCTTGACCTGCGCCGGCGTACTCGGACTTGTCACCCAGCCATTGCTGGGTCTGCCGGTGCTGGACGGTTCTCGCAGCAACTGCGCATGGCGAAACGATGACGACGCGGTCCAAGCCGGCACCCTGGGGCCCGCCAACATGCCCTATCTGCTCCGTACCGACTACGTTACCAATTCCAATGACAGCCACTGGCTGTCCAATCCACAACAGCCCCTGGAGGGGTATGCACGCATCATCGGCGATGAACGCCGAGCTCGCCGTATGCGCACCCGCTCCGGCCTGGTCATGGTCGAATCGCATCTGTACGACCAGGGCCAGACCTTCAGCCGTCAGCAGATGCAGGATCTGCTGTTCAACAATCGTCAGCACGCGGCCCATCTGTGGCTGGATGATCTGATTCCATTCTGCCGCCTGACCCCCGTGCTGATTGGCCTGGGTGACCCGGTCTTGACCGGCGAAGCCTGCGATGTGCTGGAAGCCTGGGACCGCAGCGACAATCTGGACAGCCCCGGAGCGGTGCTGTTCCGGCGCTTTGCCGAGAATCTCTATATCGCGGCCGTACCCTCGGGCACCTCAGCCTCGCAGCTTGAGTTCCTGGATGTGTGGACCCGGCCTTTCAACGTCAATGACCCGGTGCATACACCCAGCGGGCTGAATGTGCTCAACCCGCATGTCGCTCTCGCTCTGGGCAGTGCCATCAGCGATCTCAACGCTGCCGGCTTCGCACTCAACGCTACGCTGCGTCAGGCGCAGACCGAAGCACGCGGCGAGGAGCGCATCCCCATTCACGGCGGCCCCGGCGCAATGGGTGTATTCAACGCCATCACCAACCCGTGGGTCGCAGGTGAGGGTTACAGCGATGTGGTGCACGGCTCCAGCTTTATCCAGGTGGTCAGCTTTGATGGCGACGATTGCCCCGATGCGCGCACCATCCTGACCTACTCGCAAAGTACCAATCCCGAATCCCCGCACTATGCCGACCAGACCCGGCTCTATGCCGAAAGCGGCTGGGTCGAGGCCCAGTTCTGCGAAAGCGAGATTCGCAGCCGGGTGACACGTACACAAACCATCAGCGAAACCGCGCCTTGAAGCAGCGTGCTGGATTCCTGCAGCCAATGCTGTACAAATAAGTCATAGGGGGTGTCAGGCCTCGCGCCTGGCAGCCCGCATAAAAATGACAACGTTGGAGACCCATCATGCAGATCCATGCACGCCATCGTGTGCTCGCCGTGTGCGCAGCAGCGGCTATTCTGAGCTCCGCCTGCCAAGGCGGTCGCAACGATCAAGGCCCCTCACAGCCTCCGGCTGACAGCCAAAGCATCTTTCTGAACATCGCGCCAGCCGGTTCCAACGGCAACTCCGCTGGCGGAGCGGGGGCACCGGTACCCGGCGTACCCACCCTGGCCTTCCCCGACAACTACCGTGACCAGCTTGACCTGTACGGCAATCTGGCCTACGCCGAGCAGGGCCTGAGCGCCCACAGCTGCGTTGCGCCCAACAGCATCGACGAGCATCAGGCGCGCTCATCCGAAGCCTGCAACTACTTCAAACCGGCTGGCCTGCGCCCGCTCGAAGGCACGGTGGTGTCCACGCTCGAACTCACCGCACCCAACGGCAAAACCGTAACCATCGAGCGCGACGGCTGGGGCGTACCCTACGTTCTGGGCGAGGATCGTGACTCAGCGCAGTACGGGTTGGGCTATGCCTCAGCCCAGGATCGGCTGTGGCTGTGGGATTTGTTACGTGACGTCGGCCGCGGCCAGGCTTCGAAGAAACTCGGCCCATCGCAAACCACCTTCGACCTGGATCTGGAATTCGGCGTCCCCGGGGGCTACAGCGAGGCTGAATTGCAACGCATCGTCGACACCACCGTGGCCAAGATCGGCGCGCTGGGGCCGATCTTCCTCAACGACACCGAGCAGTTTGTCGCCGGCATGAACGCCTATCTCGACTTTCTGCAAACCCCAGCCGGTCTGGCTGAGGTCCCGCCCGAGTACGCCACCCTGGGGCTGACGGTACCGCCGCTGTTCCCGCCGCGCCCATTTACCGTTACCGATATTGTGGCCAATGCCGTGCTGATCCAGGCCGCTCTGGGTCTGGGCGGCGGAGGCGAGGCCAGGAACCTGCAATTGCTGCAGAAACTGGATAACAGCATCGCACCCGGCACCACCACCCTGCCCAAGGCAGCCTGTGAGTTCTGGCGCGATGTCCGCCACGCGCAAGACCCGGAAACCACCTATTCGACCCCACGCGAATTCGACACCCAGTCACCGCCTAGCGTCAGCGAGGACTGCCCGCAGGCCCTGCCCGCAGGCGTTGCGATCTGGGATGGCGGCAGCCTCACGGCGCGCGAGTTCCTGCGCCGCGACAGCGGCCTGCCCCTGCCGCTGGTTGACCTCGGTGCTGTCCCACTGGTCAGCGACTTGCTCGCGCCTCTGCTCGCCCCTCTGCTCGAACCGTTGCCAGATCAGGAATCCATCGAAGTGCCACTGGACGGCGGCGGCGGCCTGACCCGCAAAGACAAGACAAACGATTGGCACGCTCCGCAAGGCCTGCCCCAACCCGCATCACTGCTAGCCAGCACCGATCCCAGCGCCGTTCGTGAGCGCCTTGCCCCACTGGGCCTGCCCCAGGCCACCTCCAACTGGATTCTGGCCGCCGGCAGCCAGACCCAGTCGGGCCGGCCGATCATGGTCGGCGGGCCGCAGACCGGCTACTTCCAACCGCAACTGCTCTGGGAAGCCGCCGTGGTTTCGACTGGCGGCACCGATCTGGACATTGCCGCACGCGGCATCTCGACCGTTAACCTGCCCTACATCACCATCGGCCGCGGCCGCGACTTCGCCTGGTCACCGACCTCGGCCAGCTCCGACTTCACCGACATCCGCGTCTCCAAACTGTGCAATCAGGATGGCAGCCCGGCCAGTCGTGAGGACGGCGACGGTGACGGCTTCCCCGACGCTGACGGCTATCTGTTCAAGGCGCAGTGCGTGCGCCTGTACCGCCGCACCGACCAATGGACCGCAACGCCCACCCCGGCCAGCATCGCACTGGGCGGCCCGACCTCCAGCGAAAACATCAGCCGCTTCATCCTGCGTACCCACTATGGCCCGGTCCTGGCCACCGCCACTGTGAACGGCGAGCCGGTGGTGATTTCCACCCAGCGCTCGACCTTCATGGCCGATGTTGATGCGGCGATTCCGTTCGCGCTGATGACCAGCAATGGCGAAAGCATGACCAGCGAACGTTTCTACGAGCTGTTCAACAGCATGACCAGCACCTTCAACTGGGCTTATGTGGATGCACGCGACATCGGCTTTATTCAGAGCGGCCTGTATCCGCAGCGCCACCCGGAACACCATCCGGAACTGCCCGTGTGGGGTGATGGCCGTTTCGAATGGGTCGCCGATCAGAACCTGGATAGCGATTTCTTCGCCCAGTACGGTGGTGACGATGCCGAGGGTGGCCTGAGTTACCCGACGCGCGCCTTTCCGCAGCAGCAAAACAGTGTCAGCGGCCGTCCGGGCTATTTTGAATGGCCCGGCTATCTCAGCCTTGAGGCCCATATCCACGACACCAATCCGGCCCATGGCTATCTGGCCAACTGGAACAACAACGGAGCGCCGGGCTGGTGGGCCGCCGACACCAAGAGCGACTATGGCCCCAGCCACCGCGTCAACCTGCTCAGCGCACGTCTGGATGCTTTCGCCGAATCGGGGCGCAAGCACGATATCGCCAGCATGATCGAGATCATGGGCGATGCTGCGTACACCGATTTGCGTGGCCAGGATCTACTGCCGCTGCTGATCCAGATGCTGCAAACCGACAGCCTCAGCGATGAAGAGCAAAGCATCGTCGATCTGCTCAGCGCTTGGCGCGATGACGGCTCGCAGCAGTGGATCAGCGGTGAGCCCGGCCTCGGCGCCATGCGTCGCGATCGCGACCAGGACGGTGCCTATGACCATCGCGCGGCGGTGGTCTTTATGGACGCCTGGTACCAGCGTCTGATCGACACCATGTTGCCGCAGCTGACGGCGGTGGAAGGACCGGTCATCCAGGGTCGCTATGATGCACCGGGGCCGGTCGGCTCGGCCTATCAGGGCGGCTGGTTCCAATTCATGGTGCGGGTGCTCAAGACTGCCCTGAATCTGCCCCGTCAGGATTACAAAGTGCTGCGCTGTGCCGCGTCCGAACAAGCCGCCGATTGCCGTCAGGCGGTGGCCACAGCGCTGCAGCAAGCGCTGGAGGATTTGGGCGGTCTGGCCAATCAGGCCAACTGGGATGGCACCCAGCTGTATGACGGCGTGACGGTCGAAGACAACGATGCGGTGGAAGCCACCTCATTCGCGCTGATCCCGACCCCACCCATTCACTGGACCAACCGACCGACCTTCCAGCAGGTGGTGGAAGTGCTGGACTGATGCATCAGCGGATGGTGCCGCCACGCCGCGGCACCATCCGACAAGACCGGCCTAACCGGTCCAGCGCAGATCCAGCTGGCGCGCCGCGCGCACATCATCCAGACGCCGCACCGGCTGGGTATACGGCGCACCCTTGACCTTGTCGATATCGGCCTTGGCCTCATCCCAGATCGCCACCATGGCCTCGACGAAGGCATCCAGCGTGGCCTGATCTTCCGACTCGGTCGGCTCGATCAGCAGGCACTCGGGCACCAGCAGCGGGAAGTAGATGGTCGGGGCGTGATAGCCGTAGTCGAGCAGGCGCTTGGCCATATCGGTGGCGGTGAACTCGAGCTCCTGCTTCTGCTTCTTCAGCGTCACAATGAACTCATGGGTCGCACGCCGCCCATCAAAAGCCAGATCGAAACCTTTGTCTTTCAGACGCGCCATCAGGTAGTTGGCATTCAAGGTGGCGAACTCGGCCACCCGGGTCATGCCATCCGGCCCCAGCATCAGGGCATAGACATAGGCGCGCAGCAGCACCCCGGCGTTGCCCATAAACGCAGACAGACGACCGATGCTTTGCGGCAGGTCGTTTTCATCCAGCCAGCGATACTGATCGCCATCCTTGCCCACCACCGGAATCGGCATGAACGGACGCAGGCGCTCGGACACACCCACCGCACCAGAGCCCGGACCACCGCCGCCGTGCGGCGTGGAGAAGGTCTTGTGCAGGTTCATGTGGATGACATCAAAACCCATGTCGCCCGGGCGCACCTTGCCAAGAATCGCGTTGAGGTTGGCGCCGTCGTAGTACAGCAGGCCGCCTGCCTCGTGAACCTTCTTGGCGATGATTTCGATCTTGCGCTCGAACACGCCCAGGGTCGACGGATTGGTCAGCATGATGCCGGCCGTCTTCGGACCCAGCGCCGCTTCCAGCGCTTCAAGATCCACGTCGCCGTTCTTGTCCGTGGGGATCTCGCGCACCGTGCAACCGCACTGGATCGCGGTGGCCGGGTTGGTGCCGTGGGCCGCATCGGGCACCAGAATCTCGGTGCGCTCGGTATCACCACGCGACAGGTGGTAGGCACGGATCATGGCGACGCCGGCAAACTCACCCTGGGCGCCGGCCATCGGGGTCAGCGAAACCCCTTTCATGCCGGTGACTGACTTCAGGATTTCCTGCAGATCGTACATGCAGGCCAGATAACCCTGGCTGTGATCCTGTGTTGCCAGCGGGTGGCGGGCCAGAAACTCCGGCAGCATGGCCAGCGTGTTGCAGGCCCGCGGGTTGTATTTCATCGTGCAGCTACCCAGCGGGTAGAAATGCGTGTCGATGGAGAAATTTTTCTGCGACAGGCGGGTGTAATGACGCACCACCTGCATCTCCGAAACTTCCGGCAGCCCGGGGGTGTCCTGACGCAGGAACTCGGCCGGAATGGCGGTCGGCGCGGCGGCCTCCACCGGAGCCTGTGCGGCGGCGCGACGGCCCGGCGAGGACAGTTCAAAAATCAGCGCTTCACTCATGATCAAGCTCCCAGTACAGCTTTGAGTTCGTCGACATAACGGGCGATGTCGGCGTCGCTCTTGGTTTCGGTTACGCACACCAGCAGGGCGTCGCCCAAGTCCGGGTAATGCGCGCGCAAATCCAGGCCGGCCAGGATGTCGCGCTTGGACAGGGCATCGATCACTTCAGCAGCCGGCTTGGGCAAGCGAATCACCGCCTCATGGAAACCGGCACCGCTGAACACGGCTTCAACGCCGTCGATGCTGGTCAGGGCATCCACCAGCTTGCGCGTGTTGTGCCAGCAGGCTGACGCGACACGACGCAAACCTTCCGCGCCGAGCAGAGACATGTGAATGGTTGACGCGGTCACCACCAGGCCTTGATTGGTGCAGATATTCGAGGTCGCCTTGGCACGCCGGATGTGCTGCTCGCGCGCCTGCAGGGTCAGGGTGTAGCCGACCTTGCCTTCCAGATCGACCGTGCGCCCGACAATGCGCCCCGGCATCTGCCGCACGTGTTGCTGTTTGCAACACATGAACCCGTAGTACGGCCCGCCCGAAGACAGCGGTGCACCCAGCGGCTGGCCGTCGCCACACACGATGTCCGCGCCCTGCGCACCCCACTGCCCGGGCGCCTTGAGCAGCGCCAGCGCCACCGGATTGACCACACCGATGACCAGCGCACCCTGGGCGTGCGCCCAGTCGGTCAGCTGATCCACCGCTTCCAGCTGGCCGAAGAAATTGGGCTGCGGAATCACCAGCGAGGAGATCGCCTGACCTTCGTAGGCTTTGAGACTCTCAAGCAAGGTCGTGCCGGTGCTGCTATCAAAGTCGATGCTGATGAACTCGAAACCCTGCGCATCACAGATCGCCTTGGCACAAGCGCGGTAGTACGGATGCACCGAAGCCGGCATCAGCACCCGATGTTCTTTGACCTTGCGATTGGCCCGCGCGGCCATCAGCACCGCTTCGGCCAGGCCGGAAGCCCCGTCGTACAGCGAAGCATTGGACACGTCCATGCCGGTCAGGCTGCACATCATGGTCTGATATTCGTAAATCAGCTGCAGCGTGCCCTGGCTGGCTTCCGCCTGATACGGGGTATAGGCCGAATAGAATTCACCACGGGTTGCGATCTGCCACACCGCAGCCGGAATATGGTGCTCATAGGCACCCGCACCGATGAAGCACAGCGGTTGACCGTCGGTCTCAGCACGCTCGTGCATCAGGCGCGAGACTTCCATCTCGGAGCGGCGCGCCGGAATGTTGTCAAAAGATTCGACCTTGAGATTCTCGGGAATCTCGTCAAACAGGTCCTCGATGCTGTTGGCACCGATCGCGGCCAGCATGCGGCTGACCTCGGCTTCCGTATGCGGAATGAAAGGCATATCTGCGTCTCGCTGAAACCGGCCCTGAGTCCTTAGGACGGGGCCGGTGAAATTACTGTTCGGACTTGAGGAAGTCGGCGTAACCGTCCGCGCCCATCAGGCCGTCCAGCTCGCCGGCATCGGCAGGCTTGAGCTTGAAAATCCAGCCTTCGCCATAGGGATCGTCATTCAGGGTTTCCGGCGCATCCGCCAGTGTCTCGTTGCCGCCGATCACATCGCCAGCAACCGGGGCATAGACGTCGGAGGCGGCCTTGACCGACTCAACCACCGCAGCGGCATCGCCCGAACCAAAGCTCTGGCCGGCTTCCGGGGTTTCCACGAACACCAGATCACCCAGCGCTTCCTGAGCGTGATCGGTGATGCCGATGGTCAGGCTGCCGTCGGCTTCGAGGCGAATCCATTCGTGAGATTTGGTGTACTTCAGTTCTGCGGGAATCTGGCTCATGACGAGGCCTCCGGTAGATCAATCAGGATTTTTCCATTGCGCACGAACGGGGCTTTGACCACCCGCGCCGGCACGTTCTTGTTGCGAATCTGAATCTCAACCCGGTCGAAATCGCCCCGGGGAATGCGCGCCAGCGCGATCGACACGCCGGCCGTGGGTGAGAAGCCGCCGCTGGTCACCTCGCCAGGGCCAGCCGGGGTGTCCACCACCTGATGCGCGCGCATGATGCCGCGCCCTTCCAGCACCAGCCCCACAAAACGCGGCAGCTGGCCCGCGGCCTTCTGTTGTTCAAGGGCCTTGCGCCCCACGAAATCGCGTGCCTCGGGTTCCCAGGCCACGGTCCAGCCCAGCCCGGCCTGCAGCGGCGTGATGGTTTCATCCATGTCCTGGCCGTACAGGTTCATACCCGCTTCCATGCGCAGCGTGTCACGCGCGCCGAGACCGCACGGCGCGACGCCCGCGGTCACCAGTGTATCCCACAGGGCCGGCAAATCGTCGACCGGCAGGATGCATTCAAAACCATCTTCTCCGGTGTAGCCGGTGCGTCCGATCAGGCCCTGGCCATCTCCCACGCACTCAAACACACCCAGTTCGGCCGCCGGGGCGCGATAAGCCTGGGGCAGCAGCGGCAGCGCTTTTTCACGTGCATCGGGGCCTTGTACCGCGATGATGCCCAGATCGCGCCGCACCTTGATGTCAACGGCGAACCCCTGGCTGCGCGCCTGCATCCAGGCCACGTCCTTGTCGGCCGTGCCGGCATTGACCACCACGCGGTAAAAGCCATTCAGGACATATACGATGAGGTCATCGACCACCCCGCCCTGCTCATTCAGCATGCACGAGTAGAGCGCCTTGCCGGCGGCCACACGCGCCACATCGTTGGCCAGGAGATACTGCAGAAAGGCTAGCGCCTGGTCGCCGGACACATCGACCGCGCACATGTGCGAAACATCGAACATCCCGGCATCACGCCGCACGGCATGGTGCTCTTCGACCTGCGAGCCATAATGCAGGGGCATATCCCAGCCGGCGAAGTCGACCAGCTTGGCGCCGGCCTGCTGGTGTTTCTGATAAAGAGGCGTTGTCTGAGCCACGGCGTATCTCACCTGAATCGGTTGAATGATCGCCGCCCCTCTGTCCTATAACCTGAGAGTTAAGCCCCTTCGGTGGGTGA
Source organism: Oceanococcus atlanticus (assembly GCF_002088235.1). Classification (NCBI taxonomy): domain Bacteria; kingdom Pseudomonadati; phylum Pseudomonadota; class Gammaproteobacteria; order Chromatiales; family Oceanococcaceae; genus Oceanococcus; species Oceanococcus atlanticus. The sequence goes on from NZ_AQQV01000002.1 coordinate 765,423, forward strand.
TCACAGATCACCGCTCTCCAGAGTCAGCCGAATTCGCGCACGCGGTCCATGGGCCTGAGCGATTCCGGGCGGATTTGCGCCTTCGGCGGCAACGCATCAGGCGCTGCACTCTCCCACGTTTGCGACAATTCGGCCGAAACCGAATCGAGCTGAGGGCGGATTATAGCCTTTGCGCTAATGCACTGTCATCGTGGCGTCGATGCCGGCCTGTGCTGCTTGCGATAGTCGCGCGGGGATTGTCCGAACCACTGACGAAACGCCGCGGTAAAGGAGCTTTGCTCGGCATACCCCAGTAGCAGCGCAACTTCTAAAATGGACAGCGTGGTGCGCTCCAGATAATGCTGGCTGAGCTGACGTCGCACCTGACTGACCAGTTCGGAGAACTGCGCGCCTTCCTGTTGCAGGCGACGCCGCAAGGTGCGCTCGCTGACATGCAGCTCGGCGGCCACGCTGCTCAGCGCCGGCGCCCGCACCGGCAGCAGGCGCTGGATATGGGCGATCACCTGCGCCGTTACATCACGTCCTTCGCGAATACGCCCCAATGCAATCTGGGCGTGATTTTCCATCAGCGCATGCATTTCCTCATCACGCTGAAGCAATGGCATTTGCAGAGCCTGAAGCGGACCAGACAGACTGTTGGTTGGCGCGGCGAAACGCACCGGACAATCGAAAAACCGGATGTACTCATCCAGCTGCGGCGGCGCCTGGTGGCGAAAACTGATAGCCAACCCATCGTGGCCGTGTCGTCCGGCAATCCAGCGCCCGAAGCTCAACCAGCCACCGACGATAACCTCGTTGAACGCGCGCAGATCATGCTGTTCCGGCAAACCCGATGCCCAACTCACGCAAACGCGCCCGTCGCGGCACTCGACCTTTGTCCGTCCACCGTCGTAAACCAGCGCTTCGTAACGCGGAATCATGCACAGCGCGTCGCCCAGGGTTGAACAACTCATGGCCGCATAACCCAGGGCATTGAAGGTCCCCGGCCGGACGTTCTCGGCCATGTGGATGCCTATCATGCTGTCACCCGTGAGCCGTTCGGCCAGCACAAAAAGTTTGAGCAACACGCCAACCGGCAGACGCGCGCTGCCCGGATCCAGCTGCTCTGCAGTGAGGCCACTCTCTCGCAGCAATTGATCCCTGTCCGCGCCCTGCTGCTCCGCCGTATCGAGCAAACAGGCAATGTAAGAGGCCGCCACGCTGTACGAGGTGAGCGCCTGGGGTGAGGTCTGTGTTGCGGGCTTATCCATATATGTATTGGTGATGCCATGTGCAGTGGACAATCGTCTCCCGAGAGTGCCCACAGCACAGATCATAGCGCCACAAGCATCGACATCATGGCAAGCACGCATCTGGCCACTGCGGCAAAATTCCTGACCGCATCGCACAAGACCCACTGCCTTGGCGCGCCCTAAGCTGGTCTGCTTGTCCACTTCAAGCTCTACGTATGGCAGACCAATGGGCCGCTTCGGCACAAGCCGCGCACAGCATTTTGCGCGACAGCGCCACATTTCAGTGGTACGTGATCCCACTGTTCGTGATGGTGATCTACATGTATTCACAGCAATGGCACGCCGGGCGCTGGTCGATCATTCTCGGCGGTCTGGCGTTCTGGCTGATGGACTGGTTCAACGAGCTCTGGAACGGCCTGATCTTTCATTTCAGCAACTTCGCGCCGGCCTGGGGCGCCCCCGCCGACACCGCCTATCTGCTGCTTATCGGCCTGAACATCGAGATCAGCCTGATGTTTGCGGTGCTGGGCCTGGCCGCCATGCTGACCCTGCCCAAAGACCCCAAAGCCAGAATTCTGGGCCTGAACAACCGCCTGGTCTGGGCGGCCGGCAATTCGGCGCTGTCGGTGCTGACCGAGATCTGGCTCAACCACATTGGTGCACTGGTCTGGGAATGGCGCTACTGGAGCGCATCCTTCCCATGGCTGATTTTTCTGTTTGGTTATATGCCGTTCTATCTCGTCGGCGCTTGGGTGCATGACATGCGCTCGCGCACCCATCAAATCATCACGGTCAGCAGCCTTGCCGGTGTGGTCGGCAGCGGCCTGCTGGTGTTTGGCGTGATACTCGGCTGGCTGTAAGGAGACCTCATGGCAAAGCAAATTTTTCTGGCCGTGTTGGCCTGCAGTCTGGCCGCGTGCCAGGGCGGCCGCACCGCAACTCCGGAACATAGCAGCACCTACCAACCGCTACCGCTCGGTCCGGATGCTCCGTTCGTTGAACGGGTTGATCATGATGCCGAACTGGACAATTGCGTCCTGTACATAGGAACCATGGGCATTCCTGACCCGCTACAGGTTGATTTTTTGCCCGATATCGGTGGCCCGCTGCTTGATCTGGTGTCGCCACCACCGGCCGACTTTCCGGAACAGATATACCTGCGTACTGACACCGAAACATTCAATCGCAAGTACCAGTTTGTCCTGCATGAAGGCAACGTCTGGTACAAGCACAACACGGCGGTTACAGGTGTCGAAGACGATTGGACCCAGGTCTATATGCCCAATTGCCTGGCCGGCACCCTGATCGGTATCTCCGCCGATGATGATGAACTCATCGCAATTCGCAAGAACGGCGATATCTACGGCCTAGACAACGTCCTCAAGGACCCGTTGCTGTTCAACTGGACCTCGCGCTGGGGCACGCCGGTGTGGCTGGGTACTGGCTACCACATCCAGGAAGACTATCTGTCCTGGAGCTGGACCGTCATCTCCAACAGCGAAGACAAAAACTGGACCGACACCGCTGGAAACCTGCATCGGGTGGGCGACGGTAAGGTGTCGCATATCTGGATGCTGCGTAACGGCGGCCAACGTTACGGCTACATCGACCCCTGGCTGGCCAAGGACGAAAGTTACGAAGCCTGCGGACCACTACGTGGCCGTTTCAAAGGCATCAATCTGAATTCCAGTGGCTCCACCCTGATCACCATCAATCGCTATGGCGACATCTTCACCCGCCACTACGATTTTGACCTTGCCGGCGTCAATGAAGTTTTTTTCCAATACGCTTTCGAAGATCAAAGCGAAGTCCGCAACCCCAAGATTCAGTTGCCGTCCTTCGAGTGGGTCCAGCAACCCAAAGTGCCGGGCCAAATCACCCACATCATCAGCATCCACAAGGTCGGGGAAAACATGCAGCACCGGGTGATGCGCATCGAAGGCCTCAACCAGGCCGGTGAGACCGGTTACTGGGAGAAAGAAGTCGAGGAGATGACAACTGCGGCCTGGCAATTCGTTGCCACCGGCAACCCTCTGCGCGGCACTCTGCTCGACAACCGCCCGGGCGACACCAGCATGCTCGACATCGGCGACAACGAAGACCAGCATTTTGCCCGCAACCTGACGGCGCTCCCCGCGCTGAATCCGGCCGACAGCCTGGAGACGGATGCTGACTGGGCCGCCGAAATGACCGACTTCAATTTCTACTGTTCACCCACCACGTTGCGCATTCACACCAGCGTGGATGAACACATGGATCTGACCCTGCACGTGGTCGATGTCATTCGCCAAACCCCGCGCGAACGCGGTCTTGACGACAATCCGCGCAAGTTCCGCGGCAACATCGAAATTCCCGACGCGCTGCTGGCCATGCGCGATGAACTGTCGCCGCGCCAGCGTGCTTTCATCGACCTGTACCTTGATGGCGACAAGTTCACCGATGTGCGCATGAGCGGCGTGTCGGATAGCATCACGCTCACCCCTTCAGGCCGCATGAACGGCTTTTCCTGGACCTTTGAGCGCACCCCAAACGGCGAGGCCGAAATGGCCCCCTGAACCCGCCCCAGCAGACGCGATGGCCAAGGCCGTCGCGTCGTTCTGCGCGCGGCATTTTTCCTGGCGCGGAGCCTGGTCACTCAATCGACAGGCGCTGGGCCTGGATCTGCTGCGGGCGCCGCTCAATGTGTTCTACGCACCGCTGTGGGTGCTGTTGCAGATCAGCGCGCAACTGCTGGCCTGGCTGGGCCTGCAGCGCACCGCCCGCATCGTGCGCGAGTTACCCTCTGGCCTGGCCACCCGGGTACAGCAGCGGGTTCGTCAGGCGATCACCGATGAGCTGATCAGGCCTCGATGGGGCAACACGCTGGATACCAGCCAACAACGCATCGTGGCGCTCAATCTGATGCGCTACCAGGCAGCACGCAACGCGATGGCTGACATCAGCGCCAACCTGGCCGTGCTGGTCAGCGGCATGTTGCTGTTTCGTCAATTCACGCCCGGCGGCCTGAGCCTGGGTCAGCACACTGGTGATGCCCTGACCCAGCATTGGGCAATCAGCCATTTCTGGGCCGGCGAAAGCCTCGGCCGTCTCTGGTATGGCTGGTTTCCGGTGGATACCCCGCTGTGGCTTAGCTTCACGGCGATTGCCCTGGTCATGGTCATGATCGCGCTGACCGCGGCACTGTCCGGTCTGCTGATGGACCCTGTGCAGCATGCGCTGGGCTGGCACCGACGCCGGCTCAACCGCCTGCTCAATGCCATCGACAAAGATTTGCAGACCCAACAGGCGCACCACTACCAGCCGCGCGAACCGTTCTGGGCGCGCGCTTTCGACGCCCTGGACTGGTTACGTCTCTAGCGCTGCACGCTTGCGCCGGGCGCGTGTTGCTGACCACCCAGGGCGTAGGCCATGAATTCGGCCTTCATCCGCTGCTGCCGATCCACCAGACCCAGACCGGCGGCACGCAAACGCATTAACTCTGCGCTGCGCGCCCCGAACAGTGCATCCAGGCCATCAATCAGCCCCAGCGCCGGCAACACCTGACGACGCCGCTGACGCGCATACCGCTGCAGCGCGGCATCGATCGCACGCGGCGCACGCAGCCGGCGTGGTGTATCCAGCGCCGTGATCAGCGCGGCGGCATCTTCAAACCCCAGATTCATACCCAGACCAGCCAGCGGGTGCACCACATGCGCGGCGTCGCCAACCAGCGCCACCTGATCCTGGGCATAGGCGGTGGCATGCTGAAGCCGCAACGGAAAACTGACTCGCCGACTGCGCAAGGCAAAGCGCTGATCGCCGACCGCATGCGCCAGCTCCTGGCAGAATGCCTCATCACTAAGGCCGCAAAGACGCTGTGCTTCGGCCTGCTCAACCGACCAGACAATCGACACCTGTTCATGCGGCAACGGCAACAGGCCCAGCGGCCCGCGCGGGGTAAACACCTGACGCGCGCAGTCGGAAAAAGCAGGCTGGGCATCGAGCACCGCAACCACCCCACTTTGCGCGTAATCGCGGGTTTCGATACCAATGCCACTGGCCGCTCGCACGCGCGAATCGCGACCATCGGCGCCGACCACCACGCTGGCCTCCAGCACCTGACCATTGGCGCAGTGCAGGCGACTGCCCTGTGTATCGGGTATCAGCTGCTGCAGCTTGCTGTCGGCATATCGCGTAATCCCCGCATGATGCGCAACAGCCTGATCCAGTCCCCACTGCAACACACGCACCTCGATGATCTGACCGAGGCTCTCACGGCCCAGAGAAGCCGCATCAAAATCGATTTCGCCCTTGCCGTCTGCATCCCACACATGCATACGCTGGTACGGCTGGATACGCGCAGCTAACGCTTCCGGCCAGGCGTGGGCCTGCTCGAACAGCGCGCGCGAACCCGGCGAAAGCGCAACCACACGCAAATCGTACTCGCCGTCGGGCGGCGCATTGCCAAGCTCGGGCGTGGCATCCAGCAAGGCCACTGAAAAACCACGCTCAGCGGCCAGCAGTGCCGTCAGCGCACCCACCGGCCCGGCGCCGACCACGGCAAGATCATGGCGTTGGCTGCTCATGCGGACAGCGCCGTCGCAAGGTCTGCGCGCACGCTCAGCGCAGGCTGAGCAAGCAGACCATAGCGCTGCATCTTGTCGTGCAAACGCGCACTTACATTGACCAGAATCAGACGCTGTTCACGCCCGCCCAGGTCACGCGCAATCGATTCCAAATTCATCATCGCAGTGGTGTCGAGCATGGAGACATCGGCCAGATCCAGAATCACCGTGTGAACCTCGCGGTCGACGGTGGAAATCACTTTGAGCGCCTTGTGTGCGGCACCAAAGAAGAGTGGCCCGTTGATGTCGTATATGACCACACCGCGCGGCTGATCCTGGTCATGCACATGCACGCTGCTGCCGATCTGCCGAGCGCCAGTCAACTCGATCATGCGACGCATGAACAGCAAGGAGGCCAGCACCACCCCGGCCGCCACGGCCACCTGCATGTCGATCAGCACGGTCAGACTGAAACAGGTGAAAAACACGGCCGCATCGGCGCGCGGCGCACGCCGCACAATGCGCAAGGCGTGGTGCGCCTCGCTCATGTTCCAGGCCACCATCAAGAGCACCGCAGCCATCGCGGCCATCGGGATCAGGGACAGCCACGGCGCCAGCAGCAGCATAGCCAGCAACACCGACACGGCATGGGTGATGGCCGCCACCGGTGTGGTGGCGCCGGAGCGCACATTGGTTGCGGTGCGTGCGATCGCCGCCGTGGCCGGAATGCCACCGAAGAACGCCACCGCAATATTGCCGGCACCCTGGCCGATCAGCTCGCTGTCCGGATTGTGCTGTGAACCGGTCATGCCATCCGCCACCAGCGCGCACAGCAAGGACTCCAGCGCACCCAGCAAAGCAATGGCAAAGGCCGGGCCAAGCAACTCGCGGATCAGGCTCAGATTCACGTTCAGCGGTTGACCGTCTGCGCCAGGCAAATGCCAGGGCAGCAGCACATGCGGGGCGATGGCGGGAATACCAGCGATGACCTGACCGTCGCGCTCGAAACTGAAGCGGGTGGCGATGGTTTCGACATCCGGCAGGCTCTCCGCCGCATTGAAACCCGCCGCCAGCGAGGTGCCGATCAGCAGCGCCACCAGATACGACGGCACCCGGGTTTTGACCCGCCGCCACAGCACCAGCACCGCAAACGTCAGCGCGCCGATCAGAAGCTCCTGCCAGCGCAAAGTCGGCAAGGCGATCAGCATCTGCCACAGCTTGTCGACAAAATGCAGCGCCTCGCCGGATGGGCTCAGCCCAAGAAAATCCTTCAATTGCAGGGTGGCGATGACCACCCCGATGCCGGAGGTGAAGCCGACCACCACGGGGTAAGGAATCAGCTGGATCAAACCGCCCAGCCGCAGCAGACCGAACGCCATCATGATCACACCCGCCATGGCACCGGCCAGCAACAACCCGGCCAGCCCGTAGTGCTGCACCACCGGCAACAGGACCACCACAAAGGCCGCCGTGGGACCGGAAATGTTGACCCTTGAACCACCCAGCAACGCGATCAGCAGACCTCCCACGATGGCGGTGTAAAGACCGTGCTGTGGCGCCACGCCACTGGCAATGGCCAGCCCCATGGACAGCGGCAAGGCCACGATACCCACGGTGATGCCGGCCACGATATTGGCCGGCAGTGTGCTGATCAGGCTGCCCTCGCGCCAGGCCTCACGTAAGGCAGCGGCGATCATGCCTGGGCCATGAGCGCTTCGATATCGTCCACGGATTTGGGCACGTCGCGGGTCAGCACATCGGCCTCGGCCTCGGTCACCAGCACATCGTCCTCGATGCGAATGCCGATGTTGGCGAATTCCTCGCTCACGCCGGGGCTACCGGCCGACAGATACAGGCCAGGCTCAATGGTCAGAACCATGCCCGGCTCCAACGCACGCCAGCGCCGGTTGACCCGATAGTTGCCCACATCATGAACATCCATGCCCAGCCAGTGACCGGTCTTGTGCATGAAGAACTCGGTGTACTTCTGGGTTTCGATCAAATCCTGAACATTGCCCTTGAGCAGGCCGAGATCAACCAGCCCCTGGGTCAGTATGGGCACCACCACCTCGTGCGGCGCCATCCAGCTGGCGTCTTTGCGCACCGCCTCGATTGCGGCGATCTGCGACTCCAGCACGATGTCGTAAACCGCCCGCTGAGCCGCACTGAAATGCCCGTTGACCGGAAAGGTACGGGTGATGTCGGCGCAGTAACCTTCGAACTCGGCACCGGCATCAATCAGGCACAGATCACCATCAGCCAGCGGCTGGGCATTCTCGACATAGTGCAGCACACAGGCATTGGCGCCCCCGCCAACAATGCTGCCGTAGGCGCATTCCATGCCATGACGCTCGAAGTCGTGATGCAATTCGGCACCAAGCTGATACTCGTACATACCAGGGCTGACACGCTGCATGGCCCGCACATGCGCAGCGGCCGAAACCTGGGCGGCATAGCGCATCATGGCCACCTCAGCCGGCGACTTGCGCAGGCGCTGCTCGTGCAGGATCGCGCCGATCTGATGAACCTGAGTCGGTGCCTGAACGCCGGTGCGCACCATCGCCCGCACCGCGCCAAGCCAGCGCTGCAGGCTGACATCATTGGCCTGCTTCCAGCCACTGGTGAAGTGCACCACTTCACGGTCCTTGAGCAGATCCGGCATCTTGCTGTCGAGATCGGCGATGACTTCAGCCCGGTCTGCGCCATAGCGCGCCACGCAACCTTCCGGCCCGGCCCGATAGCCGTCCCACTGCTCGCGCGCCTTGTCACGTGGACGACAGAACATGACGAACTCGCCGTCGGCATGCCCCGGCGCCAGAACCGCCCAGGCGTCCGGCTCCGGAAAGCCCGTGAGGTAGCGGAAATCCGAATCCTGACGAAAACGGTAGTGCACATCGCTGTTGCGCGTCTGCTCGGTCGCGGCAGGAATGATGGCCACGCCATCAGGCCCGATGGCATCCATCAGGGCGCGCCGGCGCCGAGCAAATTCGTCAGCGCTGATGTGGGCCTCAGCCGGCCTGGGGATGTAGTTCGACATAGAGCGTCTGTGCTGCCACTTTGAGATATTCCACGATTTCGGTGTAGGCCTCTTCGGCTTCGCCGTCTTCGTCCTCTTCCACGCTGATCTTGCAGATCTCCATCAGGTCGCGCAGAAGTTCCTTGACCTCATCCGAGGCCTTTTCCTTGTCCAGTTCGCCGGCACTGCCCACACCAAACATCAGTCCGGCGCTCCAGTCCGCCAGTGCGGCCACCCGCTCAGTCAGCGGGGCGTTGTCCGGCGGCAACACCGGCTGAAAACTGCAGGCCGGGTCTTCCAGATCGCCGCGCACCTGAGCGGCATAATCGAGCAAAGCCGCCCAGGCGGGCGTGTTGCGGTTGACCTCATCCAGCGCCAGATCGTCCGGCAGCTGGGTATGACGGCACCACATACCGGCAATCTGACCATGGAATCCAGCCGGGCTGGTGGTCGATTCGACTTCGGTCAGCCAATCGGCGAGTGCGTTGTAAGTCTGTTCATGCATATCTGCATTATCCCATGCCACCGCAGCAGGCACCATCAAGACGACCCTGCTGTCGGTGTTAAGCGACAGCCGCAAAGCCCCAACACCACGCCTTCGTGCGGGGCTCCTTAGTTCGATTGTTGCCGTTCAGCAACAGATTGCCGACAGGCAGCGGGGCAAACCCAGCCCCGCGCCGATCAAAGATCAATAACCCATTGTTTTATATGTGGTTTTAAAAACTGGCACAGGGATTGTTGTAGTGCAACTGCGAGCGGGACACTCCCCCAACGCCCCTCGCAAACCATTTGCTATCTAAGGAGAGAAGCATGAACAAGGTACGTCACACTGCACTGGCTCTGACCTCCGCTGCCCTGCTGGGCCTGGCCGGCACGGCCATCGCCGAGTCCCAGACCCCTTACACCGATCTCGACCGCAACGGCGACGGCAAGATTTCCAAGACCGAAGCCGGCGCTGACAACGAGCTGTCCAAGCAGTTCGAACAGATCGACACCGACGGCAACGGCGTTCTGGAATGGGGCGAGTTCGCCCGTTTCGAATCGGAAGGTGAAATGTCCGATCAGCCGGCGACCGACATGAACACCCAGCCGCTGGGTGAAACCACGCCGCAATAAAACGCAGCGCACGCCGCACCGCGCCCGGCTTCGGCCGGGCGCTTTTTTATGCGCCGGGAGCGCTCAGGGCATGGCCAGCGCTTGCGTATCACCGGCTGTCATCAGCTGACAGCGGCTCAAGCTCAGCTCGGCGGGTGCTATAGAAAATTGGAACGGTGCCAGTCGCTCAAGCGCACGCATCCCCAGTATGGGCCGGGTGCCGCTGGGGAATACCGCGCTTTCGACGTCATGTAACCAGCACGACTCACCCAGGCGCAACGCCTTGATCCGGTAGATCGGCACTTTGCGCACCGACTCGTCGGCCATGCGCGCGCCGATGTTGCGATCGAATTGGGCCTCGTCACGCGCCAGCAACTCATCCAGCATATCCTGCGGGATCACCATGAAGCTGGAACCGGTGTCGACCAGCAGCGAGAACGACTCGCTGCCCGCAAACGCCGCGTTGAGGTAAAACGTCCCGGTGGATTGACGCTGCATCGCCACGCTGTGCATGGGCGAGTGCGCCGTCGTTTGTGGCTGCGCCTGCGCCGCAGTGCTCAGCATCAGCAGCGCGAATGTGACAAATCGCAAGTACAAATCAGACCCTCCAGTCCATTCAGCCGGCTGCATCACCGGCACCTGTGTGCAGTCTAGGCAGGGCTGAGAGAACTTTGCGTGAAGCGGGTCACAATCGCAATGCGGATCACCGCCAAAGCAGCAGAATTTGCCCGATAATAGGGCGATGATCACCAGCCCGACACTCGTCCAGACCCTCAGCCAGCTGATCGGCACACCGTCCGTCAGCAGCACGCTGCGCGCGCTCGACACCAGCAACCATGCCGTCTGTGCCCTGCTCGCCAACTGGCTGGAGCCGCTGGGCTTTGCCTGCGAGTTGCTGCCCATTGACGGCAGTCCGGGCAAATACAACCTGATCGCGACGCGCGGACACGGCGACGGCGGACTGGTGCTGTCCGGCCACACCGACACCGTGCCGTACGACGACAGCGGCTGGGACAGCGACCCGTTCAAGTTACGCGACGCGCACGACCGCTGGCACGGCCTTGGCACCTGCGACATGAAAGGCTTTTTCGCTCTGTGTGTGCAGCTGGCGGCCGAACTCAAGGATGTTGACCTCAAGCAACCGCTGGTCATCCTCGCCACCGCCGATGAAGAATCCGGCATGGACGGGGCCAAGGCCCTGCTCAAGGCCGGTCGCCCGCTCGGTCGGCATGCCCTGGTCGGCGAACCCACGGGCCTGGTCCCGGTGCGCATGCACAAAGGCATCTTCATGGATGTGCTGCGCGTGCGCGGCCACGCCGGACATTCGTCCAACCCGGCTGCGGGTATCAATGCCGTCGAGGGGGTACACCAGGCGCTGGGCGCACTGCTCGGTCTGCGCGATGAACTCAAGACGCGTTTGCTGCGCGAGGAATTTCCCGTGCCGCACTCCACGCTCAACCCCGGTTGCGTTCACGGTGGCGACAGCCCCAATCGCATTCCGGCCGCCTGCGAATTGCAGTTTGACCTGCGCCCGGTGCCCGGCCTTAATCTCGAAGACCTGCGCCAGGAAGCGCGTGCGCGCATGGACGCAGCATTGGGCGAAGGCCCTTGGCAATGGGAGCACGACACCGTATTCGAAGGTGCCGAGCCGTTTGAGACGGCGGCAGATGCGGCCATCGTCAAGGCCGCAGAGCGCCTGACCGACTGCCCGGCACAGGCGGTCAATTTCTGCACCGAAGGTGGTTATCTCAACCAGATGGGCCTGCAGACCCTGGTGCTGGGCCCGGGCGATATCGCTCAGGCTCATCAGCCCAACGAGTACCTGAGCATGGATCAGGTCGCGCCGATGATGGACATCCTGCGCGGCCTGGTGAAGGATTTCTGTCATGAGCAGTGACAACCCGATGGCATTTCCGCAGGCGCTGCGCAGTGCCGCACCGTATATCAACGCCCATAGCGGGCGTATCTGCGTGGTCCACATCCCCGGCGATGTGGCCGCAACGGATGCGTTCAAGCCGCTGATCTATGATCTGGCCCTGGCTCACAGCCTGGGCCTCAAACTGATCCTGGTGCTTGGCGCACGCCCGCAGATCGAAATGCGGCTGGCCCGCGAGCAACACCACATGCCGATGGTGGCCGGCCATCGCGTGACCGACGCACTGACCCTGGACTGCGTACGCGAAGCGGTCGGCCAGCTGCGCAGCGAGTTCGAGGCCGCGCTGTCGACCGGGCTGGCCAGCACCCCGATGGGCGGTGCGCGGATTCACGTGGCCAGCGGCAATCTCGTCACCGCGCGGCCAGTCGGCATTCTGGAGGGTGTGGACCTGCAGTTCACCGGCGTACTGCGGCGCCTCGACACCGACACCATTGCCGATCATCTGGGCAACGGACGCATCGTGCTGCTCGGCCCGCTGGGCTATTCGCCCACAGGCGAAACCTTCAACCTGCGCAGCGACGATCTGGCGCTGGCCACGGCCAAGGCCATGCGTGCGGACAAGCTGGTGCTGTTCACCGACGCCGACATCGCGCGCGGCGAACTGAGCCTGAACAACGCGGCCAGCAATGAGGACCCGATCCAGACCCTGGCCCTGAACGCCGTGCGTGCCGACATTCCGCGCGTGCACATTCTCAACGCAGCCCAGGACGGCGCCCTGCTGCGCGAGCTTTACACCCGTGATGGCTGCGGCCTGATGGTCAGCGCCCAGGCCTTCGACAGCTTGCACCAGGCCACCATCGATGACATCGGCGGACTGATGCAGCTGATCGAGCCCCTGGAACGGGCCGGCGTCATTGTGCCGCGCTCACGCGAGCAGCTGGAGCTGGAGATCGAGCGCTTCACGGTGATGGCGCGCGACGACACCATCATCGGCTGTCGGGCCCTGTACCCCTATCCGCAAGAGGCTTGCGCGGAACTCGCCTGCATCATCGTGGCCCCGGATTACCAGCATGGTGGCCGCGCCAACGCCCTGCTCAATCACACCGAGCAGGCCGCCCGCGGCATGGGCCTGAAGCGCCTGTTCGTGCTCACCACCCAGACCGAGCACTGGTTTATCGAACACGGCTTCCGGCGCGGATCGCTGGACGAGCTGCCGCAGCAAAGACAGGCGTTTTACAACTACCAGCGCAATTCCAAGGTGCTGATCAAGGACCTGTAACGCGCATGGCTCATACACCGCGCCTGCACTGGCCCGAGGCCCTGACTACGGGCGAAGTGGTGCAACTCGACGATGAACGCGCGCATCATCTGTTGCGCGTACTCAAACGCCGCGAGGGCGATGCGGTGGTGCTGTTCCAGGCCCCCGACCGCGAGTTCGCCGCGCACATCCAGTCGGCCGACAAGCACCGTCTCAGCTTGCGCATCGACAGCGCAGACCAGCGTCTGAGCGAATCGAACCTGCACAGCGTGCTGGTGCAGGGCGTTTCACGCGGCGATCGCATGGACTATGCGATCCAGAAATCGGTTGAACTTGGCGTCCACAGCATCGTGCCGGTCATGACCGAACGCAGCGGCGTTCAGCTCGACGCCAAACGCCTGCACAAAAAACAGGCGCACTGGCAGGCGGTGGCCTTGTCGGCGGCGGAGCAATGCGGGCGCACCGTGGTACCAACGATCCAGCCCTGCATAAAACTGGTCGAGTTCCTGGCCGCTGGCGCACATCAAGGCGTGGTCCTTGATCCGGCTGGCGCAGCGCTCGACGGCCTGAACCCGCCGAACCTGGATCAGGCCTTCAAGTTGCTAATCGGGCCGGAGGGCGGACTGAGCGAGGATGAGGTGGCGCTGGCCGCGCGTGCCGGCCTGCAGCGCCTGCGCCTGGGACCGCGAATTCTGCGCACCGAAACCGCGGCGGTGGCGGCGCTGGCCGCGCTGCAACTGCAGTTTGGTGATCTGGGCCAATAAGCTCCTGCGCGCCAGCGCTGGCCGCAGCTGTCTTATTCGGCGCTGAGCAGGCGTTGGTCCAGAGCCAGCAGATCCTGATCCTGGAGGCTGCCAACAACCTCCTGCAAAGCCAGCACATTGAGCAGGAAGGCGTAGCGAGCGGCCGCCGCATTGCGCTGGGCCTGGAACACGTTCTTGCGCGCATCGACCAGCTCGGCCGAGGTCCGGATACCACTTTCCCAGCCACCGGCAATAGCCTCAAGGGCAGCCTGGCTTGAAGCCACGCTCTGCTCGGATGCGCGCAGACGCTGAATGCCGGTCACCACCCCATCGTAGGCATCACGTGTGGCTCGCACCACACTGCGACGCTGGGCCTGCAGGCGTGACTGCGCGGCATCCAGCCCGAGGCTGCTGGCGCGCACCTTGGCCGACGTACCACCACCGGAAAACAGCGGCACATGCAGACGCAGCAAGGCGCTGGAGGTCTCCGCCTCACGACCCAGCTGCAACTCGGCGGTGTCCTGCCAGCGGTGTTCAACTTCCAGTGCCAGGCTGGGCATGTGTTCGCCGCGCTGCGCCTGGTAGTCCTCACGCGCACGCTCAAGATCGAGCTCGGCCAGACGCAAACCCAGGTTGTTGGCCAGGGCCCGCTCTACCCACTGCTCGGGCTGGGCCGGCTGGGGTGGCAAAGTTTGCAGATCCTGTGCCAGCGGCTGCGGAAAACGTGGTGCCACACCACTCACTTCGAGCACCGCTTCCCGCGCCGAGCGCAGGCGTGCTGCGGCCGTCAATTCATCCGCCACGGCGCTGTCATAGGCAGCGATCAGCTGCTGCAAATCGGCTTCGGTGGCGTAGCCGGTCTCCACCCGCACCGCAGTTTCCTTGCGCTGCTCGGCGATGGCCTGCTTCTGCTCGGTGGCCAGGCGCAGATCATCCAGCGCGCCCAGCCAGCCAAAATAACGCCGGCTGAGGGTCAGCATGAGCTGCTGGCGCGCCTCGCGCAGGGTGAGCTCGGCCACCGCAGCCGTGGCATCAATCTGCCGCAGCCGGGCAAACACCGCCCAATCAAAAACCGGTTGGGTCAGACGCAGGCCCAGCTGCCAGATATCCGCATCCAGTTCCTGCGGTTCATAGCCGGGGAATCGCGTGCGCTGCGTGTCGTCGATGATGTGCGAGTAGTAACCGTCAAGGCTGAGTTGCGGCAGGATCGAAGCGCGCAGAAGGGGCACGCCCTGCAAAGCCGCATCGCGATCGCTCAGGGCCGCCTGGTAGCCTGGTTCGGTGCGCAACGCCTCGGCGTACAGATCGGCCAGCAAGCCCGCATCGGCCAGCCCGGGCAACAGCAGTGCCACAACCGCGGCGACACGTTTTGCACTCATTCGACTCTTTATTCAGCGCGCCTGATCGGCAAAAAACTTGAAAATCTCGGCTGTGGCGTCAAAGGCGCGGGTATTGGGGCCGAGTTCGTCGACCCAGTAGGACTTGCCACCAGGCCACTGGTGCCCGACCTTGTCCACCCCGCAATACGTGATCGGATGACCGTCACAACCGGTGCGTTGGCGACACTCTACCCCAGTTGCGGATTTGCTGACGGCCTTTTCCTGTTCGGCACAACCGTTGCGGCGAGCCAGGGCGCTGACCACCTCACGCATGGACGGACGATAAGTGTCGTCAAAGGTACCGCCATTCCAGAAGATGCGCGGGTCATCGCGCCCCTGGATCAACAAGGCTGAAACCGCCGAGCCATTTTTGCATTCGCTCATGATGCCGCCCGAGACCGGTGCAATGGCCTTGAGCAGGCCGGGCTTCTCGCAGGCCACGCGGTGACTGAGCATCGCGCCATTGGAGAAGCCGGTGGCGAACACCTTGCTCTTGTCCACACAATATTGGGCGCTGACCGCCTCGACCAGGGCCTCGATGAAATCCACGTCACGCACACCGAACTTGGCCGCGGCGCCGCAACAGGTTCCGGCATTCCACGACTTCAGGCGCCCATCCGGCAGCACCAGCAGCATGTTGTACTTGTCGGCCTGCTCCGCAGCTCGGGTCTGTTCGTTGAAAATCTGCCCGGTGCCAAAGCCACCATGCAAACCCAGCACCAGCGGCCGCCGGGTTTTCTCGTCCCAGTTCTTGGGCACATAAACCTTGTAGCTGCGATCCAGCATGCCGAAATCCATCTCGGCCTCATGCATACCCGGTTTGGCCTGACCATCACAGGCCTGGGCCTTGGCCGGCGGCGCATTCATGGCGCACGCCGCAAGCACTGCGGCCAGCGTCAGACTTGCAAGCTTGAACCTCACGATACGTTCCTCAGCAGCTCGGAGGGTGCGAAAGCGCGCCCCGTACGCTCCAGCCCCAGAAAGCCACCCAGCTCACGCATCACCACATTGGGGTGGCTGGCCGGGAAGAAGTGTCCGGCCTGCGGCACGATGCAAAAGCGCGCATCGTCGTGCAGACCGAGCATGGCCCGACCGCTGGGCAGACAGCGCGAAAACTCGCCGTACATCAGCAACAGCGGCACACGCAGCGCAGCCAGCTCCTCACTGCACGCCCCCTGCAGACAGAACTCGCGTCCGGCCCGGGTCTCATCCAGCAGGGTCACATACTGCTTGGCCGTGCGCAGGCCACCACGCCCGGCCCCGAAAGGCGTGTACTGATCACGCGTGCTGGACTCGTAACCGTCCAGACGCAGGCGGGCCATCACCTCAAGGTATTTCAGACCAACGTGCTTTTCGTGACTCCAATCGCGACCATCGGTGACCAGCACGTCCTGCTCGACAGCCGACAGGTAGTCAGAATCCGCCAGCCGCTGTTCCGGCTGCAGGCGATTGATCTTGGTGTCCAGCAAGGCCAGCGAGCGGACCCGCTGCGGCGCCAGCACGGCCAATTCCAGCCCGACACCACCGCCGTAGCTGTGCCCCACCACATCGGCCTGTTCGATCGACAACTGATCGAGCAACTCAAGCAGGTCGATGGCCATATCCTGGGCCCCGTAACCGCCCTCGGTGCGCTCGCTGTAGCCATGGCCGCGCAGGTCGTACAGGGTCACCCGATAGTGCGCCTTGAGTCGCTGCGCCAGATCGGCGAACCAGAACGCGCGGTTGGTGGCCAGCCCGTGGATCATGATCAGGTCCGGACCTTCACCGAACTGCTGATAAGCAATCCGGCATCCGTTGCATTGCGCGTATGACATCCTGTCTACCTCACTGTTATGGCGAAGAACGTGCTCAGAACCGCCGGCTCAGAGCACGCCTCCGGTACTGCGGATCGCCGCATCGGATGATGCCTGCGACATACTGAACACACTGGCCAGCGCCAGCGCACCGCCGGTATCGGCTTTGAGCCACTGCACGCTGTAATCGTTGCCCTGGTAATGGACCTGCGCCAGGGCCGGCCGACCATCACGCGGACTGAACACGGCCTGGGTCACCATGAAGGCCTGTGGCCGCCCCTTGAGCCCGTGCCCCAGAGCCTTGGCCACCGCTTCTTTGGCCGCCCACAGGGCCACCACACGTTGCCCACGTTCAGCGCCACTGGTGTTTTCCAGCAGGCGGCGTTCGCCGTCGGTCAGACCGCCACGTTCAACATCGGCGCTGTTGACTGCATCGGCGTGCTGCAGATCCACACCCAGTCCGAGCTGCGCATCGCCCGCAACCGCCACGGCGGTTGCACCGCTGTGGCTGATCGAGATCGACGGCGCCACACGCCCTTCCAGGGCGGCACACTGCACCCGCGGACGGCCATGAGCATCGTTATCGATGCGGATATCGGCATTGGCCAGGTCGATCTGGTACTCACGCTGTATCCACAGCCGTGCCGCTTCCTTGGCCGCAACCCGTCCCATCAACCATTCCTCACGCCGCGGCCCTTTGTCCGGCAGCTGATAGAAGGTGTTGCGCTCGACCTCATCAAGCAGCATGTGCGCCAGCACACGCATCCACACGCCCCAGGCTTCACCCATCAGGTTGTCGGCAAAGTAGTCCATCTTGCGCAGCACAAACCCGGCCGGCAGGTCGTCGGCGGGCAGCGCGGCGCTCAGATAATTGCTGAGGGGATCAAGACGGTAACGGTAGTAGCGCTGCGGCAGCTCGAACTTGCGATCGGTCCAGCCGCTGGCGCGGGCGATGACACCGCCCTGCGCATCGATCAGATCCCACTGCGCGGCGAAGGTCGGGGCGTCGTGTTCGACGATGTCGCCACGACACAGCACCCGCGCACCCTGTGCCGGCATGGCTGCGAACTGCTCGTAACGCTCGATCTGGAAGGGAAAACAGTTGAAACCGCCATCGTACTTCTCGGTCAGCCAGTAGCCGGCCAGCTGCCCGGCCGCGTCCAGCAGCGCCGGGTCGATGCGAAAACGCGGCTGGGCGTCATCGGCGAAATAGTCGGCGGTCGGCAGCACCTCAAGCTCGGCCTCGACCGAACGACTGCCCCAGCGTTTCAGCGCTTTCACGCCTTGCAGACGCGGGCCATGGAACATGCCGTGCTGGTACAGCTCCGCCGGTGGATTGCGGCGCGGCGCATGCGCGGCCTCGGACTGCCACTCCAGCGCTTGAGGCGCACTGGCAAACCCGGCCGCGTATTCCACTTCGGCTTCAAACACCGGCAAATCAGGCTTGCCCTGCTGCGCCATCAGCAGACGCACGGCATAGCGCTTGAGGCGGGCGTCGTCGTGCTGGCAAGTCGCCGTCAGTTTGAGCGAAAGACTGCCGTGATCCAGCGCCAGCCAGCGATGCCCGCGGACGTTGTTCAGGGCCTTGCACACCCAGCCTGCGGGCGCGAGCAACCCGGCGGCCTCAGCGGCCATTTCCATGCTGAAGGTAAACGGCACCACCGACAGCGGGCGCAAGGCCTGCAAGCGCGACGGCGCAGCGCCGATGCAATGGTCCTGCAGATACAGATCACGTGCCCCGGAAATATCCACCTGGGCCTGCAAGCTGGCGCTGTCCTGGTTCAGCACCCGGGTGATCAAAGGCGCAGCGGGCGCGCTGACTGCGGGTGCCGATGGCGCCAACGCAGCACCCTGCGGCGCACCGGCCAGCACGCGTTGCTGGCTGGCGAGAAACTCCTGCATCAGCGCGAAGTGCGACTGCAAAGCCTGCTGGCGCGGGTCACTCGGCGGCGCCGCCTGAGGTGCCGATACCGGCGCCGCTGTCGATGCTTGCGGCGGCGCATCCGCAGCCACCTTGGGAGCTGGCAGCGGCGGCACATCCTTGAACGAAATCAGCGGCATGGCCAGGCTCAGCGGGCGAGCACCCGGCTTGACCGGCTGCGGCGCCCGCGCATCCGCGCGATCGGCATAGAGGGCCGAAAGCTTGAGCGGCACGCCGGCTGCGAACAGCGCAGCCAGGGTCGCGTGCAGCGCCTTCATCGCACCCTGCCGACGCGAATTGCTGGCCAGCGCCAGAACATCGCGCTTGCCCTTGAGTATGTCGCCGACAAAAGCGGTGAGATTGGCGCTGGGCCCCACCTCAAGAAACACCCGGAAGCCATCGTCGTAGAGGCTTTGCACCGTTTCGCGGAAACGCACCGGGCGGGCCCACTGACTGCAGGCCAGATCACGGATAGCATCCGGCTCGTCGGGAAAGGCCTGCATCGAGGCGCAGCTGACCACCGGAATCTGTGGCGCGGCAATCGGCAGGTCCTGGTAGAACGTACGAAAGGCTTTCGACACCGGCTCAAAACCGGCCGTGTGATAGGCCCGTCCGAACGGCAGTTCGGCGCAAATCGCACCCGCTGCACTGAGCTTGCTGTGGGCCTTGGCAACCACCTCCGGCGCCCCGAACACCACTGCCTGATTGGGGCAGTTGTCCATCGCCACGACCAGCGCATCACCGAACTCGGCCAGCACCGCATCACGTGACTCTGCCGCCAGCCCGCCCACGGTGAGCAGACTGCCGGTCTTGATCGCCGATTCGGATTCCAGTTGGCGGTAGATCGCATTCAGGCCCTGGGCAATCCCGGCCAGAGTCTGCGGTGTCGAAGCGGCAATGGCGCCTGCGGCAACCAGTGCGGTGTTCTCGCCGGTGGAATGCCCGACCAAAACGTCAGGCTTGAGTTCGCAGGCGCGCATCAGCGCCCACAAGCCCTGACTGGAGGCAAACACCGATTCGGAGGCCAGATCCATGTCGAACAACTTGTGTTCGAGTTCGCGACGCGCGTCCTCGCTCAGGCTGTTGGGCGCGGGAAACACCGCCTCCGATGGCTGATATTCACGTGCGCTGACCGTGGTGTCGAGAAAATCGAACCACTCACGCACCTGCGGGAAGGCCACGGCCAGTTCCGACAACATGCCCGGATACTGGGCGCCTTCGCCCGGAAACAGCACGGCAACCTTGCCGGCCGGCTGGCCGTGGCCATAGTGGACACCGGAGCGGGTCTTGAAGGGCTTGTCCGAGGCCGCCAGTTTTTCCACTGCGGTGTCGAGTTTCTTGACCAGATCAGCCTTGTCGCTGCACACCAAAGCCAGCCGATGTTCGCCCTGCGCGGCGCTATGCTGCGCCGCCAGTTGCGCTGGCGTCAGGGTGTCCAAACTGGCTTTGGCGCGCGTCACCTGATCAAGCAACTCGGCGTGGCTGGGCGCTGCGAAACACAGCAGCTCGGTGCCACCGGCCAGTGCCGGCTGCGCCACATTGGCCGGGGCCTGGGCCTTCGGCATCGGCGCGGCAAAGCGCACCGCATCAGCCGGACGGTACTCCTCCAGCACCAGGTGCGCATTGACCCCGCCAAAACCGAATGAGTTGATACCAGCGCGGCGCGGCGCGGCACTGGTGTGAATCCACGGACGGGTCTCGGTATTGACGTAAAACGGGGTCTTCTCGATTTCCAGCGCCGGATTGACCTCATCACACAGCGTCGGTGGCAGCACCTTGTGATGCAGGGCCAGCGCTGTCTTGATGATCGAGGCACTGCCCGCAGCCGGTATGCAGTGTGAAATCATCGATTTGACCGAGCCGATTGCAATCGAAGGCGACAGGCGCGAGCGCCGGCCAAAAATCTCGGTCAGCGACTCGATTTCGGTCTTGTCACCCAGCGCAATGCCGGTGCCGTGTGCTTCGACCAGCCCCAGCGTGCTCGGATCGATCTGCGCATCGGCATAGGCGCGCTTGATCGCCAGCACCTCGCCTTCCTTGCGCGGCGCCAGCAGACCTTTGGCGCGGCCATCGCTGGACGCCCCGTAACCGCGGATCACGGCGTAAATTTTGTCGCCGTCGCGCTCGGCGTCGGCCAGTCGCTTGAGCACCACCAGCCCGGCGCCCTCGCCCAGCAAGGTCCCTCCGGCATTGGCGTCGAACGGACGCAGTGCGCCGCGTGACAGCGCACCCAGCTGACAGAAGATCATGTAGATCTGGGGCGGCGTGTGCGCCTGAATTCCGCCCGTCACCATCATGTCGGCGCGCCCTTCGGCGAGATCGCGCATGGCCACATCCGTGGCAATCAGGGTCGAGGCGCAGGCCGCATCGATGATGTAGTTCGGCCCCATCAGGTTGAGGCGATTGCAGATCAGTCCGCTGACCACGTTGGGCACCAGCCCCGGTGCCATCTCGGTGGTGAACGGCGGCGCGCTGTCTTTCAACTGGCTGCGCAACTGGGCCAGCTCCTGCGGCCCCAGATCGGGACGCAGCTGACGCAGCAGATCAAGGGTCTGGTCGATGACCAGGCCATGCTGCATCAAGGTGGTGTAACCCCGGTTCACATAGGTGCCACGGCCCAGCACCACGCCGGCTTTCTCGCGATCGAAATCACGCTCCATGTAACCGGCGTCGGCCAGCGCATCGCGGGCCAGACGCAGCGCCAGATACTGATCCGGCTCGCCGCCATCAATGGCGTTGGGCATGATGCCGAATTCGGCCGGATTGAAGGTGGCTAAATCCTTGAGAAAGCCGCCACGGTTGGTGTAGATGCGATCGTTGGCCTTGCTCGCCGGATCAAGATACGGCCCGGTCCACTCTTCATCGGCCTCGCTGATGGCATCGACTTTGTTGACGATGTTGTTCCAGAAGCTAGGCACATCGCGGGCGCCGGCGTAGACGCCGGACATCCCGATAATTGCAATATCCGCACTCATGAACTGATCCTAGGCGTCGGCCGAGGCCAGGCGATTGAGCGCGGCCGAGGCCGTACCCTCAATCTCGCGCATTTCCAGGCGCACACGGCCCTCGTCATCTGCCAGCAGCACGTCATAGTTCAAGCTGCTTTCGCTGGCCTCACCGCGAATCCGCAGGTACAGGCCAAGACGCTCAGGCAGCGGATCACGGCCGTAGCGGCAAACCGAGCCGAATGCCGATGGCAGAGCGGTCTTGTCGAGGAAGCGGCGTGACCACACGATGGCCAGCTGTGGACCACAGTCAAGCAGGCCCGGATCGAACACCCAGTGTGCATCTGTCGCCACACCGTCCTGACGCAGCCAGGCCGCCGGGCGGCTGCGCCGGGCCTGCGCATCGACCCCGTCACGCCCGACCACCTGAATCTGATCGATCAGCTGGAAATCGCCGCCATGGAACAGATAGTCGCGATAGGCCTGGCTTGCATCCAGGGCGTCACCACTGACCGAGGATGCGTCCAGCTGCGGCGCATCAGGCAAACGTTCGACCAGACGCACCTTGGCTTTGTACAGCGCCTGGTTGCGCTCGGGGTCGACGATGTCAATCGCCAGCATCTGCTCACCCGGCTGTGAATGGGTCGAGGCACGGGCCTTGAATGCGACCTTGCGGCCGCGTGCCGGATCCAGCACCACACCGGCCAGAACCTTGAGATCACGCACTTCAGCAACCTGCCAGCCGGGCCAACCGGCCGCCGCCACCTGGGCCATCCATTCCGCTGCGCCAGCGGCGGGGAGCACCGGCTTGCCGTCCATGCTGTGATCAAGGAGATAGGGATCACTCTCGACACTGAAATGATGATCCAGCACCAGGGTGCCGCCGGCACCGATGTGCAGACCGGCCCGGATCAGCGGCAAATCGCTGCCGGCCTCTTCAGCATCCTGCTCGCCGTCATACACCGCCCACGGGCCTTCACCCACGACCAGTTCGACCTCGGACTTGGGCCCGAAGGCCAGTTCATCGAGGAAGTAACGTGCACCGGCGTCCACCGGTATGGGCAGGATGCCCTGCTCACGGAACTTGGCCTTGACCGCATCGCTGGCCATACCCGCGTCCCATGGGCCCCAGTTGATGGCCATCACGCGGGTGTCCTTCCAGCGCCGTGACAACTGCCAGGCATAGCGGTTGAGCGCCTCATTGGCCGCAGCATAATCAGCCTGCCCGCGGTTGCCGTAACGGCCCGCCACCGAGGTGAAAAAGGCCACCCACTTGAGCGTTTCCGGCTTGAGCGTGTTGGCCAGAATCCAGGCCGAATCGGTCTTGGTGCCAAACACCCGGTCGAACGACACCGCGGTCTTGTCGGCGATCAGTTTGTCCTCGATCACGCCAGCGCCATGAATCACCCCGTCAATGCGACCGCAGCGGGTGTAGACATCTTCAATCGCCGCGCCGAACGAGGCCACGTCGCGCACATCACAGGGCACATAATCGACCTCGACACCGGCATCGCGCATGCGTTGCAGGTTATCCAGCACCTCGCGACCGGCCATGATCTGCGCCACCCGCTGATCAAGCTCGGCTGGCTTGGGCATGTTGCCGTTGACCCGCGCATCAGCGATCAGCGCGCCCTTGAGATGCAGGGCGGTGGCATGTTCCAGATGCAGATCATTGGGATCCGGCAAGGCCGTGCGCCCGATCAGCACATAACGCAAACCCGGCTTGGCCATGCGCAGCAAGATCTCCGCGGTGATGCCACGGGCCCCGCCGGTGGCGAGCACGACCCAGCCGTCCTGCGGCTCCAGATGTGCCGCGAAAGCGTGATCATGCAGGGCATGCTCCTGCGTCGATACGGTGTAGCGGGTATCGCCCAGATAGCCGATTTCGCGATGCGGGTCGGTGCTGCATAGCTCGTCGAACAGGTGTTCGGCGATGACCTCATCGGTCTGGCCGTCAAAATCCACCAGCCGCGCAATCGCTTCAGGGTATTCCTGGCGGTAGCAATTGATCATCCCGGCGGCACCACCGGCCAGCGCCGAACCGACACCCTCGGCTTCGCGCCCCAGCGTGCCACCCAGCCGGGTCGCCGCGATCAGATGCAGGTGATCACGCTCATCACCCAGGGCCTTGAGCAAGGTGAACAATTTGCCCACGGTGTTGGCGCCGGTCTTGCGCCACTGCGCAAAGCTGTCCTCGGGGTGCTGGGACAAGCCGCCCAGATGCATCACCGCACGCACCGGTCCATGTGTCTTGATGGCCAGTTCCAGCTCGTTCTTGAGCGCGCGCGGCTCATCGATCAGCAGTTCCACCGGGGTGGCCCCGGTTGCTGCGATGCGCTCCACCAGAGGCTCACGGATGCTGTCGGGGCCGTCGACCACGATCACCAGACCGCTGGGCTGAGTCCGCTCGCTGGGCAGCGCCGCCTGGCGCGGACGGATCACGTAACGCGGCACATGGATCGCGCTTTCCGTCGGCTCCGCAACTGGCGCTGCCTGAGCTGTTTGCGCGGCAGGTACAGCAGGCACCGAAGATGCTTCGGATTGCGCCGTCAGCGCCTCCACCGCCGCGATCAGAACCTGCAGGGACTTGGCCCGGGTGTAGGTTTCCAGATCCGCCTGCATGGCGTTGGCCACCGCCTCGGGCAGGGCTTTCTGCAAAGCCCCGACAATCTCCACCCGCTTGATCGAATCAATGCCCAGGTCCGCTTCCAGATCGGCCTGCGCATCCAGCATGTCTTCGGGATAACCGGTACGCTCGGCGACGATGCTCAGCAACGTTGCCGCCACATCCACGCTGGGCGCGGGCGCAGCTGCTGGCGCCGCCACCGGCGCACTTGCCACCGGCTGCTCACCAACCAGGGCGTTGACCGCCGCGATCAGGCTGTCCAGCGTCTTGGCCCGGGTGTAGGTCTCCAGATCCGCTTGCATGGCACTGGCCACGGCCTCGGGCAGGGCTTTTTGCAGAGCCCCGACTATCTCCACCCGCTTGATCGAATCAATGCCCAGATCCGCTTCCAGATCGGCCTGCGCATCCAGCATGTCTTCGGGATAACCGGTGCGCTCGGCGACGATGCTCAGCAACGTCGCCGCCACATCCACGCTGGGCGCGGGCGCGACTGCTGGCGCCGCCACCGGCGCACTGGCCACCGGCTGCTCGCCGACCAGGGCGTTGACCGCCGCGATCAGACTGTCCAGCGTCTTGGCCCGGGTGTAGGTTTCCAGATCCGCCTGCATGGCGCTGGCCACCGCCTCCGGCAGGGCTTTTTGCAAAGCCCCGACAATCTCCACCCGCTTGATCGAATCAATGCCCAGGTCCGCTTCCAGATCGGCCTGCGCATCCAGCATGTCTTCGGGATAACCGGTGCGCTCGGCCACGATGCTCAGCAACGTCGCCGCCACATCCACGCTGGGCGCGGGCGCGACTGCTGGCGCCGCCACCGGCGCACTGGCCACCGGCTGCTCGCCGACCAGGGCGTTGACCGCCGCGATCAGGCTGTCCAGCGTCTTGGCCCGGGTGTAGGTTTCCAGATCCGCCTGCATGGCGCTGGCCACGGCCTCGGGCAGGGCTTTTTGCACCGCGCCGACAACTTCCACCCGCTTGATCGAATCGATCCCCAGGTCGGCTTCCATGTCGGCGGCGGGATCAAGCATGTCCTGCGGATAGCCGGTGCGCTCGGCCACGATCTCCAGCACCACCGCGGCCACGTCCACGCGCGCAACCGGTGCGGGCTCAGCAGGCAACGGCGCGGCCGCCGCGGGTTCCGCGACCACCTGATGCGGCGCGACCGGTGCGACCGCTGCGGGCACCGCAGCCGGCATGGGCAGGCTGACAGTCTGTTCCGGCACGTCCGTCGTCGGCGCCACCCCAAGTGCCTGCGCCATGACCGCTTCCTGCAGCTTGAGGAACTGCCGCATGGTGTCCTGATAAGCCACCAGCGCATCACCGTTCAGAGCACCGGACGGGGCGACGGACGGCATGGCCGGAGCCATTGCCGCCGCAGGCGCTGGCGCTGCTGGTTCCGCAGCGCGCGGCTGACTGCGACGCTGGGCGATCGCCGCGTCCTTGTCGGCCTGACTCAGCGCTTCAAGCACGCCATTGCTGCGCACCTCGCTGGCCAGCGGTCGAGCATAACCACCCGCGACCATCCAGGCGGTACGCGGCAAAGCCGGACGCGCCAGCTGGGTTTTGAGCTGACGCAGCTCGAGATGATGCGCGCTGCGCCCGGCGAACAGCGCCGGCAAATCCAGATCGAAACCACGCACGCTGAGTTGCGCCAGGGTGTCGAGCAACGGTGCCAGCTCGCCGTCCTCGCGATCCACCGACAGGCACTCCACCTGCGGCACGATCTCGCGCAGCATGCCGGCCAGGATGGTCTTGGGACCAAGCTCAAGGAACAGCTCAATGCCTTCGGCCTGCATGGTCTCGATCTGCCGTACGAATTCCACCGAACTGAGCAGATGCTGCTTGAGGTGGCCGGCCATGTCGTCGGGATAGCGCGCTCCACTCATGTTGGAATACACGGCGCACTGGGCCGGATGGAACTGGGCGGCATCGATTGCCTGCGACAAGCCGTCCTGCGCGCTGCGCATCAGCGGCGAATGGAAGGCTCCGCCCACCGGCAACTTGCGCGCCGAGACCTCTGCGGCGGCGCAGGCGGCCAGAGCGGCCTCAATTCCCTCCACGCTGCCCGTGATGACGGTCTGGCGCGGGGCGTTGTGGTTGGCCACCGCGACATCCGCGATGTCGTTGATCAGGGCTTCAACCTGGCTGCGCTCACTCAGCACAGCGGCCATGGTGCCCGCGGGCGCGGTCCGCGCCGCTTCGGCCATGACCCGCCCTCGGGCCGCCGACAGGCGCAGAAAATCTTCGTCAGACAGCACGCCGGCGGCCATCAGTGCGCTGTATTCGCCGTAGGAATGCCCGCCAACGGCATCGGCACTCAAGCCCAGATTCTGCATCCAGCGCCACAGCCCCAGCTCGGCAGCACCCAGCGCCGGCTGGGCATGCCGGGTGTCAGTCAGGCGCTCGCGCTGGGCCGCTGCGGTGGCTGGATCAAACGCGGCTGCCGGCCAGGCAATGGCCGACACCGGCTGACCCAGTTCAGGGGCCAGCACCGTATCCGCCTGTTCCCAGGCCTCACGTAACTGCGGCAGGTACAGCGCGGCGCCACGCAGCATGCCGACATACTGCGCCCCCTGTCCGGGGAACAGCACACCCAGCTTGGGTGCCTGCTGTGGCCGTTGCAATGTCAGATGGCTGCCTGCACTCAGCGCCTGCCCATCACGCAGATGGCTCAAGGCATTGCTCAGGCGTGCGCGCAGTTGGGTCAGGTCCGCTGCGGTGAAACACAGCTGCGCCGCACCACGCTCACGCGCCGCAGCCTGGGCCAGCGCGGCGGCAATCGGTGTGAGACCGATATCCGTGCGCAAAGCTTGATCCAGCGCTTCGCTGACCACGTTCAGCTGGGCCTCAAGGGCAGTGCGATCCGCAGCGCGGAACACACACAATTCAACCGGCCAGTGCTGGGCGCCGACCGGTGCATCCTGGCCCCAGCCGGTGCGGTACTCCTCGAGCACCGCATGGAAATTGGTGCCGCCGAAACCGAAGGCCGACACCGCAGCCCGGCGCGGACGATTGGGCTCACGCAGCCATGGCCGCGGCTGCTTGAGCAGATAGGTCGGCGCAGCCTCGTCGGCGATCACATCGATCGGATTTTCGACCCCGGCATGGCCCGGCAGAACCCGGTGATGCAGCGACAGTGCGGTCTTGACCAGCCCGGTCACACCGGCCGCGCACTTGGTGTGGCCTACCAGGGTCTTGACCGAACCCAGGGCCACGCTGCGCACATCCGCGCCCGCTTCAATCAGCGTGCTGGTCACGGTTTCGGCCTCGGCCTTGTCACCCACCGCCGTGCCGGTGCCATGCGCTTCCACCAGCCCCAGCGAGGCGGGCGAGAAACCCGCCTTGCGGTAGGCCCGGTTGAGCGCGCGTTGCTGCCCCTTGGGCAAAGGCGCGGTCATACCCAGGGCACGACCATCCGATGAACCCGAAGCGGCTTTGATCACCGCATAAATGCGGTCGCCGTCGCGCTCGGCATCGGCCAGGCGCTTCATCACGGTGACGCACACACCTTCGGAGATGACGATGCCGTCGGCATCGCGGTCAAAAGCACGCGCCTTGCCCTGCGGTGACAAGGCCTGGGTCTTGGAGAAACACAGATAGCCGAACGGCCCTTGCACCGTATCCACGCCGCCGGCAATGGCCACATTGGAGCGTCCGGATTCCAGTTCCTGAGTGGCCAGGGTGATCGCAGCCAGCGACGACCCGCAGGCCGCATCCACGGTGAAGTTGACCCCCCCGAAATCAAGCCGGTTGGCAATGCGCCCGGCGGTGACATTGAGCAGTACGCCGGCGAAAGATTCATTGGTCCACTCCGGCAGGCGATCCCACACCGCATCTTCCGGATCTTCGACAAAGCGCGGCAGCTCCGAACGCAGTCCCAGCTGCATGCCCAGATCGCCGATGCCGCCGCCCGCCCCTAGAATGATCGAGGTGTGCTCACGGTCAAAGTCGCCCTGCCCCGGCCCCATGCCGGCATCACGCAGCGCCCGCGCCGTGCATTCCAGCGACAGCAGCTGCATCGGATCGATGGATTTCATCGAGCTGGGGGCGATGCCGAAGCTGGTCGGGTCGAACACGACTTCGTCGAGGAAGCCGCCCCAGCGCGAGTACACCTTGTCGCGCGCGTTCTTGTCCGGATCGAAATACAGGGCTTCATCCCAGCGATCCTTGGGCACTTCGGTAATCGTGCTTTCCAGACGCAGTACCTTGCCCCAGAAATCGTCCGCGCTGTCGATCTGCGGCAGGATCATGCCGATGCCGACAATCGCGATATCACTTGGGCTGGCACCGCCCTGCTCGGCGGTGTCACGGGTGGCCAACTGGGTCAGCAGATCGCCCGCCCCCTGACTGACATCGAGATGCAACTCCTCCACCCCAAGCACCTTGTCGTGCAGGGTTGCAACCTGTCCGATCATGTACATGCCGCGCAATTTCTGCGCCGCTTCATCAAGCTCCACGATCTGGCCGCTGGCGTCGCGATCACGCCCTTTGGAGGCGACGCGCAAGCGCCCCATATTCAGGTCTTCCAGCTCGTCGCGGATATCGTCAGCCGATTTGTCGGACTGCAGCAGCGCACGCCGCTGACGGAAAAACTCGCGGGAGAACTCGGTGTTGGCACAGCGGGTGGAATGGCCCGGGCCGGTTTCCAGGCTGCAAGTGGCCGTGCAGGCCAGCGCTTCGTGCTGAAAGCCCGGCACGATGGCGCCGGTTTCCACGATCTCGCGGGTGAACAGATAGGCCGTGCCCATCAGCACGCCGACCTTCATGCCGCGCTCAACCAGCGGTGCGGTCAGTGCCGCGATCATGGCGGAGGAGCGCGCATCGTTGATGCCCCCGGCGAAGAACAGATGGACATCTGCAGCCTGCGTCTCACTGACCTCGGCCAGCAGCACTTCAATCATTTGCTCCCACAACGGGAAGCTGGCAATCGGACCGATGTGCCCACCGCATTCGCGCCCTTCGAACACGAATCGCCGTGCGCCCTGTTCCAGATACAGCTTGAGCAGCGCCGGCGCGGGCGCGTGCAGGTAGGCCGGAATTCCGCGTGATTCGAACTCCGCCGCCTGGTCCGGGCGGCCACCCGCGATCAGGGCGTAGTCGGGTTTGTGCCGGAACACGGCGGCGCACTGCTCTTCACGCAAAGCCTGCGGCACAAAGCCGAGGATGCCCACGCCCCAGGGTTTATCACCCAGCACCTGAGCGGTTTCGGCCAGCAGGGTATCGACCTGCTCACCGCGCATCAGGGCCAGGGCCAGAAATGGCAGGGCACCACCAGAAGCCACCGCATCGGCGAAGGCCGGTGAATCAGAGACACGCGTCATCGGCCCCTGAGCGATCGGGAACCGAGTCCCATGCGAGGCGGCCAGCGGACTGTTCTCGGCCAGCGGATTGTGCTGCGCCAGCAGATTGCGACTGGCCTCAAGCTGAGCGCGCAGGGCCTGGACCAGTCGCCCGACGCTGCGGTACTGATCACGGTACATCGCGGCCACACCGACACCCTGACCGATCGGCAGCAACTGATCGGCGCCCCAGCCCATGGCCTTGTTCAGCGCCTCACGCCAGTCGGCCTGGCTCAGCTGACCAGCCTCGACCTGGCGACTGGCCTGCTTGATGCGCTCAAGTTCGGCCGAGCCACGCGCACCGAAAATGCGGCAGGGCATCTCGATCTGTTCGCCGAACAGCTGTGTCTCGGCCCCGTTGAGACGCGCCACATTGCGCTGGTGCGCATCACTCAAGGGACTCTCGGCCAGCAACAACACCTGATCATCGAGCACCACACCGGCCGCGCCCATCAGGGCCGTCGCCGCCGCACTGTGACGACCAACCCCACCGCGCAGCAACAGCGGCAAGCTGGTTTTCCCGATCAGCTTCTGGGCCAGGATGTAGCTGGTGTCCTCACCAACCCAGCCGCCCGACTCGTGACCTTTGGCGACCAGAGCGTCGACCACATCAACAAGACCCTCGGCCATGGCCGGATGGGTGATCTCTGCCAGCAGCCGGTGCTGCGGCGCATCCTGGCGCAGGGTTCGGGCGAGTGAAGCCATGCGCGTGACATCGCCGTGCAGCATCAGCGTCAGCGGTCGTTCGGCAACGGTCGCGATCAACTCGCGCACGCAGCCCAGATCCGCGGCGGACAGGCGCAAACCGATTCCCGGTGTACTCGCCTGCCGTAACGTGGCCGCATGCAGCTGGGCAAAGTTGCGCCGCAAAGCGGCCGCATCGCGTGCGAACTCCAAATCGAGCAGCCCCACGCCTCCCGCGCGTGCGGCCGCTACGGCCAGCCCTGGATGCGCGGCATCGGCCGGGGAAAGGATCAGAGTTTCAAATGTGCTTGAGTCTTGCATGGCTACCCTCGGTGACACCGCCCCGCAGTGTCGAGCGATTCGCAACGACGAATCTTATTGGTGACGGCCCGGCAGAAACGCCCCATCCATGACTTTCGAACGAACCATGTGATAGACACCACCGCGGTATCTTCCGGCGTTTATGCGCTGCCAACCCTCACCGGAAAATCGGACCCGCTATCGAGATACCATGATCAGGCCAGGCCGACCAAAGCACTACAGGGTGAAGCCGTGAATTTTTGTAGGCGCTGTCCTACAAGCCGTAGTTGGCGATGGATAAAACTCCGCCACTCGATATTTTTCCTTTTATAAACATATATATACATAAAAAGATCAGAAATCGCTGACAAACAGCAATGTCTGCACCCGCATTCGGGCCTCTACGTGCTGCGAACGTGTCGCTATACTCGCCAAACAAGGCCTCAAAGAAGGCCGCGTCGCAGCCACATCGGTCTGACGACTTGACCATGCTTTACGGAAAACCCCCATGACCGAACAGGCGTTCGAATCGCCCTACTTGCGTTTTGCTGGCACGCAATCCCGTCGTGGTGAAGATTTTCGCGGTGCCTACATCACCGTGATTTCACAACGCAATGGATTGCCCTGTCGTCTGGATCCTGATGAATACGAACTGGCCCTGCTGTTCGATGGCCAGCGCACCGCTGCCGAGCGCCTGAGCGAGGCGCGAGCCCGCTTTAACAACGCGCTGACCCCTCTGGACCTGGAGCGCTTTACCCACACCCTGACTGACGCCGGGCTGCTCTGGGCGGGTTCGGATGAAGCTTTGCCGGTGCCGCCGCAAACCGATGCCGAGTCGCGCCGTCTGGGTGATCTGGGCGAGGACGCCGCTCACGCGCATGGCTTGCCACCATCCACCTCGCCCGGTTCGCTGGCCGGCCCGGGCATGAGCGGGCCGGTGGCGGGCAGCCCGATGCGTGCCCGCGATGCGGCCGAGCGGGTTGACTGGGAACTCAACCCGCGCCCGTGGCTGTGGCTTGGCCGGCTGTTTGCGGCACCGGTGTACTCCACGGTGCTGATGGGCCTGCTATGGCTGGCCACGGCGTCGATACTGGGCGGCCTGTGGGCCGACCAGCTGGAAGCCTCGACCGATTTTCAGCGCTTGCTGATCTGGCAAAACCTGGCTTACGTCGGCATTCCCGCCGCCCTGCTCAGCAACTTCATTGCGCACATTTGCCGCGCCGCGGTGATTCACCGTGAATCCGGCGAAATCCCGCGCTTCGGTCTGAATTTCATTTTTGGCGTGATTCCGCGCTTCATGACCGACACCGAAGGCCCGGCCGAGCGTTTGCCCAAACGCAGCCGCGGCCGGGTGCTGGCGGCCTCGCTGACCGGCAACCTACTGCTTTTCACCCTGTTCCTGCTGGGCTGGTTCCTGTCCCGACAGAGCACCACCATGCTGCCCGCCGTGCTCATCACCGCGGGCATATTCGGCCTCGGCAATGCGCTGCTGCGGATCAACCCCCTGGCCAGAACCGATGGCTACTACCTGCTCGCCTTCAAGCTCGGGGTGGCCGATCTTCGTGAGCAGGCCGTGCTCACCCTGCTCGGGCGCAGCGAGCGCTGGGGCAATCGCAAACCACCTCCACTGGGTCCGGTGCTGCTTTACGGCGTACTTTCGGTGGCCTTCCTGATTGCAGTGATCAGCCTGGTCCTGATCTTTCCCGCCCGCTGGTTGGAAGCGCACTACGGTGGTGTGGCGGTCGCCCTGATGCTGGCTGCGCTGGCGCTCTACGCCTTCACCATGCGCCGCCAATTCGGCGATCGTCGTGGTGACATCGGCAACCTGCCGATGCGCAGCCGCCTCAGCCGCCAAAGCCAGGCCCTAGGTCAGCACTGGAAAATCTTCGTCGTGCTAATGATTGCCGCGCTGTGGCCTTACACCTATGAACCCGGAGGGCGCTTCAAAGTCCTGCCGCTGGAGCGCGCCGATGTGTCCAGCGAAACCGCTGGCACGGTCACGGCCATCCGCGCAGCCGAGGGCGACTGGGTTGAAGCCGGCCATGTCATTGCCGAACTGGATGATCTGCAATGGCGCAGCCAGGTACGCCAGGCCGAAGCCAATGTGGCCCGCATCGAGGCCGATCTGAGCAAGGCTCGCAACGGTGCTACCGGTGAAGAACTGGAACTGGCACGGCAACAGGTGCGGACCGCCAAAACCCGTCTTGAAGCGGCCCAGATTGAAGCCGAACGTGCAGGCAACGCGCACCGTCGCAAAGCCATCACCAGCCAGGAACGCGACCGCGCCAGCGCCAACGCCGATGTGCGCGTCGAAGAGCTGGCCGAAGCCCAGCGGCAGCTGGAGCTGATCGAAAGCGACACCCGCGAGGAAGACATACAGGCCCTGCAGGCTCAGCTTGAAGCCGAGCAGTCGGCCCTGGAATACGCCCGCGAGCAGCTCGCCCGCACCCGCATCCACGCACCCATCAGCGGCCAGGTGGTTGCCCCGGACCTGCGCTTTTCAATCGGTCGCTATCTGGAGCCGGGCGAACGCCTGGCCACCATCGAAAACAACCGCAAACTCGACGCCGAGCTGCACATACCGGAGTTTGCCGCCAGCCACGCCCGTCTAGGCGCCACGGCCACGCTCAAGTCCTGGATGCGTCCGGATCAGCCATATGCGGGCACGGTCAAAGCCATTGCCCCGTCGGCCGAGGCCGGTGAGAACGGGCGCATCGTGCGGGTCCTGATCGAGGTCAGCAACGCCGACAGCGACCTGCGCGTGGACATGAGCGGCCAGGCCAAGATCGAGGCCGAAACCGGCCCGGCCATCATCGCCTTCTCGCGCGCCCTGATGCGCTTTGTGCGGGTGGAGTTGTGGTCGTGGCTGCCGTAGCCAAAGGCAAGCCCGATCAGGATCATCTCGGGCTGCGCGGTGAAGATTTTCGCCTGATTTGCGAAAGCGGTTTCGGCGACGGACACAACGGCTACGCACACAGCATCGCCTGGTTTGAAGGGCGCCTGTATATCGGCACCACGCGGGCAACCTTCACCATGCTCAAACTCAACAAGCCACGCCCGGACTGGCGACCGTGGCCGGTGGAGAGTCCGGACGAGCGCGAGGCCATCGACCGACGCGCCGAAATCTGGTGCTACGACCCGGCCACCCAAGCCTGGACCCTGATGTTCAAAGCACCCTGGGTTGAGGGCAAGCAAGGTGGCCGGGTACCGCGTTATGTCGGGCTGCGCGGCATGGTGGTGTTTCAGGGCGCATCCGACAGCAAACCCTGCCTCTACGTCTCGACCTGGTCACCGATCAGCACCGACCCGCCCGACATCCTGCGCTGCGAGAACGGACGCGATTTCATCGCCGTGCCGCGCCCGCCCTGGGATGAATCCGTGCGTTCATTTCGCACCCTGCAACCCTTTCGCGGCCGCGTCCACACCACCCCAACGGGCTCCAACACCGGTGACGGACAGGCTCAGGAATGCATCGGCAGCGAATCGACCATCTACGCCTCCGCCGACGTGCAGAATGCGATCTGGGAGCCGGCCAGCGCCGATGGTTTCGGCGACCCGTCGAACACCACGGTGTTCGAGATGGCCACCTTCAACGGCCAGCTCTACGCCGGCACCGTCAATCCGGATCGTGGCATGGAGGTGTGGCGCACGCAGGGCGACTCCGACACCCTGCCGTATCGCTGGAAACGCGTGCTCAGCCATGGCGCGTGGCGTGGTAAACACAATGAGCTGTGCCTGTCGATGTGCGCCTTCAAAGGGGCGCTTTACATCGGCACAGCCATCGTCAACGGCGGCTACCACCGGCGCTATCAGATCGGGCCGGCCGCAGCCGAGCTGTTGCGCATCTGGCCGGATGACAGCTGGGATCTGCTGGTCGGTCATTCGCGCCTGACACCGGATGGTCTGCGCTACCCCCTGTCGGGCTACGCGCCGGGCTTCGACAATCTGTTCGGCGGATACATCTGGCGCATGGTCGAACACGCTGGTCACCTGTACATCGGCACCTATTGCTGGATCAACATGCTGCCCTACTTTCCGCGCCATGCCTGGCCCGGCGATGTGCTGACCCTGCTGCGTCGACTCGGCGTGGAAGAGCTCAATCGCCTGTACGGCGGCTGCGACCTGTGGCGAACCGCCGACGGCGTGCATTTCGAACCGGTCACGCGCTCGGGTTTCGGCAACAAGTACAACTGGGGCATACGCAACTTCGCCAGCTCACCTCATGGTCTGTTTGTGGCCACGTCCAATGTGTTCGGTCCGCGCCTGGCGGTGGAGCGCAACGCCGAATGGCGCTACGAGGACAACCCGCGCGGCGGGCTGGAAGTGTATCTGGGCCATCGCCCATGAGCGCGTCGCCGATTTTAGTTGTGGCAGGGCTGCGCAACAGCAGCGTGGGCCGCGTTGCCGCCCTGCTGGCCCAGCACGAGGATGCATTGCTGCTGCCGGAACTCAATCTGTGCATGGCCGACAGCGTGGGCGCCTGGCTGCTCATGGCCGAGCGCAGCCAGGACGATATTGGCCATGGTCTGCTTCGCGCCGTGGCGGTGCTGCAGCGGGGGCGCGAAAGCACCACCGACATTGCCCACGCCAGGGACTGGCTGTGGCGTCGCTCCGACCGATCAAGCCTGAGCGTGCTGGAAGAACTGCGCCAGCTTGTCAGCCCCAAGCGGCTGGTCATTCCCGATCTGAATCTGGGCTGGCGCCCCAACTACATGCATGCGCTGAGCCAGTTCCAGGCGTTTCAGCTGCTCCACCTGGTGCGTCATCCGCTGACACACTGCCGCGACATCACGCACAGTCTGAGTCAGGACTACTTCGTGGCCCCGGAATGGCGCGATTTCTGCGACAACCCCAGCGGCGTGATCGACCCTCAGATTGCCTGGTACCGCATCCATCGCAATCTGATCGATCAGTTCGGTGCCGACCACGCGCGCTACCAACGCCTGCGCCTGGAAGATCTGCTGACGGCCTTGGCCACACAGCGTGACCGACTGTGGTCCGATCTGGGTTGGCCTGCACAGTCACCCTCGCCGTCCCCCGCCGCGGTCGCTTCGGGGTTTCTGAGCCCCGGCTGCGAGGCCGCCGTGGGCGGCATGGAAGCGGATGTCATGCACACGCCGCAACTGACCCAGGAGCTGCGCCGTGATCCCCCGCTTGACGGCCTTGCCGACTGGCGGCCAGATGGCCGACGCCTCAGCTCAGAGGTGCGTCAGCTCGCTCTGAAGCTGGGCTACAACACTCAGGCGCAGGTGTAGCCACCGTCGATTGGCAGCAAATGGCCGGTGGTATAGCTGGACTGCTCGGACAGCAACCAGCTCACCGCTTCAGCCACTTCCTGGGCCTGCCCGGCCCGTGCCATCGGATGACGTGCGACATAGCGCTCGACCTTGTCCTGCGGCCGCGCCATCACCTTCAGGCCCATGCCCGCTTCGATCAGCCCCGGGCACACTGCGTTGACCCGGACATGGCGATCGGCGTAGACCAGCGCGGCTGATTTGGTCAGTCCGCAGACCCCGTGCTTGGCGGCGGTGTAGGCCGGGTTCGCACCGGCACGCAGGCCCAGGATCGAGCTGTTGTTGACGATCGAGCCACCACCACTTTCCAGCATCAGCTCAATTTCCTGCTGCACGCACAGGAACGTGCCGGTCAGGTTGATGTTGATCACACGCTGCCACTCGGCCAGATCCATCTCCACCAGCGGAATCTCGCCACTGCCACGGCCTGCGTTATTGAAGGCGCCGTCCAGCCGGCCGTAACGTGCGCGCAGGTCCGCAAACATGGCGGCCACGCTTTGCGGATCGCACATGTCGGCGGCGCTGCCTGCCACTGCGCCGTGGAGCACCTTGCACAGCTCATCAACCGCCTGAGCATCAAAGTCGGTGACATACAACTGCGCGCCCTGGCTGAGCAAATGCTCGCAAGTGACACGCCCAATGCCTCCGGTGCTGCCGGTGACCAGGATCACCTTGCCCGATAGTGTTTTGTTCATTCCAGCTCTTGTCTGACAAGAAAAGACCCGCGGCTTTTCAGGCGCGGGTCTCTTATTATTTTTATGTAACCGACCCCAGCGGGGATCGGGTGCAGCTACCCGGCTTTAGAAATCCCCGGATATGCTACCGCCGACACCGTTGATGCAAGCGTCGTGGACATTGACGTCAATCAACAGGTTCAACACCGTGCCGGTCAGGCTCAAACGAATCGCGTCATAAGGCTGGGTAGCCTGGACAGGAAGATACACTTCTGCGTTGTTGATCTCCTGCAGAACCGAACCCAACGCAAAGCCATCGCCAAAGCCGAAGCCGAAGGCCGCGTTCTCAACGACTTCATCACCTTTCAGGGTTTCGATCAGCAGCTCCGGCAAAATGCCCGCAGCGATGATGGACGGGTCCGGGAAGGAAACAACGAATCCTGGGGTATTCGGTGCCGGGCCAAGCGGCACGGAAGGCGTCACGACATTGCCTTCATCATCCAGCTCTTCCTCAGTCATGGGAATGACGTTGGGGTCTTGCTCAAGCGCCAGATTGACCCGCAGGGATACATCACTCTGCCCACCAACCGGAAGCAAAGAGAGGAACGCAGACATGGTTGCCGCGTCATCCTGATTCAGGGTTGTCACCGCGCCTGGTTCACTCACACTACAGTTGAGGCAACCCATACCCGTGGCAACTGCCGTGGTCGCAGTGGGGCTCACCGGCACCAGACACGCACCCTTCTCACCATAGTCGGTAGGCGTGGGGGTCGGCGTGGGCGTCGCACTCGGATCAGGGGACGGCGAAGGTGAAGGCGAGGTGCCCGGTGTTGCCGTAGGAGTCGGGCTCGGCGAAGCCGCCGAGGAGGACGAATCACTGTCGTCACATGCGCTAATTGCCAACGCCAGGACAGCCAAACCAATAACTTTCTTCATGATCATCAATCCATTGCCAATCTGGAGGAATAATGTAATAGGTGTCAGACGTGTGGCCCGAATCTTGCCTACTCGCTCGGGAGTATCTCAGATTGTTGTTTCTGTGCAAATGACAATCATCCCGCACTTGCGCCCGCACACTATTGCGTGACCTGCATCTGTGCAGATCATTGTGTGATCACGAAGCGATCACACAGATTGTTCCATCATGCTTCAACAAAGCGCGAAGACAGTGCAACCAGTGCATCCAAATCGGGCACCAAGGCCCGTCGGTTAGCCACTTGCACGGCTGTGAGCATGAGCTTGTTCATGGCCTCGTTGTCAGCCTCCAGCGGCGCAGGCTGCAGGGCAATCTCGTTCAGCGTCACGATCAAAGGGTAAGACCGTGCCAGCAACGCCACACTGGCATTGTGTGACGGCGCCTTGAGCACGACCACGCGCGTTTTGCGCTCGATAGCCGGTATCGGCTGACCAAGCATACCTTCCAGACTGATCACAGGCACGTCGTCGATCTGCAGGCGCATCTGCCCCAGCAACCACGATGGCCCGTCGCTGCGATGCGAAATCACATCATGACCAAACACATCCAGCACGGCTGAGTTGGGCAAGATCAAAGTCTCGCCTTCGATGTCGATAATCACGCCGTAAACGTGACTGGGCAGTTTGTCAGACATGCTTATGCCTCCGTCATCACGTCGCGCAACTCACTGATGAGCTGCTGTTCCTGGTACGGCTTGATCAGATAGCGGTTGACGCCAATGGCCTCGGCCCGCTCGCGGTGCTTATCCCCACTGCGCGAGGTGATCATGATGATCGGCAGATCAGCCAAGCGCTCGTTGTTGCGAATAAAGGTCGCCACTTCAAAACCGTCGACCTTGGGCATCTCGATATCCAGCAACACCGCATCCGGGCTTTCGGCCTGCAGCTGGGCGATCCCGTCCATACCGTCTTTCGCGGTGGCCACACGGTAACCATTACGCGTGAGCAGGCGTTCAGCAACACGTCGCATGGTGATGGAATCATCAATCACCATGACCAGCGGCACACGCTGCGCCGCGCCCTGTGCACCTTCGGCATCACCGCCGGCTTGCAAGGTCTTGAACAGGCGATCCTGAACCAGTGCCACCACATCCAGAATCAGCACCACTCGGCCGTCTGCCTGAATCGTGGCGCCAGTCACACCAACCACCGTACTGACCTGCGGGCCAGCCGTCTTGGTGACCAACTCACGACTGCCGAGCAATTGATCGACCACAATAGCGACACGACGCTCGGAGATACCCATGCCCTCGCCACTGTGGACCAGTATCACCGGAACGTGATCGCGTTCATCGGCCGGCGCAGCATCCAAGCCCAGCAACTGACCCAGGTACCGCACGCGGTACTCCTGATCACCGTAGGCAAAGCGCTGGTCGTCGTCCATGTACGCCGCCAGATCATCACGCGGAATACGCGCGATACCTTCGATGGTCGACAGCGGTGCGGCGTAAACCTCATCGGCCACCTGAACCAGCAGGGCCTGCGAGATCGCCAGTGACAACGGCAGACGAATCACAAAACGGGCACCGTGACCGGTCTTGGAGTCCAGCTCCAAGGTACCGCCCAGCTGCTTCACCTCTGAAGAGACCACGTCCATACCCACACCGCGACCGGCATCCTGGGTCAGGGTCTGCGCGGTCGAAAAGCCCGGCTGGAAAATGAACTGGGCAAGCTCCGCTTCACTCAGCTCGGCATCCCCGCCCATCAACCCACGCTCAATGGCCTTTTCACGAATGCGGGAAAAATCCAGACCCGCACCATCATCGCGGATTTCGATAGCCAGCTTTGAGCCATCGCGCGTCAGGCTGATCGACATACGACCGACCGGCGCCTTGCCGGCAGCGCTGCGCACATCAGGTGTCTCGATCCCATGAATGACGCAGTTGCGCACCACGTGCTCAATCACTGGCGTCATGCGCTCAAGCACATTGCGGTCCATCTCCGCCTCGATGCCCTGAAGCTGCAACTCCACCTGTTTGCCGTGCTCACCAGCGGTTTGGCGGGCCACACGCTGCAAGCGCTGGACCTGGCGTGAGAATGGCACCATCAGCGTACCCATCAGGCCTTGCTGAACCGAGGTATTCACCCGCCCCTGCTGCAGCAGCAAGGTGTCGGTTTCGCTGACCACGTCGGTCATGGTGGCATGCAGACTGAACAAGTCAGTCACCGACTCGGACAAGGCGCGGGTCAACTCCTGCATGCGCGAGTAACGGTCCATCTCCAGCGGATCGA
The DNA here is from genome assembly GCF_002088235.1 of Oceanococcus atlanticus. Taxonomy (NCBI): domain Bacteria; kingdom Pseudomonadati; phylum Pseudomonadota; class Gammaproteobacteria; order Chromatiales; family Oceanococcaceae; genus Oceanococcus; species Oceanococcus atlanticus. The sequence goes on from NZ_AQQV01000002.1 coordinate 805,346, forward strand.
ACTCTTCGCCGTAGCGGTCACTCTCGCCCTCTTCCGACTGCAAACCCTGGGTCCGCGATTGAATCTGCGCGTCCGTTTCCGATTCCAGCATGCGCAGCTGATCACGAATACGTGCAATGGTCTGCTCGACCTCACGCAGCTGACCGGAGAAGGCTGACACCTGGCGCTCCAGACGCGAGCGGTAAATACTGATCTCGCCGGCTTCGTTGAGCATGCTGTCGAGCTGCTCCACGCTGACGCGTGCAGTCTCCCGGCGGATCGCAGCCAGGCGCTCATCCTGCGGGGCTTCCCACTGCAGTTCACGCGACCACGCTCGCGGCTGAATATCATCCAGCGCATCACTGCGGTAATCGTAGTCTCCCGGCAATTCCAGCACCGGATGCGGTGACGGCGCATCGCCACTTTCGGCAGGACTTGCATGGCCTGCAGCAGCCTGCGCCATATGCTGATGGAAAGTGTCGGAGGAGCCTTGCAGCCGCTCTAGCAGTGCCGGGGTGGCACTTTGACCCTCACGACTGACCGCCTCCAGCTCTGACTCAAGATCATGAACATCGTCGCCCAGACGCGCCAGGCCAGCCATGCGCGCACCACCCTTCAAGGTGTGCAAAACGCGCAGTATTTCCGCCAAAGCATCCCCATCCTGGGGTTGCTCGGCCCAACGACCGCGGGCAGCATCGAAGGCTTCCATCAATTCCTGCGCTTCAGGCAGGAAGATTTCGACCATCTCCTGATCCGCACCTGCCGGCGCCTCGGCACCGAAATCCACGGTCGAGAAGGTCACGCTATCGCTTGCACTGTCCGCGCGCGGCGGCATGACAAACGGACTTTCGGCCCCGCTTTCGGTCTCAGTTGGAGCCTGCGATGCGGCTTGCACATCAACCGACTCGAACTCCGCCTGGCTGGACGATGCCTCGCTGAGCAGGTCATCCAGCAACTCACGTGCACCCAGCGGTTGGCGGCCTTGTTTAACCTCGTCAATCAGCTGATGCAGACCGTCAATAGCCTGATGCAGGCGACCAAAGGTTTGCGAATCCGCCTGCTCGCCCTGCTCGATGCGGGCAAACATGCTTTCCATCTGATGCGCAACCGCCCCCATGCTGTTGAGCCCGGCCATACGTGCGCCACCTTTAAAGGTGTGCAACTGCCGCTGCAACTCGCGAAGCGGTTCGCGCGCCTGTGTGTCGGCCTCCCAATCGGAGAAGTGCCGATCCATCGACTCAAGCAGTTCCTGGGCTTCCGCCTGAAACATATCGAGTATCTCTGCATCGGCCGGCCACACGTCCTCGACCACAGAGTAGTCATCCTCGTCCGCGGCGCTATCAACCGGGCTTGATGAGCCGGAGTCCGGTGGCACGCTGTGCGCCGGGGCCTCGTCAAGCAGCAAATCCGGAGTGCCGGAATCAAGCTCGAGATCCATTGCAGCCGGCGGTTCCTGCGCGCTCAACGTGAGCGCGGCATCAGCCTCGTCATCGGCCAGCACAAGCTCAAACTCAGGCTCAGGCCCAGCCCCGGACAAAGCCGCCAGGGCCACCGACGGATCGGCATCGCGCCCTTCGCGGAATTCATCCAGCAAGTCGTAGGTTGCGAGCACGCAACGACCAATCCGATCGAACAGAGCCTGATCAAGCTGCGTGAGCTGACCGTCGATGACGCTCTTCATCAAGGCATCCAGCGCCTCACCGACTTGGCCCAGACCCATACCACCCGCGGTGCGGGCACTGCCTTTGATGGTGTGGAAAATGCGTTGCAGATTGTGCTGCGTCGTAGCGGAGTCCGGCTGCGTCGTCCAGTTTTTCAACTCAGCTTCGGCCTGACCAAGCAGCTCGGCCGCCTCTTCGGCGAAGATCGAAGCCAATTCAAGATCAACGCCACCACGGTCGGCCTGCAAGCCAGCCAAACGTTCAGTCAGTTCAGCTTCCAGCGCTTCATCACGCTCAATCACAGCGCCTGACGTCGCCGCGTCCAGCTGCGTGCTCATGCGCCCACAAACGCGCTCCAGCAGGTCTGCAGGCATGGGCTGATTGCACGCTCTGAGGCCCTGAACCAACCGTTCGGCAGTTTCGGCGAGCTGTGCCAGCGCATCCACGCCGGCGGTCGCAGCGCCACCACGCAGGGTATGCAAGGCGCGCTCCAGATCCTGATCCGCAACCACCTCGGCATTGTCATGTGCGCGCGCTGCGAGCATCTGAAGCTCACCGGCCGCATCGTCCTTGAAGATCGCCATGACCTCTGCAGCATCGTCGTCACTGGTTTCACCCAGCGCCGCGCGTGCTTTTTGCTGCATCGGCTGAACCAGTTCCAGTGCTGATTCGCCTTCGGCGAAACGCCGCACGATTTCCGGCAACAAGCCCACGGCGTCGCTGATCAGGCTGGAAATCTCGCCGCTCAGCGGCAAGGCTCCGTCCAGACAACGATTGAGCATGTCCTCAATCGACCAGGCAAATTCACCGATCTCACTGGCCCCAACCATGCGGCCACTGCCCTTGAGGGTATGGAACGCACGGCGCACGGTGGCAAGCACATCAGGATCAGACGGATTTTGTGCCCAGCGTGGCATGGCGGCATCCAGCTCGGCCATCACCTCACGCGATTCTTCAATGAAGATTTCGCGGAATTCAGGATCAATATCCTGTGCAACCGGTGCCGCGCTGACTTCCTCAATCGGCTCAGCCGCCACACCCTGGTTAAGGGTGTCCTCGAAGGCGCTCAGATAACCTTCAACCTCATCCAGCAAATGCTCGGCATTGGGTTGCTTTTCCTTGAGCGCCTCAAGGTAGTACTCCACGCCGGCAATCACGTCCGCGAGACGGTCAGCCAGCACGCCACGTTGGCGCGCCGGCGCAACACGCTCGGCCACCAGCAGGCTTTGAATGCTGCGGATCACGCGGGTCGGATGGTCGCTACCGATCAACTCGAAACCGGAGGCCATTTCAACTAGCATGTCTCGGGCACTGGCCAACGAGGACTCCTGTCCACGCGCGATGTACTGATCCAGTTCGCTCTTGATACGACTGATGTTGACCAGTGATTCGCGCAACACGGCGCTGACACCCTCACGCAAGTCCTGGTGAGCGCTTTCGTCCACCAGCGTGTCACGCCCAGGCGGCATCAATTCCGCCTCCAGGCCCTGTTCGATGCGGATCAGGGTTTCAGCCACATCCAGCCAGGCTGCCTCGTCATTGCTGCCTTGCAGCGCCGCGACGGTTTCAGCTTGTGAACGGGCCAGCTGGCCGAGCGCATCCAGCCCCAGAACCATCAAGGTCGATGAAACGGACTCCAAACGCCCGACCAGACTTTCGCTGACATCACCCAGGGTTTGCGAGCGCAAGGCCAGGTCAATGCTGTCTTTGATGTCACTGAGGTTGTGGCGAATCTCGCGCGTCACCGTTTGCAGCGAGTCAATGCTGGGCTGCGACAAGCGCTCCCGCAAAGCCTGCAACCGGGTGTAGGTCACATCCGCGCCACCCAGTGCGAATTCCTCTCGAATCCGCTCAACAATGAGATTCGGCTCTTCGGCCAGAGTGCCCAGATGCATACATTGCGCACCCAGCCGGCCTGCCGCTTTGGCAATGGCATCCTCACCATTGGCCGCCAAGGCTTTGGCGCATTGCCCGGCCTTGGAAATTAACTTGTGGACGTCCGGGTTGGCCAGCTCGGGTTCTGTGGCCAACACTTCGCACATCAGCGTCACGCCCTGCCAGCACAGGTAAACCTGCGAGTCGCGCGCCACACTGGCCAGCTGCCCGGCTGCCTTGCCCAGAACCTGCAAGGACTTTTCCCGCTGCACATCGCGGATCACACCGAGCACGGCCTTCTGCATCACCGGCGCAGTCTTGCGCGCCAGCGCCTGAGACATGCCGGGTTTGCGACGGGCGGGATCATCCGGCGGCAATACCGCCACACCACGTACATCCATGAAACGGCTGAACAGTACGGCCCTTGATTGGCCCTGAGCACCGCGTGCAACCCTCAGATCATTGATATTCGGCGCAAACACCAGGGGGTGGTCGGTTTCGCCGTGAGCCAGCAACTCGATGTAATCGGAGACCTGCAACGTCGCCGCCACCAGCGCGGCAAAGTTAGCCTCGCCATCCTCGACCGGCGTGTTGATGGCGAATTGCACCGTCTCGACCATTTCGCTGGCGAGCAGATACACGCTGTAGCACTGAATGACGGAAGCAATGTTGGCGATCTGACGCAGCTCGCTGACACATTGTTCGAGCAGCGCAACATGCTCCGGGCCATCTTCCAGATAGCTCTCTATCAGACCGCGCGCCCGCTGAAGGCCTTGTCCCAGATCTCCTTGAACCCAGAACAGCCCCCGATTGACGTCGCTTTGGGGTCCTTTCACATTCATACCCACCCCCTACTCACGCGCTCGCGTTCTGGAACACATCAGCCAAAGCCAGCTTCATGAAGCTGAACACCAGATACGCCTGCTGATCGCGCACGAAACTGCCCAGCAGGAATTCCTGCCAGTTGGCCGATTGCTTGGTTACCAGGTCGTTACGCTGTTCATGACTGGCAAATCGCCGGTAGCCGCTGACGCTGTCAACCAGAAAACCGGCCGGAATTTCCTCGGAATTGAGCACCATGAAACGGCTGCTACGCGAAACCACGCTGGGCTCGCCGTCGAGCAGCTGGCGCAGATCAATCAGCGGCAACAAACTGCCGCGCACGTTCGCGATACCCAACAGCCAGGATTTGGCATTCGGCACACGCGAATAGGCGGGCACGGTAATCACTTCACGAATTTCACGCTGCGGTGCAAGCAGGGAAAACTCACCCAGCCGAAACCCCAACCCGACCCAGGCATCGCTGGCATCCGTGCCGCCCACGTCGGTAAAGCGTGTTTGTAAACGCTGATCCAGCTCAACCAGGAGGCGGAACGGTTGATCAGCCAGCGCCCGGAGTTCTTGAACGTCGGAACTGAGCATGACGCTATCCCGCGCGACTGGGTTTATGTGACTCGACCGCAGCGATCAGTTCATCGCGCGTGAAGGGCTTGGTCAGATAGTGATCCGAGCCGACGATGCGCCCGCGCGCCCGGTCAAAGAGCCCATCCTTGGAAGACAGCATGATCACCGGCGTTTTGGCAAAGCGCGGATTGCCCTTGATCAGCGCGCATGTCTGATAACCATCCAGACGCGGCATCATGATGTCGACGAAAATAAGATCCGGTTTGAGCTCGGCAATCTTGGCCAGGGCCTCATACCCATCGGTCGCCGCAGACACCTCACACCCGGCCCGGGACAGCAGGCTTTCGGCTGTCTTTCTGATGGTTTTGGAATCGTCCACCACCATCACGCGTACACCCGCCAAATCGTCCACTTGACTGTCTGCCACCGAAGCTCCCCCTTAACTCTTCCGTGTACGCCGATGGGCTTCAAACAAAGGCGCAATCGCAATTCCAGATTGCCTGTTTTAGCACAGGCGGCAACGCTCTGTCGCTGCCGCCGCAGCGCCGGGTTTTCTGTGCGCCAAGCGGTGTCCCGGTAGAATGCGCGGCCATGTTCCATCACACGCCCAGAAGCGACCGCCGATGAACGTCGAAAACACCTCCCGCTTGCGCCGCCTTGGCATCGTCATGGACCCGATCAGCGCGATCAAACCGGCCAAGGACACCAGCCTTGCATTGCTGCTTGAGGCCCAGGCTCGCGGTTACGAGCTGCACTATCTGGAAATGGCCGATCTGTTTCTTGATGGGGGTCGAGCCGGCGGCTCATCGCGCCCACTGCGCGTGCGCGACTCGCTGGATGACTGGTACAGCCTGGAAGACCGCCAATCGATATGGCTGGACGAACTTGATGTCATCCTGATGCGCAAGGATCCACCCTTCGATCAGGAATTCCTCTACGCCACGCAAATTCTCGACGTGGCTCAACGGGCTGGGGCACGGGTGGTCAACGACCCGGGTGCGCTACGCGATTTCAACGAAAAACTGGCCCTGGCACGTTATCCGCAGTTCACCGCACCCACCCGGGTGGATCGCGACATGGGGCGCTTGAGAGCCTTCGTTGCCGAACACGACGACACGGTCATCAAGCCACTGGATGGCATGGGCGGGGCCTCCATTTTTCGCCTGCGCAGTGACGACCCCAATCTGGGCGTGGTGCTGGAAACGCTGACTCACCATGGGCAGCGCTACGCGATGATTCAAAAATATCTGCCGGCCATCCGTGAAGGTGACAAGCGCATACTGGTCATCAACGGAGAACCCTGGCCCTACGCTCTGGCGCGCATTCCGGCCGAGGGCGAATCACGCGGCAATCTCGCTGCCGGCGGGCGTGGCGTTGGCCGTGAGTTGTCGCCCCGTGATCGCGAGATCGCCGAAACGCTGGGCCCTGATCTTCGTGCGCGCGGCTTGTTGTTTGTTGGCCTGGATGTGATCGGCGATCACCTGACCGAGGTTAATGTCACCAGCCCAACCTGCGTACGTGAGTTGGACAAGCAGTACGGCAGCAATATCAGTGCACGCTTGTTTGATGCGCTTGAGGCTGATCTCGACAGCGCTTCGCGCGCATGAAGCAAACAATCATCGGGCTGGCCCTGTGCGCAGTTCTGGCGTGGGGCGTTTGGCAGCAACGTCCGGAGCCGGTTCACAATGACGTTGTGCACCGCGAACTGTTCGCACTCGGCACGCTGATTCAGATTTCAGTCGCTGGCCACATCGAACCCGCAGTGATGAATCAGGCGCAAGCGGCACTGACCGACCTTGAGACGCGCTGGTCGGTGCTCGGCGACGGCGATCTGGCGCAGCTCAATAAGACACTCCAAACTCAAACGAGCGCGCCTCTGCCATCCACACTTCAGGCTGGATTCGCAGCAGCACGTCAGCTGTGCCTGGACAGCGGCGGCCGCTTCGACCCGGGCGTCGGCGACCTGGTTCGGTTGTGGGGCTTCGATGACGAGGACCACTTCCGAACCACGCCACCGCCAGCGGATCAACTCAACGCCGCGCTACAGCAACGCAGCAGCCTATGCGACAGCCACATCGACCCACAGACGGTGGTGGTGGATCAGGTGCCCGCGCGCTTCGATTTCGGAGCCTCGGCCAAAGGACGCGCGGTCGATGAGGTCATTGCCTTGCTTCAGGCTGCCGGCATCCACAACGCCATCATCAACGCAGGTGGCGATATCAAAGTAATCGGTCGACGCGCACAACGGGCATGGCGTATCGGCATCCGGCACCCACGCCCGGTGGACGGGCGCACCATGCTGGCTTCACTCCAAGTTCACGACGGCGAAGCCATCTTCACCTCCGGCGACTACGAGCGCTTCTTTATCGATAACGGGGTGCGTTACCACCACATTCTTGATCCACGCACCGGCTTACCCGCCATGGGCAGCCAATCGGCCACCGTCCTGCACAGCAGTGCGGAACGCGCCGACGCCGCGGCAACAGCCCTGTTTGTGGCCGGCGCACAGGATGCTGCCAGCGTGATGCAACAGATGGGCGTGGACAGCTGGCTGCTGGTCGACGCCAACGGCCGCCTTCACGCCAGTGATGCCATGCGCGCCCGAATTCCGGATCTGGCGAGCCAGTGACCCACGCAGACCGCATACTGCTGTTGCTGCTGCTGGTCGCGGTCGGAGCCTTGTTCCGGGTGTACTGGACGCCGCCCAAACCCGCCACCCAGGCTGTGCTGACCGGACCACAGCAACGCCTGAACCTAAACCTGGATGAGAATACTCAGGTGCATATCCATGGCCCGTTAGGCGATAGCGTGCTGGAGGTGGTCGATGGCGGCGTCCGCTTCGTATCATCACCGTGCCGGCACCAGATCTGCGTGCGTTCAGGCTGGCACCGCAGTGCCGGCGCGGTCGCCGCCTGTGTGCCCAATCGCATCAGCCTGGTTTTGAGCGGCGGCGAGCGTGAGTTCGATGCAATCAGCTACTGACTCTCGCTTCGACGGGCTGGTTGCCGGCTACGCGGCGCTGGCTATCGTGATTCATATTCTTGAAGCCGGCCTGCCCTCGCCCATCCCTGGCATCAAACCCGGCTTGGCCAATGTCGTCACTCTTGTGGTGCTGTTACGCCATGGCTGGGCACTGGCCGCCTGGGTTGTGGTTTTGCGCGTGCTGGTCAGCGCACTGCTGCTGGGTACCTTCCTGACCCCAACCTTCATACTGAGTCTGTCCGGCGCATGTGCCAGTCTGACCGCGCTGGGTCTGGTTCATCTGGTACAGCAGCGCCTGCCGCTATTCAGCGCATATGGCTACGCCATGCCGTCAGCGTGTGCGCACATGCTCGGCCAATTCCTGGTCGCCTACGCCTTGTTTGTGCCGCATGAAGGACTGCTCAAATTGCTACCTGTACTGAGCAGCGCGGCCTTGCTGTTCGGGCTGTGCACCGGCTGGCTGGCGATGCGCATACTCGCGGCCATGAGCCCGCTGCCGCGGGCTCCGAGTGACGAGCCGACATGAACTTGCCAGAAGCCCGCTTGCGGCCAGACCCTGCAAACACGGATACTGTAGCCATGCCCGAGGAATCGTTGCGCAATCAGTTCCTTATCGCCATGCCCAGCTTGGCGGACAGCAATTTTGAACGCTCGGTCAGCTTGTTATGTGAACACGGCGATGACGGCGCCCTGGGCTTGATCATCAACCGCCCCACCGATCTGACCGTTGGCGGCATGTTCGAGCATCTGGATATCGACTGCAGCGGTTTGAACCCAGCACAAACCCAGGGGCCGGTCTACTGGGGTGGTCCGGTGCAGTCAGAGCGTGGGTTTGTCCTGCACAGCCCACTGGGCCAATGGGAATCCAGCATTTTGGTCAGCCCGACGCTGGCGGTCTCGACATCGCGGGACATTCTGGCGGCGATTGGCGCCGGCCAAGGCCCCGACAAATTCCTCATCACACTGGGCTATGCTGGCTGGGAAAGCGGGCAGCTGGAACGTGAAATTATGGAAAACAGCTGGCTCAACACCGAGGCCAGCCCGTCGATCATTTTCGACACGGCCAGTGACATGCGCTGGGATGCGGCCACCCGATTGCTCGGCATCGACCCGTCCAGCCTCAGTCATGGCGCAGGGCACGCGTGAGCGTGGTTGCCCTGGGATTCGACTTCGGCGAAAAGCGCATCGGCATGGCCATTGGCAATCAGACCACCGGCACCAGCCGCGCCCTGGGCTGGATCGCAACGCCCCACAACGATGATGGCTGGCGCGATATCGAAACCGCTGTGCACGACTGGCAACCACAGGTTCTGCTGGTCGGCGTGCCTCTGACCGAAGATGGCGGCAAACAACCCATGACCCGCAAAGCACGCCATTTCGGCCACCAACTGCGCGAGCGCTTCCATTTGCCAGTCTGTGAAATCGACGAGCGTTACTCCTCGACGGCAGCCGACGCCGCTTTGGTCGAGGCGCGTCGTGGTGGCCAAAGAACCAGAAAACTCCAGCGCGGCGATACCGACAGCGCCGCCGCATCTCTTATTGTTCAGCAGTGGCTGGATCAGGCATGAACCCGCAAATCGACGAACACGGTCAATTCCGCCACCTGCTCACCATGCAGGGTTTGAGCGCGGACAACATACACAGCATCCTGGATCGCGCCGAGAGCTTCGTCAGCAGCCCGGGCAGCGGCCCGCGAACCAGTGCGGAGCTCAAGGGCAGGACTATCGTCAACCTGTTCTTCGAGGCCAGCACCCGCACACGCTCGGCCTTCGAGCTGGCAGGCAAGCGTCTGAGCGCTGACGTGCTCAATATGGATGTCGCGACCTCCTCCACCAGCAAAGGTGAGACCCTGCTGGACACGCTGAAGACGCTCGAGGCGATGGATGTCGATATGTTCATCGTGCGTCACCACGCCAGCGGCGCCGCGCAATTTATAGCCAATCAGGTTCGCCCGGGTGTCGCGGTGCTCAACGCAGGCGACGGGCGCCATGCGCACCCGACCCAGGCCTTGCTGGATGTCTTCACCATTCGCCGCCACAAGCCGGATTTCGCATCACTGTCAGTGGCCATTGTTGGCGACATTCTGCACTCCCGCGTGGCCCGTTCAGAAATCCGAGCCTTGCGCGCGCTCGGGGTTCGCGATCTGCGCGTCATCGGCCCGAGCACGCTGTTACCGAGTGGTCTGGCCGAGCTTGGTGCTCAGCCAGAGACCGATATGGACCGCGGGATCGAAGGGGCCGACGTCATCATCATGCTGCGCTTGCAAAAAGAGCGCATGAGCGGCCACTTCCTACCCAGCGCCGACGAGTTCTACCAACGCTACGGGCTGACCCAGTCACGTTTGGCCGGGGCCAGGGCCGACGCCCTGGTCATGCATCCGGGCCCGATCAATCGCGGAGTGGAAATCGAATCGCGTGTGGCCGACGGCCCGCAATCGGTGATCCTGCAGCAAGTCAATCACGGGGTTGCCGTCCGCATGGCCATCATGTCCATGATTCTTGGCCAGTCCGGAGCGCGCCGATGAGCCTCACACGTATCAGCAATGTTCAGTGGTTCAACCCGCATGCCGATACAGGCACCCAAGCGGTGTCGGTTGATGCTGACGCACAAGGCTTGCGCCTGAGTGATCACGCGCAGGCGGACGTCACCATGGATGGCCAGGGTCTGTGGCTCATGCCGGCGATGTATGACCTCGGGCAACACCTGCCCCGCGCCGGACGCGCGGCCAGCGCCATTTCGCACGAATTGCAGGCCGCCTGGACCAACGGCTTCGGGGCCGTTTGCGCGGCTCCGGATACCGATCCTCTGGTCGACAACCCGGCTGCCATGGAGTGGATCATGCAGCGCGTCGGCCACGATGCGCAGCCGCGCGCCCAGCTGCATCTGATCGGCGCTTTGACGCAGGGCCTGCAGGGCACGCAACTCAGCAATATGGCCAGCCTGCAACAAGCCGGCTGCCATGCCGTAGGCCAGGGAGACGGCCCCATGCCTGAGGTCGGCCTGCTACGCCAAGCGCTGCGCTACGCCGCCGACCTCGACCTTGGTGTCCATCTCACACCACAGCTCAACACCACCTTTGCCGGCTGCGCGCACGATGGCGCGGTGGCCAGCCGGCTTGGGCTCAGCGGCATCCCTGGCGTCAGTGAAACCCTCGCTGTTGCGATGATTGTTGCGCTGGTTGAAGACACCGGCTGTCGTGTCCACCTGACCAGACTGTCCAGCGCGGGTGCTGTTACACGCTTGCGCCAAGCCCAGGCAGCGGGTCTGCCGATTACGGCCGGCGTCTCCCTGTGGAATCTGCTGTACACCGACCAGGCCATAGCGGATTACGACGCCCGCTTTCACCTCAACCCACCGCTGCGAGATGAAACCGACCAGCGCGCACTTGTGGACGGCGTGCGCGACGGCACCATCGGCGTGATCAGTAGCGATCACCGCCCGCTTGGGCAGGACGCCAAGCTGGGCCCGTTTGCCGACACCCAAGCGGGCGCCAACGGTATTGACGGCTTCATCGCCGGCTTGGTCAAACTTGTGCATGAGCACAAGCTTCCCCCGGCACGTCTGGCGCAGAGCACCAGTCAGACACCACGGCGTGTGATCGGTGAAGAGCCGGACACCAAAGACTGGCTGCTCATCGACCCCAATCAAGCCTGGACAATGCAAGCGGATAACGTGCACAGTGCAAGCCGGCATACGCCATGGATGGGGCAATCGATGCATGGCGCACTGGCCGGACGCATCACGGATGGAGTCTGTGAAATCCACCAAGGCTGGCAAGGCCGGCTTGGTGTATAGTTTTTTGAATTTACAACGCACGCTGCAGGGAGAGACTTGAACATGGCACGCGTTCTTATCGTCGACGATTCGCCGACGGAATTGATGAAGTTGCGCGGATTTCTTGAGGCGGAAGGGTTTCAAGTGGTCGAAGCCAGTTCAGGGGACGATGCCATCGCAAAGTCCAAGGCCCAGCGCCCGGACATCATCGTCATGGACGTGGTAATGCCCGGCATGAACGGTTTTCAAGCCACGCGCACGCTGAGCCGTGACCCGGACACCAAAGATGTCCCGATCATCGTCTGCTCAAGCAAGAGTCAGGAAACCGACAAACTGTGGGCCAAGCGTCAAGGCGCTGCCGACTACGTGGTCAAGCCAGTCAAAGGGCCTGATCTTCTGTCCAAGATCAAGGCGCTACTGAACTAGCCAGTCAAGCACCTGCCAATCTGCTTCGGGGGGAACCATGGCACAAGCGAAAGGCGCAGCAGGAAGTCGACGCGAGTTTTTGCTGCTTATTCTGGCCGTCGTCTTTCTGGCCGCGACTCTGGGGGTATACGTTTACACCCAGGAAACCGCCCGTCACGACCAGGAATACGTCAATCTTGCGCGCTCTGCGCAGCAGCAGGCGACCGATCTGGGCAAGTTGGGTGCCGACGCCTCGCGCGGCATCACGCCTGACTTTCGCCTGCTTGAAGGCGCTCAGGCCAACCTGACCGATGCGATCGACTTCATCCGCAACGGCGACGAGTTGATCGACCTGCCTCCCGCACCGAAGGCCGTGCATGAGTCTCTCGACTTCCTGGAGGAATCCTGGGCCGAGATGAACGACGGCGTGAACACCATGCTTGATGGTCGCAGCGCCTTCCTCACCGCCGATCAATACGTCTATCAGATCGATGACACGGCGATTCAGATTGCCGAAGCCACCGAGCAGCTGGTTGAACGCCTGGTCGATATTCGCGCTCCCGGTAACGTGATCAGCCTGGCTGCCGAGCAGGCCTTGCTGCTGGAGCGCCTGCGCACCCGCGCACGCCGCGTGATCGGTGCCGGCCGTGGCGCTGACATCACCGCCGAGCGTCTGGCCGAAGACACCCAGGCATTTGCCAGCAACAACAACCAGTTGCGCAACAGCGTGGCAAACCGCGATGCGCGTGCGGCTGAACTGATCAAGCAATCGAGCAACCTGTTTACCCGTGTCAATGAAGGGGTTGCAGGCATCCAGGGTGTGGCCTCCGATATCGCCGAGGTTCAGGAATCATCAGCCCTGCTTTCGCGCTTGGGCACAGAAGTGCTGGCCTCAGCCATCGACGTCGAAGATTCGCTCACACAGCTGCGTCAGAACCGTCCGATCAAGCCGGTCCTGATCTACGTCTTCGCCGGATTGTCCGCACTGTCTCTGCTGTTATTCGTTGCCATCTTCCTGTTCAACGTACGTCGTCGTCAGGTTGCGGCAGAAACCTCTGAGCGCAAACAGCAGGAAGCCATTCTGACCCTGCTGGATGACATCTCCAACCTGGCAGATGGTGACCTCACCACCTCAGTGACAGTGACCGAGGACTTCACCGGCGCAATCGCAGACTCGATCAACTTCACCATCGAAACCCTGCGCACCCTGGTCGGCACGATTAACAACACAGCACGCCAGGTGACGGACGCCGCATCCTCGACCCTGGACACGGCAACCTCGCTGAACCAGGCAAGCCGCTCGCAGAACGATCAGATCGGTTCAGCGGCAGAGTCGATTACTCGCATGACCGAGAGCATGCAGGACATGTCGCGTGAGGCTGAACAGCTCGCCCAGCAGGCTGAAACCTCACTGCAGACGGCCCGTTCGGGTGGTGAAACGGTGCGCTCAACGATCACCGGCATGGAAGCCCTGCGCGAGCAGATCCAGGACACCTCCAAGCGCATCAAGCGCCTGGGTGAATCCTCGCAGGAAATCGGCAACATCATCGAGTTCATTAACGACATTTCCGAGCAGACCAACACCCTGGCGCTGAACGCATCGATCCAGGCCGCCATGGCCGGGGAATCGGGCAAAGGCTTCGCGGTGGTCGCAGACGAAGTCCAGCGTCTGGCAGAACGTGCCAGTTCGGCAACCAAACAGATTGAAGCCCTGGTCAAAACCATTCAGGCCGATACCAACGAAGCCATCATCTCGATGGAGCGTTCAACCGCCAACGTGGTCGCCGGGTCGAAGTCGGCACAGACCGCAGGTGGCGCGCTGGAGCGTATCGAGAGCTTCGCATCCGAGCTGGCTCGACTGATTCAACAGATCGCCGGGACCTCAAGCGAGCAGGCCAAGGTTGCTTTCGGCCTGAACGAAACGATGACCCAGCTGCGCACCATCGCCAACCAAACGGCTGATTCGGCTGACCTGACGGCATCGCGTACGCGTGAGCTGACCACCCTGTCGGAGCAGATGCGTGAGTCGGTCTCCGGTTTCCGCCTGCCTGGCGACGACATCGAAGACGATTTCAGCGATATGGCCGAATTCGACGACATGGATACCGAACAAGCGGCGTAACAAAAGCATCCAAAAAAAAACCGCCATACGGCGGTTTTTTTTCGTCTGCGTGTCGCCCATGCGAGTCAAGTGAACGCGATTCGCGACTCTAGGTTTGCCGCCGAATCTGCATTGCCTAACGCTTCTTCTTTGCTGATGCGCCCTTCCTTGTACAGGGCGAACAATGCATCGTCGAAGGTCTGCATAGCCCGGTCCTGACTGTCCGCCATGGTTTCCTTGATGCCATCCACCTCACCACGCAGAATCAGCTCAGCGATGTACGGTGTGTTGATCATGACCTCGACGGCTGCACAGCGCTTGCCTTCCACCGTGCGCACCAGCCGCTGGGAAATAATCGCGCGCAGATTGATCGACAAATCCATGTACAGCTGTGCACGCAGATCTTCAGGGAACATATTGATGATGCGCTGCAGCGTCTGATACGCATTGTTGGCGTGCAGGGTGGAGATACACAGGTGACCTGTACCGGCCAGCTGAATCGCCGCCTCCATGGTTTCGCGGTCGCGAATCTCACCGACCAGAATCACGTCAGGCGCTTCACGCAATGAGCTCTTCAGCGCCGCCGCATAGCTGTGCGTGTCCTGCCCGATTTCACGTTGGTTAACGATCGACTTCTTGTTGGGATGCAGAAATTCGATCGGATCTTCGATCGTCAGGATATGCCCACCGGCACTTTCGTTGCGGTGGTCCAACATGGCCGCCAGGGTGGTCGACTTGCCCGAACCGGTTGCGCCCACCATGAGAAGCAGACCACGCTTACGCATGATCAGATCCCGCAGCGCATCCGGCATACCGAGTTCGTCAATGGTCGGCACCTTGGACTGCACATAGCGCAGCACCATGGACACGTTGCCTCGCTGGTTGAAAATGTTGACGCGAAAACGCCCCAAACCGCCGGCTTCGGTGGCCAGGTCGATCTCCAGATTCTGTTCAAAGGTGGCCTGCTGGTCCGGCGTCATGATGCTGTAGGCCAGTTCTTTGATCAGATCCTTGGTCATCAGCTGCTTGCCGATGGCAAACATGTTGCCGTCGACCTTGAGCATGGCCGGTGAGCTGGTGGTGAAGAAGATGTCCGAAGCGTTTTTCTCAACCGCCAGCTTCAGATAAGGAATGAGCTTCATCATGGCGTTATTGCCCCAACGGACGTGAAGGCGCACGCCGCGCGGCGATCTCTTCCTCGTCCTCCAGCATGGTCATCTTGCGCACGCTTTCGTCGTCCATCAGGTCCGTCGATGCGCGCTTGCTTTCCAGCTTGATGCGCAGGCGCAGCTCGTTCTTCGAGTCGGCATTGCGCATCGCTTCTTCGTAGTTAATCTGGCCGGATTCAAACAACTCAAACAGCGCCTGATCGAAGGTCTGCATGCCCTGATCTGCGGAACGTTTCATGACATCTTTGATCTGCCCGACCTCACCCTTGAAGATCAGGTCCTGAATCAGCGGTGAGTTGATCATCACCTCAACCGCCGGCACGCGCCCTCCACCGTCTTTGCGCAGCAGACGCTGGGCAAGAATGCCCTTGAGGTTCAGCGACAGGTCCATGAGCAACTGCTCGCGCTTTTCTTCAGGGAAAAAGTTGATGATGCGATCCAGCGCCTGGTTGGCGCTGTTGGCGTGCAGCGTGGCCAGGCACAAATGCCCGGTTTCAGCAAAATTGATGGCATGTTCCATGGTTTCACGCGCCCGGATTTCCCCGATCAGGATGACGTCCGGGGCCTGGCGCAGCGTGTTCTTGAGCGCGGCTTCCCAGGAATCGGTATCTACGCCGACCTCGCGCTGGGTCACCACACAGCCGCGGTGGGGGTGCACATACTCAACCGGGTCCTCAATGGTGATGATGTGACCTTTGGTGCGTTCATTACGCACCCCGATCATGCCAGCCAAAGAAGTCGACTTACCCGAGCCGGTGCCCCCCACCATGAGCAGCAGGCCGCGTTTTTCAAGAATCAGATCGGCCAATATCGGCGGCAGTCCCAGATTGTCGAACTTGGGGATCTCAGTCTCGATCGTACGCATGACCGCACCAGCTGCGCCCTGCTGAACAAAGACATTTACACGGAAGCGACCGATATCGCCGGGACTGATGGCGAAGTTGCATTCGTTGGTCGCCTCAAACTCCTTGAGCTGGCGGTCATTCATGATCGCCCGAACGATCATGGCCGAGGCCTCGGCGTTGAGCGGCTTGTCCATCATCGGGGTCATCTGCCCGTCGATTTTCATCGCCGGCGGAAAGCCCGACGTGATGAACAGGTCGGATGCATTTTTCTGTTTCATCAGGCGCAGCAACTGCTGCACCAGACGTATCGCTTGATCGCGTTCCATGGGCCTCTCCGCGTCTGTGGCCTAGAAGTCGTTGGGGTTCATGGCCTTCTGCTTGGCCGCGTCGCGTGTAATCTGGCCTTTGCGAACCAGATCCTTGAGGCACTGATCGAGGGTCTGCATACCATCACGCTGCCCGGTCTGGATCGCCGAATACATCTGGGCGATCTTGTTCTCGCGGATCAGATTTCGAATGGCCGGCGTACCAATCATGATTTCATGCGCAGCAATACGCCCACCACCATTGCGCTTGAGCAGCGACTGCGAAATGACCGAGCGCAACGATTCAGACAGCATCGCGCGGATCATGTCTTTCTCAGCGGCCGGGAACACATCGACGATACGGTCGATGGTCTTGGCCGCCGAGCTGGTGTGCAGGGTCCCGAACACCAAGTGCCCCGTTTCAGCAGCGGTAAGAGCGAGGCGGATCGTTTCCAGGTCACGCATTTCGCCGACCAGAATCACGTCCGGGTCTTCACGCAGCGCTGAACGCAGCGCTTCGTTGAAGCCCAACGTGTCACGGTGAACTTCACGCTGGTTGATCAGGCAGCGCTTGGATTGGTGCACGAACTCGATCGGATCCTCAACCGTGAGGATATGGCCGTAGTCGTTTTCGTTGATGTAGTTGACGATCGCCGCCAGCGTGGTCGATTTACCGGAACCGGTCGGCCCGGTCACCAGCACGATGCCGCGCGGCGTTTTGGCGATGTCCTGAAAGATCTTCGGTGCATTGAGATCTTCCAGCGTAAGAATTTTTGACGGAATCGTACGAAACACCCCGCCGGCACCACGATTGTGGTTGAACGCATTCACACGAAAACGAGCAACACCAGGAATTTCAAAGGAAAAATCGGTTTCCAGAAATTCGTCAAAATCCTTGCGCTGCTTGTCGTTCATGATGTCATAGAGCATGTCGTGAACTTCTTTATGCTCCATGATCGGAACGTTGATGCGACGCATGTCACCATCCACGCGAATCATCGGTTCCATGCCCGCCGACAGATGTAGGTCCGACGCCCCCTGCTTGACGCCGAACGTCAACAACTGCGCAATATCCATGCTGTTCCCCACCAAAGCTTGAATGACTTCCACAAAGCTATCGGCAAACGCCGACACTGGCAACCAGATCACGCCTCGTCTTTGCCAATTGCGCGAACGCATCGAACGCGCCTGCGATGCCAGTCACAGAAACCCCACCGAGATCAGCCTGCTTGCGGTCAGCAAAACACAGCCGGCAGACGCGCTGATGGCTGCTTACAACAGCGGCCAACGCGCATTCGGCGAGAATTATCTGCAGGAAGCTGAAGGCAAGATTGATGCCCTGCCCAAGGACTGTGAATGGCATTTCATCGGCCCTATTCAATCGAATAAAACGCGCACCATTGCGGAACGCTTTGACTGGGTGCACAGCGTCGACCGCCTGAAGATTGCGCGCCGCCTGAGTGAACAGCGCCCTCCATCTGCGCCACCGCTGAAGATCTGCCTGCAAGTCAACATCAGCGGCGAGGCCAGCAAATCCGGCGTCGAGCCCGACCAACTGGCCGCGCTGTATCAGGCCGTAGCTGCACTGCCACAGCTGCAGGTCATGGGCCTGATGAGCCTGCCCCGCCCGACCGACGATCCCGAACTGCAACGCCAGGGCTTTCGCCAGTTGCGCGAGTTGCGGGACAATATCTGTCCGCAGGCGCCGGTGCTCTCCATGGGCATGTCACAGGATCTGGAGGCGGCGGTCGCCGAAGGCAGCACCCTGCTGCGCATCGGCACCGCTTTGTTCGGTCCGCGCGCGTCAAACCAAACCGCTCAGGATTCCCGCGCATGAACCAGGATGAGATGAAACAGGCCGCTGCCGAGGCCGCCATTCAACATGTCGAAGACGACACCATCGTCGGTGTTGGCACCGGTTCCACCGTCAACTTCTTTATTGATGCGCTGGCCCGGATCAAGGGGCGCATCGAAGGCGCGGTGTCCAGCTCGCAAGCCTCAACCGAGCGCATGCGCGCACTGGGTATCCGGGTTCTGGATCTGAACGAGGCGGGGCCGCTGCCGCTGTATGTCGATGGCGCAGATGAAACCAATGCGCATCGCCAACTGATCAAAGGTGGTGGTGGCGCGCTGACACGGGAAAAAATTGTCGCCGCCGCCAGCGAAAAGTTCGTCTGCGTGGTCGACGCGAGCAAAAAGGTTGGTGTGCTCGGTGAATTCCCGCTGCCGCTGGAAGTGATCCCGATGGCACGCAGCTATGTCGCCCGCGAAGTCGCCAAACTCGGCGCGCGCCCGGTGCTGCGCAGTGGCTTCGTCACCGACAACGGCAACGACATCCTTGATCTGCACGGACTGTCCATCGTCAATCCGCCGGAACTGGAAGAACGCATCAATCAGATCGTGGGTGTGGTGTGTTGCGGCCTGTTCGCCCAGCGCCCAGCCGACGAGGTGATCATGGCCACGCCCGACGGCCTGCAGGTTTTCTAGGGCCCCAGACGCTGGCGCAGCTGTTCGAGACGCTCAAGCGTTCCGACATCGGTCCACAGGCCGGTGTGATGTTCACCGCTAATCCGTCCTGATTGCATGGCCGCGCGCAGCAGCGGGGCCAGGGCAAAGCGCCCTGGTTGGCAGCCTTCAAACAGCCCCGGATCGAGCAGACTCAGGCCCGAGAAGGTCAGACGCGGGGCCTGATCAACCAGCCTGGAAGCCCTGTCCAGGCCAAAATCACCGTCCGGATGATGCGCCGGGTTGTCGACCAGCACGAGATGTGCGGCGTCATTCTCGGACCAGTGGCGTGCACGCTCGGCCAGCCGCTGCAAATCGAAATCGCTGTAGACATCGGCATTGGCGACGATGAACGGACCGGGACCAAGCGGGTCGAGCATCTTGAATATGCCACCTCCGGTTTCCAGACGCTCGCCTTGCTCTTCGGAGAATGTCACCCGCATCGGCCAACGCCACACCGCATTCAAATGCGTGCGAATCTGCTCACCCAGCCAGTTGAGATTGATCACACAATGCTCGACGCCAGCGGCTGCCAGCTTGTCCAGGGTGTGCTCGATCAGGGTCTGCCCACCGACCTCAACCAGAGGCTTGGGGCAGTGGTCGGTGAGCGGCCGCAGGCGCTCGCCACGACCGGCCGCCAGAACCATGGCATTCAGGCGTCCAGACATTGCTCAGCCAGCCGTGTCAGCGGCGCCAGCTCCGCATATTGCGCGGACACCTCACGCACATAGTTGAGAACGCGGGGAATGTCCTCAAGGTAACCAGCCTTGCCATCGCGATGATTGAGCCGGGCAAAAATACCAATGGCCTTGAGGTGGCGCTGCAGGCCCATCCAGTCGAAATCGCGCTGGAACGACTCACGCGATGGCATCGACCGACCCTGCGCGGCACTTTGCTGCAGAAAATAGTCGACCCAGGCATCAATCTTTGCGGCCGGCCAGGCGACATAGCAATCGCGCAGCAGCGACACCAGATCGTAGGTCACCGGACCATGCACCGCGTCCTGAAAATCCAGCACCCCAAGACCACCGCTGTCCGCCCACATCAGATTGCGTGAGTGGTAATCGCGATGCACGAAGGTGCGTGGCTGGGCCAGCGCCACCGCAATCAAGCGCTGGCACAGCTCATCCCAGTCGCGCTGCTCGGCGGCACTGAGCACGCGCTGCCGGTGCACGCCCAGATACCAGTTGTGAAACAAGGCCAACTCGCGGGCCAGCAACGCCTCGTCGTAGGGCGGCAAGGTCTGTGCATCAACCGCCTGCATGCTGACCAGCGCATCAATCGCACGGCGGTAAGCCGCATCGGCATCCACGCTGTCCAGCGCCTGCAGGAAGGTGAGCTTTCCCAGATCATCAAGCAGCAGAAAACCCTGCGCCAGATCCTGCTCGCGCACCACTGGAACCCGCACCCCGGCCTGATCCAGCCGGGCGCAAACATCGACAAACGGCTGGCTGTCTTCCTTGTCCGGCGGCGCGTCCATCACGATGTGACTGACACCTGCGCCCGCGTCCTGCGACAAAGTGTCTGAAAATACGCGAAAATAGCGGCGGAAGCTGGCATCACTGGAAGCCGGCTCCGGGGCACCATGGGCGGGCAGGACAACATCCAGCCATGCCTGCATCTGGACGTAGCGCTCGTCCTGGCGAGTGTCGCGGGTCATCAACGAAACCACGGGAAAAGGTTTGCGCGGATTCTACAGAATGTGCGGCGGCATGCTGCTCAGCCTGACGCCGGTGATCAGCACCGCGCAGGCGCTGTGCGAAGAATTGGGCTTCAAGCAGCGCAGCTACGCCGAGCAACTGCTCGACGACGCGGCACTGCACGCCGACGCCGGCGAGGTGGATTTGCAGGCCTATGGCGAATCGCGCCTGCAAGGTGGCGTACGCATGCGCTTCGGGCGCGACATTCTGTTTGCCGATGATGTGCGCTACCGGCACGCCGACCGCCAGCTGCGCGTGATCGGGCGCACTCTGTTCGAAACCGAGACCATTCAGGTCCAGGCCGAGGCCGCAGACATCGACCTCGACAGCGAAGAAGCCGACTTTGAGCAGGCCCGCTATGTCGCCTTTGCCGCAGGCGCGCGCGGCCATGCCGAGCAGCTCCACGTCAGCGGCTCGCAAAAAGCCCGGCTGCGCGGCGTACGTTACACCACCTGCTCACCAGAGCAGGAAGCCTGGGTGCTGGAAAGCGACGAAATTACGCTGGATTCCAAGCGCGGCCTGGGCTCGGCACGCAATGCCAAATTGCGCTTCATGGGTGTGCCGATTTTCTGGGCGCCGTTGTTCTACTTCCCGGTTGGCGACCAGCGCCAGACCGGGGTGCTACCACCGCGCATCGGTGACAACGCCACCACCGGCCTGGACATCAGTATTCCGCTGTACATCAATCTGGCGCCCAACTACGACCTGACCCTGACCCCACGGCACATGAGTGAGCGCGGCGAGCAGATCGCGGCCACCGGGCGCTACCTGTTCAGCCACAGCGAGGGCGACAGCACGGTTGAATGGCTGGAAGAGGACGAGCAGACCGGTGAGCGCCGCTATTTGCTCGATACCACGCTTGAGGGCGGCACAGCCGAGCACTGGAGCTGGCAGGTGGCCTACACCCGGGTCAGCGACGAAAGTTATGCCAGCGAGCTGGACACCACATTCACCGACGCCGCGCAAAGCCAGCTTCCGCAGTACGCCCGCCTGTCCTATCGACATCTTGATGCCGGACTGCGCGCCTCACTCGCTGCACATGAGTATCAAAGCCTCATCCGCACACTGGAAGAGCCCTATGCGCGCCTTCCAGAATTCAATCTGAACTGGCAACCGGCCTATCGCAACGGTCGTGTTCGCCCCTTCCTGAGCGCTCAAGCGGTCAATTTCCGGGACATTGATGAAACCCAGACCTGGCGCGAGGATGCGCGCATTGGGCTCGATTGGCGACTCGACCTGCCCCAGGCGTTTTTCACCGCCCACACCGATTACCGCTGGACCGGTTACCAGGCCCGCGAAGACGGCACCACCGTCGATACCATCGACCGTCACCTGGGTACCGTGCAGACCGGTTTCGGCCTGAACTTCGTGCGCCAGGGCCGTTTTGGGCGCTATCAAACGCTGACCCCTCAGGTCTACTACCTGTACGTGCCGTATACCGAGCAGGACGCGATCCCGCTGTTCGACACCAGCCAGCCTGACTTTTCCTTTGATCAGCTGTTTGCGCTCAACCGCTTCACCGGCGTCGATCGCATCGCCGATGCCAATCTGATCACCACCGCGGTGCGCACCGACTGGTACCGCGACTTCGGCCGGGAGCGCGTGGTCAGCGCCAAGCTGGGGGTGCAATGGCGCGCTGAGTCCTCGCAGGTCACCCTGCCCGGCGAAAGCGCCCCCGCCTCTGGCAGTTCCGACTGGCTGGGCGAGATCGACTACATGCTCAACGATCGCCTGCGCGCGCAACTGGTCGGCCAGTGGAACGCCGATGAAAACCGCATGGATCAAAGCTCGGTCGCCGCGCGGTACCAGTACAGCGAAGATCAGTTCATACACATCGCCTACCGCTTCCGGCGCGACAACTTCGAGCAGACCGACGCCATCGTCTCCATGCCGATCAACTCGCGTTGGAAGGTGGCCGGGCGCTGGACCTATTCGCTAGAAGATCATCGCAGCCTGGAAGCTCTGGGCGGGCTGGAATACAGCAGCTGTTGCTGGGGCGCGCAGATCGCCTGGCGGCGTTATCTGGCCGGCGACGGCGGGCGCTTTGACTCCTCGATCTACCTGCAGTTGGAACTCAACGGCCTGGGCAGGATCGGAGAGGGTCTGGATCGTCTCTTAACGCGTGATATTCTTTAGGATTGACTGCGCGACTGTAGCGCGCATCGACACATTATCCGGATGTACATGAATCCCATTTATCGCCATCGCCATGCGCTCGTTCTGGCCGCGCTCCTGCTGCTCGTCAGTCCGTTCTCCCGGGCCGCCCAGGTGCTCGATTACATCGTGGCCGTGGTCAACGACGAGGTGGTCCTGAGCAGCGAGCTCAACCAGGCCCTCGACCAGATCAAGCAACAGTTCGCCGGGCGCGGACCTTTGCCGGAAGAAGAGGTCCTGCGGCGTCAGGTCCTGGAACGCATCGTCGTCACCAAGGCGCAGGTTCAGCGCGCCCAGCAAGGCGGCTTGCGGGTTGGTGACGAACAGCTCAACCAGGCCATGGAAGACATCGCCGCGCGCAATGGCATGAGCCTGAATCAGTTTGCGCTGGCCCTGCGCCGGGAAGGTATCGACTACCTCCAGCTGCGCCAGCAGGTGCGTGACGAAATCCTGGTCAACCAGTTGCGCCAACGCGAAGTCGATTCACGCATCGTGGTCACCGAGGACGATGTGGACCTGCTGCTGGAACAGCAGGGCGAATCGGACAAAGTGGAATACCACCTGGCCCACATTCTGATCGCAATCCCCTCGGACGCGACATCGCAAGCGCGCGATGCGGCCACGCAGAAAGCGGCACAGGTTGTCAGCGAGGCCCGCGACGGTGCTGATTTTGCGCAGCTTGCCATCACCCACTCCGACAGCCCGCGTGCGCTGGACGGCGGTGATCTGGGCTGGCGGCGCGGCAATGCGCTGCCCACCCTGTTTGCCGACGTGGTGCCTGAGCTTGAGGTTGGCGGCGTCAGCGACCCGATCAATGCCAGCGGCGGCCTGCACATCGTCAAGCTGGTCGACAAACGCGGCACTTCAGGCGATGCGCTGGTCAAAGAAACCCATGCCCGCCACATCCTGCTCAAGCCCAACGTGCTGCGCAATCCGCAGCAAACCCGAGCCAAGCTGGAGGAAATTCGCCAGCAGATTGCCGATGGCGCTGACTTCACCAAACTGGCCAAGCAACACTCCGAGGACCCGGGTTCGGCCAACCAGGGTGGCGACATGGGCTGGCAGGGGCCAGAAACCTTTGTGCCGGAATTCCAGCGTGCACTGGATCTGCTGGAACCGGGCGAATTGAGCCCGGTATTCCAGACCCCGTTCGGCTGGCACATCGCCGAGGTCATCGACCGACGCGAACGCGACCGCACCGAAGACCTGCGCCGAGCCCAGGCACGCCAGGCCATTTTCCGGCGCAAGGCGGGCGAAGAACAGGAAGTCTGGTTGCGCCAGCTGCGTGACGAAGCCTACGTCGAATACCGGGAACAACCGGACGCCGGTTGAACCCGCTCATACTGCATACGCCGGGTGAACCGGCAGGCATAGGACCGGAACTGCTGATCAAGCTGGCCGCGCAACCCAGCGCGGCCTGCCGTGTGGCCGTGGCCGATGGCGCGCTGCTTGAGCGCACCGCCAAACACCTCGGCCTGTCGCTGACATTGCGTCGGTTTGACGGTGTGGCCCAGGCCACGCCCGCCAACACTCTATGGCATCTGCCTCAGACCATGCCGCAGCCCGTCACCTTCGGCCTGCCTTCACCGGACAATGCCGCCTACCTGCTGGCGTGTCTGCGTTGTGCGGCAGATCAGGCCCGCGTTAGCCAAGCCGCCATGGTCACCGGCCCGCTCAACAAGGCGGTCATCAACCAGGCCGGTATCGCCTTTACCGGACACACCGAATTCATTGCCGCGCACTGCGGTGGCATGACCCCGGTGATGATGCTCACGGCAGGTACGCTGCGCGTTGCGCTGGCCACAACCCATATGCCGCTGCGTGCGGTGGCCGATGCGATCACTCCCGAGAGCCTTGCTCACGTCATGCAGGTGCTGGAGCACGAACTGCGCGAGCGCTTCGGCATTCACAAGCCGCGCATTCAGGTTTGCGGACTCAACCCGCACGCTGGCGAAGGCGGACATCTGGGTGATGAAGAGCAGCGCGTGATCGAACCCGCGCTGACACAGCAACGGGCGCGCAGTGGCGAGGCTGCACAGTGGCTCGGGCCGGTGCCGGCAGACACCGCGTTCACGCGGGAGCGCCTAGCCCAGTGCGATGCTGTACTGGCGATGTACCACGACCAGGGTTTGCCCACATTGAAGCATGCCGGCTTCGGGCAGGCCGTGAACGTAACGCTGGGCCTGCCGATTATCCGCACCTCGGTGGATCACGGCACCGCCCTGGATATCGCCGGAAAAGGCACGGCTGATGTCGGCAGCCTGCGCGCGGCCGAGAACATGGCCATCACCCTGGCCACACAGGGCAAGCTCACCCATGGATAAGCACCGACCACGCAAGCGTTTCGGCCAGAACTTCCTGACCGACCGCAATATTATCGAGCGCATCGCCTCGGCCATTCGCCCTAGCGCGGACCAGCATCTGCTCGAGATCGGCCCCGGTCAGGCCGCACTCACCGAGGCGCTGCTGCCATATTGCGGCAAGCTCACTGCAGTGGAGATCGACCGTGATCTGGCCGCCACCCTGCGCCAGCGCTTTGCCGCTGAAGCGCGCTTCGAACTGATCGAAGCCGACGCCCTCAAGGTCGACTTCGCCACACTTGGTGACGCGCCGCTGCGGGTGGTGGGCAACCTGCCCTACAACATCTCCACGCCGCTGGTTTTTCACCTGCTGCAAAGCCGTGCGCGCATCATCGATTTCCACATCATGCTGCAGCGCGAAGTGGCCGAGCGCATGGCCGCACGACCGGGCAACAAAACCTACGGTCGCCTGAGCGTTGCGGTCAGCCTGGCGGCGCGCGCAGACATTCTGTTCGATGTGCCGCCGGGGGCCTTCTTTCCGCCACCCAAGGTCCGCTCATCAATTATCCGGCTGACCCCGCGCGACGTCGACCTACCCTGGCGCGCCCTCGACCGCGTGCTGCAGGCCGCCTTCTCGGCCCGGCGCAAAACCCTGCGCAACGCGCTCGGCAAGCTGTTTAGCGCCGAGCAGTTGCAGGCACATGGCCTCGACCCGCAACTGCGCCCGGAAAACCTCAGCCCTGATCAGTTTCTGGCCCTGGCCACCACGCTGCATCAGGCCTCCGCCGAAGCCGGTTAATCGTCCTGCTGTTGTGCGGCCAGATGGGTGTCGCGCATCAGGCTCTCCTGGGCCAGCGAGGCCACAAGCTCGCCATCACGGTTGTAAATCTGACCTTGGGTCAGACCGCGCGCGCCCTGTGCCGATGGGCTGTGCATGCTGTACAGCAGCCAGTCATCCAGGCGCGCGGGGCGGTGGAACCAGATCACATGATCAAGGGTCGCAGCGACCACATGGCGCTCGAACCAGCTCATGGCATGCGGACGCATAGCAGTGCCCAGAAAATTGAAGTCGGATGCGTAGGCCAACACCGACTGATGCAGACAGGGATCATCCGGCAAAGGGCCGGCTGCGCGAAACCAGATGTGCTGCTGCGGCGGCATCGACTCGGGGCGAAACGGATTGCGCGGGGTAACCGGCTTGAACTCGATGGCCAGTTCCTGCTGGTAGCCTGGTTTGAGCGGCGCCGGGCAATCCTCCAGCCAGCGGGTGCGCAATTCCGACTCCAGCACCAGCTCTTCCGGAGGTGGTACATCGGGCATGCTGTCCTGATGTTCATACCCCGGTTCAGGCTGCTGGAACGACGCCATCATGCTGAAGATCGGCCGCCCGTGCTGAATCGCATGCACCCGGCGCACGGCGAAGCTGCGCCCGTCACGAATGCGCTCAACGTCGTACACGATCGGCGCCTCCATATCCCCGGGGCGCACAAAGTAGGCATGCACCGAATGCGCCAGGCTGTGCTCAACCGTGCGACTGGCCGCAACCAGCGCCTGGCCCAGCACTTGGCCGCCGAACACGCTGCGTCCGCCCAGATTGCGGCTTTGGCCCCGGAACAGATGCTGCTCCAGGTTCTCCAGCTCGAGGACTTCAATCAGATCTTTCAATGCCGCATTCATGGCCTGTCCTTGATGACACCATCGACACCATCACTGGCCACTGGCATCCAGCGGCAAGGGGTCGATGCGTCGGGAAAATTGTGGGATAGTCGATCCCAACGGGATCGCATGTGGGGGGAATTTTGCCAAATCCCGGCAGCACGCGCCCTGAACGCTCGCGTTAGAGAACCAATCAATGTCACAAATTGAAGCCTTGATCGTGGATGACTCCATGTCGGCGCGCTTTGCTCTGAGCCGCAGTCTGGAACCGCACAATATGAACATTGTGCAGGCCAAGACCGGTGAGGAAGGCGTCGAAGTTGCGGCTCAAGCCACGTTTGATGTGATCTTTATGGATCACGTACTGCCAGGGATTGATGGCCTGCAAGCCATGGAGCAGATTCGCAATCTTCCCCAGTACCCCAGCACACCGATCATCATGTGCACCTCCAACGACTCGCAGGAGTACGTCGATGATGCCTTGGCACGCGGCGCCACCGACGTGCTGAGCAAGCCGCCGGACAGCGAAGCGCTGAATCAGCTGCTGGCCCGCCACTTGAGCGCGCCACAATCGGCCACAGCGGCCACCCCAGAACAACAAGCTGCACCCGCAGCGGAGAGCCCGAGCATGAGCGACGACGCCAAACTGCAAGCCATTGATGAACGCCTGGACCGTCTTGAGGCGATGCTGCAACGCCTGGAACAGAACGTGACGCAGATGGACACGCGCACACGCGCCGTGGCCCGCGCCATCGCCGATCAGGCCGGGCGCGACCTGTCGAACCGCTTGCTACGCGCGGTGGTCACGCTCAAGGGCGGCACGCCGAAATAAGCATGTCCAACCAGCCGGCCCCGCCCCGCGTAAGCCTGGTGGTGGGTCTGGTCGGCGCCTGCTGCGTCATGTATGTGCTGCAGCTGTCCGGCCAGAACTTTCTGCTTCAGCATTTTGCCCTGTGGCCGCCCGGCGAACGCAGCGTGCAGTTTGGTGCACAAGGTGCCTGGCAGTACCCACCGTTTCAGCTGTGGCAGCCCCTGAGCTATGCGTTTCTGCACGGCAGCCCCATGCACCTGCTGTTCAACATGTTCGGCCTGTGGATGTTTGGCCGCCCTGTTGAGCAAGCCCTTGGCACCGCGCGCTTTGCGCTCTTCTACAGCGTGTGCGTGCTTGGCGCGGCGGGCGCGCAGGTCCTAGCTGCCCAATACAGCGGCCAGATTGTCCCAACCATAGGGGCCTCTGGCGGCGTGCTGGGCCTGCTACCGGCTTTCGCCATCCTGTTCCCGCGGGCACGCATTCAGTTGCTGATTCCGCCGGTCAACTTACGCGCCCCGGTTTTCGTGTTGTTGTATGGAGCGGCCGAGCTGTTCTTCGGCGTTACCGGCACGCTGCCGGGCATTGCCCACTTTGCCCATCTGGGCGGCATGCTGTGCGGAGGCGTGCTGCTGTTGTGGTGGCTGCGACCGCGTCGATCACAGCCCTGAAGAGGCTTAAATCGCCTCGCGCCACTCGCGAAATTTCTTCTCCAGAACCTGCCAGGAACTGGGTTGCCGGCTGGCCAGCTCAGCATCGAGCTTTTTAAGCGCCAGAACACCGCCCCGATAACCCTCTGCAACCAGTTCCCGAACATCGCTGCCGTCGGTTCGGCAATAGTCGGCCAGGTCCAGGCTGATCAGCACGTCGGCCGCACGCAACTGCCCCTGGGTGGTGGTGTCGATGGCAATATCCATAGCATTGAGGATGACATCCACAACATTCTGCGGCTTGTCGTAGCGACGCCCGCCGTTGATATCCACGGCCAACAGCACTTCGGCACCCATGGCTTTAAGGGGCGACAAGGGCACATTTTCAACCAGACCGCCATCCACCAGCATGCGCCCGTCCAACTCCGCCGGAACGAAGATCCCGGGGATTGAGGTCGAGGCCACAATGGCATCGATCAGACGCCCTTCCTTGATCACCACCGGCTCGCCGCTGTGTATGTCCGTAGCAACGGCGGCGAATGGAATCGGCGCGTCCTCCAGCCGCTTGTCGCCGACGAAACGCGCCACCAACTTGCCCATTTCGGCGTTGCTCAACAGCCCATAACGCGACAGTGTGGCCGCAGCCATATCCACCCAGCGCAACCCCATGGCTGCCTTGCGCAGATCATCCAGATCCACGCCATAGGCGTACAAGCCACCAATCAACGCGCCAATGCTGGTACCAGTGATGTAATCCGGCTTGGTGCCATGCTCCTGCAAAGCACGCAGCACGCCTATATGGGCCGCACCGCGTGCTGCACCGCCGCCCAGCGCCACCCCAATGGTTGGCCGCTCACGTTGCGGGCGCGGCGCACTCATCGGGCACTTCTTGCGGTGTTCGCGGGGGTCGACGCAGACACATCGGCCTTGACCTCGGGGGTGCGAATCCAACCAAACCGGCTGGCCACAATCCGAGCCATCGATTCAGCCAGCGGTCGCGAGGGGAAGCCGTCGATGCGCAATTCATAGACCAGTTGCTGCGGCGCGCCGGTCTGGACGAGGCGGGCCTGAAAACCGGCCTGCTGCAGCTCGAGTAAAGCCGCCTGACCATCACTCTGACGTTCGAAGCGGTTAATCGTGAGCACGAAACCGTTCTCACCGGGCATCGGTTGATTGCCTTCTTCACGCGGTCCGACATAAGACGCCCGGGCCGGCAAGGGTGAAGCCGCAAGATCACGCGCCGGCGGCGCGCTGTATATCGGCAGCACACCGTGGGGCACTTCAAGATACTCCGGGTTGTATTTGATCAGCCCGCGCTTGCCGGCATCGTTTTCCACCACCAGAAAAAAGGGCCCGACCCCTTTGGCATGGGCGTAGCGATGCATGTCGATCCCTACCACTTTAAGCACCTGCCGGTCTGACAGACCAAACCAGCGCGAACGCTCAGAGGTATACAGGCGCTGGCGCGGCTCCAAACCTTCACCGCGCACGATGACGTCGTGATTGATCAAGCCGCGCGCCGCAGCATAGGTGTCGGCGAACACCACTTTGCCGTTGAACAACAGGTGCTCAAGCCGATTCAATTCGGAATGCGTGCTGGCATCCTCAGCATAGATACGGGTGCAGTCATCAAGCACGCCCGAAAACCAGACAATGCCGTCGCGCACCAGCAAGTCACCGGACAGTTTTCCACGCCGCCCCTGATGCAAGGAGTAATCAAGCGGCTCGGCAATCAGCGCAGGCTTGTTTTTCCACAAAATGTAGCCATATGACTGGAGAACCTCGTCCGCGGAAGGGAACTGGAACTCACGGCCGGGGCGAAACTCGAAATTGCAGTCGACCTCAACAATGGCTGCATAGTCGCTCAAACCGCCCGCCACGGAAAAAGCGGCCGCATAAACGTGCCCTGACAATGGCCAGAAAATGGCCATCAGACCTGCAAGAATCAGCTTGGTTAAACGCATAGGCAAAGTTTAACTGCAGCGACCCGTATAAAATAGCCACCCAACTCACTCAGCCAGCAGCATGCTCAACGCCGACACCGAAATCGTCAATCTCAAACGGGAAGTCATCGGCATTCTGGTTCCGGAAGGCCAGAAAGTCCGCTTACCGTCCGGTACCCAGTGCGGCATTACGCAGGCCTTGGGCGGTTCCTTCACGATTTATATCGAGGGCCGTTTGTTCCGCATCAATGGTGAAGACGCCGATGCACTGGGCAAACCACAACCACCCAAAATCAGCCTGCCCGAGAATGCCAGCGATGCCGAAGTTCAGGACATCGTGTGGCAGCAACTGCGCACCTGCTACGACCCGGAAATCCCCATCGACATCGTTGAGCTGGGCCTGGTCTACGAATGCGAGGTGGAAGCGCTGGGCGCCGAATCACGCAAGGCCATGGTGCGCATGACCCTGACCGCGCCCGGTTGCGGCATGGGTGACGTGCTGGTTGCCGACGTGCGGCACAAGCTCGAACAGATCCCGACCATCGACGAGACGGATGTCGAACTGGTGTTCGACCCGCCGTGGAATCAGTCGATGATGAGCGAAGCGGCGCGCTTGCAAACCGGGATGTACTACTAGCCTCGCTGCTTATTGGGCACTAAGCCTTGGCTTTGCGGGCGCGCTTGACCGCGGCCGCGGTGCGCAGCTCATTGCGGTAGTGCCACATCAGGTTGGCCAGAAGACGGATGCGCGTTTCCACCGGCAAACCCTGACCGATGCGAATCAGCTGCCGATAGTAATAGCCCTGAGCCCCCATCACATAGGTCATCTGGATGGCTTTTAGCGGGCTGAACGGGCTGAAGAAACCCTGCCGCTGCATGAGCTGCTGCTCGGGCGCCGGCAGCTGATCCAGGCTGCCATCGAGCAAGGGTTTGACGAAGTCATTGGCCACGCAAAACGGCCGCCCCAGCCCGATCATCTGACACACCCCGGATTCGATGGCCTGCTCCATCGTGGCCCGTGTGCGAAAGCCGCCAGTCACCATCAGCGGCATCTGGGCCAGCTCACGCACCTCCTCGGCATAGCGCAGAAAATACGCTTCGCGCTGGCTGGTCCGCTCCAGCTGTGCCTGATCCACATTCTTGTGCGTGGTCACCCCGAGCAGCCGCGGTTGCTCATAGTTGCCACCGGAAATCTCCAGCAGATCAATGCCCTCGTCGTTGAGCATGGCGATCACCGCCTGGCTGTCTTCGGGGCCGAAACCACCGCGCTGAAAATCGGCCGAATTGAGCTTGACCGACAATGCAAAACCGCTGCTCACGGTCTTGCGTATGGCGCGCACGGTTTCAATCAGGAAGCGCGCACGATTTTCGATGCTGCCACCCCAGCGGTCGCTGCGTCGATTGGCCAGCGGCGACAGGAACGAACTCAGCAGGTAGCCGTGTGCAGCATGCACCTGGGCACCTTTGAAGCCGGCCTGTTCCGCCCAGCGCGCAGCGCGCGCCCAGCGCTGGATGAAGTCCAGAATCTCGTGTTCTTCCAGCGCCCGCGGGGTCGCGATCTGGCCCATCATCTGCACCGGCACCGCCGACGGCCCCATTGGTTCGTTGGTCACATAGCGGAACGACTGGCGACCGGCATGCGAAATCTGCATCCACAGCTGGCTGCCCTGTGCATTGACGCCATCGGCCCAGGCCTTGAGCTGATCCAGGCCTGATTCGTCCTCCAGCACCACGTTGCCCGGCCGCTCCAGCACACGGTGATCAATCTGCACGTTGCCGCTGAGCAGCACGGCGGCGCCACTTTGCGCCCACCAGCCATACAGCCGTTGCAGCTCGGGTGTTGCATGCTGCTGCGCATCGGCCAGCCCCTCGGTCATGGCGGCCTTGACGATGCGGTTGGCTACGCTCAGCCCGCAGGGCAAGGTCAAAGGGGTGGCCAGAATGCTCATGGGTGACTCCTTGGGGATTCGTGTGATGAGCCAATTCTGCGACAATTTGCGGATGTCTGATACACACACCCAAGGCATCCGGATTGTGGTCGCACCGGAATATTTGCCGCAGCAGTCCGACCCTGACAGCCAGCGCTACCTGTTCGCCTACCACATTGAAATCCACAATGAAGGCGAGCATACGGTGCAGTTGCTCGACCGCCACTGGCGCATCACCAACGGCCGTGGCGAGGTCGAACTGGTCAACGGCGAAGGTGTGGTCGGCCTGCAACCGGTGATCCATCCGCAGGAAAGTTTTCGCTACAGCTCGGGCTGCCCGCTGGACACCCCGGTGGGCACCATGGAAGGCCACTACACCATGCAGCGCAGCGACGGCGAGCGTTTCGATGCCGCCATTGGGGTGTTCCGGCTGGTCTTGCCGGGCAGCCTGCACTAGCGCCGGCCCCTACTCTGGAGTGACACCATGAACACACAACAAGACGCCATTGAAGCAGCCGCCTTTCGCCGCCTGCTCAAGCACCTGGATGAACGCAAGGATGTGCAGAACATCGACCTCATGAATCTGGCCGGTTTCTGCCGCAACTGTCTATCACGCTGGTATGCCGAAGAGGCCGCGCAGCGTGGTGTCGAGATCGACAAGGACAGCGCAAGAGCGCACATTTACGGCATGCCATATGACGCGTGGAAGGCCAACTACCAGAAATAAACGGCCACCACAGACCATCACATCAGGGGGAGATGATGAAAAAACTACCGCTCACAGATGCGGCCTGGCTGATGCTGGAAAACCGCGAGCGGCCGATGCACGTTGGCGGCTTGCAGCTGTTCGAATACCCGGCCGATGCACCGGCGGATTTTCTCAACGGGATCGCCGAAGAGTTTCGTGCGGGCACGCTGGTCAAGAAACCGTTCAATCAGCGCCTGCGCAATCCGTACAGCCGCACCGGCAGCTTTCAATGGATTGAAGACGCCCAGTTCGACCTGGACTACCACTTCCGCCACTCCGCGCTACCCAATCCAGGGCGCGTACGTGAGCTGCTGATCCTGGTCTCGCGGCTGCACAGCACCCTGCTCGACCGACATCGCCCACTGTGGGAGTCGCATCTGATCGAAGGGCTGGAAGGCAACCGTTTCGCCATTTACACCAAGATTCACCATTCGGTCGTGGACGGCGTGGCGGCCATGAACCTGGCCATGAACTCGTTCACCAACGACCCCAGCATCCGCGACCTGCCGCCGCCCTGGGCCCGCAGCCGCAAGGATCTGCGCATCAGCCGCGAATTCAGCACGCGCGATGCACTGGATGCCAGTATTCAGCATGCCGGCTCACGCGCACGCGGCATCACCGGCGTGGTCAAAGCCCTGCGCGATCAATACAAGCAGGCCAAGATTCACGAATCCGAAGTCGTGCCCTATCAGGCGCCGCCGTCGATACTCAATCAGGCTATTACCGGCTCGCGCCGCTTCTCCGCGCAGTCGTTCCCGCTGGCCCGCATCAAAGCCGTGGCCAAAGCGCTGGACGGCACGCTCAACGACGTGGTCATGGCCATGTGCGCCAGCGCACTGCGCACCTACCTGATCAGCCAGCACGCCCTGCCGGACAAGCCGCTGATTTCCATCGTGCCGGTTTCTGTGCGCCCCAAGGGCGAGGAGAGCACCGGCAACGCCATCGGTTTTCTGCTCTGCAACCTGGCCACCAACCTGGGTGACCCGGCCGACCGCTTCACCCGCATCCAGGATTCCATGCGTCGTGGCAAGGCTCGCCTGTCACAACTCAGCCGCGAGCAGATCATCAACTACGCGCTAGCACTGACCAGCCCCATGGTGCTGGGGCAACTGGTGGGTATCAAGGGTGATCGACGGCCGATGTACAACATCACCATTTCCAACGTGCCAGGCCCGCGCGAAACCCTGTACTGGAATGGTTGCCGCATGACCGGCCTGTATCCGGCATCGCTGATGCTTGATGGCCAGGCGCTCAACATCACCATGGTGTCATACGCGGATTCGATGGAGTTCGGCATCACCGCCTGCCGCAAATCTCTGCCCAGCGCCCAGCGTCTGCTCGATTATCTCGAAGAAGCGCTGGATGAACTCGCCCAGATCGCCGGCCTCTAACGAGGCTATTTGTAGACCTACCGAGACCCTCGCCCATGCACCTTAAATCCTTGTGCATCGCCTTGCTGCTGCCGATGGCAGCGGCGGCCGCAGAGTCCGGCATCGTGCTGGACAATTTCGATCACAGCGTGCGTCCGCAGGACGATTTCTACCGTCACGTGAACGGCCAGTGGCTCAAGACCACAACGATTCCGGCAGACAAATCCAACTACAGCAGTTTCAGCGAGCTGAGCGACCGCACCGAAAAACAGTTGCTTGAAATTATCCGCGAAGCCGCTGCGCATGGCGGCGCAGGAGAAGCCCAGCAGGTCGGTGACCTGTATGCCAGCTTCATGGACGAAGCTGCTGTTCAGGACGCGGGCCTTGGGCCCCTGCAAGCTTATCTGTTCGAAATCGAAAAACTGAGCAGCCGCGAGCAGATTCCCACGCTGATGGGCACGTTGGAATGGATCGGTGCGGCCAGCCTGATCGAAACCGGCGTCTACGCCGACGCCAAAAACCCCGGCTTCAACACCGCTTATCTGGTTCAGGGGGGGCTGGGCTTGCCAGACCGTGAGTACTACCTCTCGGACAGTGACAAGTTCAAATCGGTGCGCAAAGCCTACGAGGACTACATCACACGTGTGCTCGGCCTGGCCGGCACGATTGAGGCCCGCAAGCATGCCCGCGCCATCCTTGCGTTGGAAACCCGCGTCGCCGAAAAGCACTGGACCAAAGTGGAAAACCGCGACGCGCAGAAAACCTACAACCGGCGCGATGTTGAAACCATCAACAGCAACACACCGGGCTTTGATCTGGCGGCATGGCTGGCCACCTTCGGGGTCAAAGACCTGGAAACCGTGGTCATCCAGCAGCCCAGCTACTTTGAGGCGCTGGGCTCACTGATCGACAGCGCCAGCCTGGAAACCTGGCGCGAGTACTTTCGTCTGCGCCTGATTGATGCCTACGCGCCATTTCTTAGCGAAGACTTTGTTGCCGCCCACTTCCAGCTGCACGGCCGCACCATACTGGGCATCGACAGCAACAAGCCGCGCTGGAAACGCGGGGTCGATCTGGTCGAAGACAAACTCGGGGAAGCCCTGGGCAAAATCTACGTCGAGAAGCACTTCCCGGCCCGCGCCAAAGTGCGCATGGGTGAGATGGTCGACAACCTGATCGAGGCTTATCGTCAGAGCATCAACCAGCTTGAGTGGATGGGTGAAGACACCCGCCAGCAGGCGCTCGACAAGCTCGACAGCTTCACCCCGAAAATTGGTTATCCGGATCGCTGGCGCGACTATTCCGCACTAACCATCGAGGCCGACGATCTGGTCGGCAACGTGATCCGCGCCAATCTGTTCACCAACCAGTACTACGTCAACAAGCTGGGCAAGCCGGTCGATCCAACCGAATGGTTTATGACCCCGCAGACGGTCAACGCCTACTACAACCCGGTGGCCAACGAGATCGTTTTTCCCGCCGCCATTTTGCAGCCGCCGTTCTTTAATCTGGAGGCGGACGATGCGGTCAATTACGGCGGCATTGGCGCGGTGATCGGTCACGAAATTGGCCACGGCTTCGACGATCAGGGCAGTCGATTCGATGGCCAGGGGCGCCTGCGTAACTGGTGGACCGACGAAGACCGCAACAACTTCGAGGCCCGCACGCATCAGCTGATCACCCAGTACAACGCCTATTCACCACTGCCGGGCTACACCGTCAACGGCGAGCTGACCATCGGCGAGAACATCGGTGATCTGGGCGGCCTGTCGATTGCGGCCAAGGCCTATCATTTGTCGCTCAAAGGCAAGCCTGCACCGGTGCTGGATGGTTACAGTGGCGACCAGCGGCTGCTCATTGGCTGGGCCCAGATCTGGCGTCGCCTGTATCGCGAGGATGCGCTGATCAACCGCCTCAAAACCGACCCGCACTCGCCGGGCGAGTACCGCTGCAATGGCATTGTCTCCAATGTGCCCGAGTTCTACCAGGCCTTCGAGGTCAAACCTGGCGACGCCATGTACCTGCCGCCGGACAAGCGGGTTCAGATCTGGTAGCTAAAACGGGCTAGCGCTTGCGGCACAGCGTCAGCCCGTCGGCAATCGGCACCAGGCTGAGTTCGATGCGTTTGTCTGCAGCAACATGCAGATTGAACGCGCGGATAGCCTTGGTGCCGTTTTCCTGATCCTGCGGGTCGATCACCCGCCCAGACCACAAGGTGTTGTCCACGGCAATCAATCCGCCAGGACGTAGTAGCTGCAGGCAGGCTTCGTAGTAGTCGATGTAGCCGCGCTTGTCGGCATCGATGAAAGCGAAATCGTAGGTCTCGGCCTCACCGGCATCCAGCCTTTGCGTCAGCGTCTCAAGCGCTGGCGCGATCTGCAGATCAATCTTGTGGTCCACGCCGGCGCGCTGCCAGTAACGCCGCGCGATATCGGTCCAGTCCTGACGAATATCACAGGCCAGCAGATAACCGTCGTCGGGCAGGGCCTGCGCCACACTCAAACTGCTGTAGCCGGTAAACACGCCGACCTCGATGCAGCGCCGGAAACCACCAACCCGAACCAGCAAGGCCATCAGCTGGCCCTGCTCCGGAGCAATCTGCATCCGGGCCATCGGATTGCTGGCCGTTTCAGCGCGTAAATCGCGCAAGACCTCGTGGTCGCGCAAACTCACCGACAGCAAATAGTCATAGAGTCCCTGGGACAGGGAAAAACTGCGATTGGTCATAGGTCACACCACGGCAAAGTGTCTGTGCAAGTTTAAGACCGTCGTACCCAGATGAGCCAAATTCCGCGTAGAATAAGGCCGTGGGGAAGTCACTGGACCATCTTGGCGTGTTGAAATCTGTACTCAATAGCTCCTATATTCCGAGCGCGGAAGGGGCACGACAGCGGATAAGATTCCTCGATGCCCAGATTCATGTTTTTCAAAGCAATTCACCAAATTCTTAACCGGGAGCTTCAACATGGGTAAACAAGGACTGATTGCCGGAACGGCTCTTGCACTGGCGGTAGGCGGTCAAGCCTTCGCACAGGACAGCGAGGACCGAGCCACATACATCACCATTCTGGGCACCTATTCCCAGATCGACGAGGACCGCAGTGCCCTGGGCAACATCGATGATGCGATGGGTGTTCAGTTCATTATCGGTCAGCAGCGCGCCAGCGGCCTGGGCTTCGAAGCCACGCTGTTCGGTGACGTCATCGAAACCGGTTCCGGCAACGGCACCGACTACTACCGTCCGGGCCTGGGTCTGGACCTGTTCTATGCCTTTGGCGATCGCAAGGGTTTCACCCCGTTCGTTCTGGTCGGCGCGGGTGGCACCTACAACGACGTGTTCCCGGATAGCGAAGACGACTACGACTGGTACGGCAACGCCGGCCTCGGTCTGGTCACCGGCCCGCTGAACAAGTACGACCTCAAGCTACGTGCTGAAGTGCGTTACATCTACGACAACTTCCAGGATGGCTACGACGACTACCGCGCCGGCCTGGGTCTGGAAATCCCGCTGTACGGCGAGCCGAAGACCATCGAGAAGATCGTTGAGAAGGTCAAAGTTGTTGAAGTTGCAGGCGAAGGCCTGGGCGATGCAGACGGCGACGGCATTGTTGACGGCAAAGACCAGTGCCCCAACACGCCAGCCGGCACCCGTGTTGATGGCGACGGCTGCCCGCTGGGTGACGTGGTTGCCTTGAACGGCGTGACCTTCGAAACCGATTCCAACCGCCTGCGTCCGGACGCGGTCACCATTCTCGACGAAGTCGCTGAAGTGCTGAACCGTTACCCGGAAATGCTGGTGGAAGTGGCCGGTCACACCGACAGCGTGGGCGCTGACGCCTACAACCAGCAGCTCTCCCAGCGTCGTGCCGAAGCTGTGGTTGAGTACCTGGTGGGTAAAGGTATCGCCGCAGACCGCATGACCGCTATGGGTTATGGCGAGTCCGAGCCGGTTGACAGCAACGACACCAAGGACGGCCGCGAGCGCAACCGTCGCGTGGAACTGCGCATCAAAAACTAAAGCGTCGTTCTGACACACAAAAAACCCCGGCATTGCCGGGGTTTTTTTATGCCCGAAGTACAGGCTCAGATTTTGAGCAGGCGGCGTTGCTAAGCTAACCCCATGCCCAGTGATTTGACTCTCACCGCCAGCGAAACTCAGGCCCGCGCCCTGCGCCGCAGCCACAATCTGCGTGCCCGCGATCACGGCGCCACAGTGTGGCTCGCTCCACAGATTCTGAGCCTGGATCAATATCTAAGACAGCGCTGGCTCGCCAGCTGGCCCGCTGAACAACTGCTCTCAGCCAGCCAGGAGCTGTGCCTTTGGCACGATGCCGTTGATGTCAGCCTGCGTGCAGATTCAACGCAAGAGGCGCCATTGATCGGTCAGCGAACACTGGCTCGCCAGTTCATGCAAACCGCACTGCTCGCCTCACGATGGAGCATAGACCCAACCCAGGGGCCGCTCTGGACAGCCGAACAGAAACTGTTCCGTGCGGCTTTTCTGTACGTTGAGGCGCAGCTCAAAGCGCGCAGCGCCATCAGTCTGCGTCAGCTACCTCAGGCCTTCATCGATGGACTGAACAACGCCACGATCGATGCACCACCGCAACTGGATTGGCGGCCACTCCCTGGCGTTCCACTGCCCTACCAGGGCCATGTGCTGCACGCCTTACGCGAGCGCGGCTGCACCATCCAAACAACGGCACCGCAAACCTCCGCCCCACCGGCGCTGCAATGCATGACCAGCGCGGATGATGAAGCCATGTGGCTGTCGCTGGGCCAGCGCCTGCTGCAACGCCTGGGTGATAATCCACAGCAGACATTGCTGGTCGCTGTTCCGCGACTGGACGATACGCTGCAACAGCGGATCAGCAGTGCGTGGCAGCAAATATTTGCCACTGAGATGCTGAGTGACGACTGCAGCGGCAACACACCACTGTGGGGCTTTCAGCGCAGCCCTTCGCTGGCGCAGCACCCAGCCGTCGATCTGGCACTGAAGATTCTTGAGCTGAAATCGCGCGATAACCGCTTCCAGACATTTTCCAACATGCTGCTCCATCCGTTGCTGTTCCGCGGACAGTGGCGCGACAACTGCGCCACGATGGAAGTGCGTCTGCGCAACCAGGGCACACGCCATGACATCGGCAACCTGTTGCGGCAATGCCCGGATGATGCCCCCGACGACTTGCGTGAACATCTGCAGCAATTGTACGAAGCGGTGCAGGCTGCGCCGGGCCGGGCCCGCGCACTCGACTGGCTGAGTCACTGGCGGCGCTGCTGGCTGGCTGTGGGCTACCACACCAGTGGTGCAGAGTGGCCGCTGCGCGAAGAATTCGACCAGGTCTTGCTGGAATTTGCCGGACTCGACGCCAGCCTGGGCGACATCAGCCAGAACGAGGCGACCGCCTGGTTAACCCAGATCTGCCAGCGTCAACGCTACCAACCCGAAGGTGCGCGTGATGCCCCCATCCAGGTGTGCGAGCTCAGCGACGCGTTAGACCAGGCACCAGATCATCTTTACATGGCTGATATGCATGCCCGCGCATGGCCACCGCCGGCACGCCCGGATCCTTTTCTCCGCCTCGAGGATCAGATCAGCGCCGGGCTGCCCATGGCCAGTGCCAATGGCCAGCTGCAGCATGCCCGAGACATCTGGCAAGCTTTGCTGAAACAGCATCCACACGCGCAGATCTGGTGCCCCTTAAGCAACAGCCAAGGCGCCGAATGCCATCCAAGCCCGCTGATCAGTGGCAGCTGGACAACAGCCGAGCGCCCCCGCCAGGGGGTCGAACGCAAAGCCGCTCAATGGCCGGAGAATGATCCTGCACCACCGCTGTCGAGCACGCGTCAGCGGGCGCAAACCGGTGCCGTCTCCATTGTTCAGGCTCAGGCCCATGGCGGGTTCTTTGCCTTTGCGCGCCATCGTCTGAAGCTACGCGCACTGGAGCGCCCCCTGGAAGGATTGTCTCCACTGGCGCAAGGCAACTGGATTCACCATGTGCTGCAAACGTTCTGGCAACAACACCGTTGCCAAAGTGCCTTGCTCGCCCTGGATGACACCGCGTTGCTGGCCGACCTGACCCCGCGCGTGGCAGCAGGCGCCTCAGACTTTGTTCCGCTCGGACGCTACGGCCGCCAACTTCAGGCCGCCGAATCGGACCGCGTGCTGCGTTGCTGCTTCAATTGGCTCACACACGAAAAACGCCGCCGCGATGACTTCGAGGTGATGTACTGCGAGGCAAGTCTGGACGATCGCATCGGGCCACTGGAATTCCGCATGCGTATCGATCGCATCGACCGTTGCCTCACGCCACATGGCCCTCGCTATCTGGTCATCGACTACAAGACCGGCGACGGTCTGGAAGAGCGCTTTTGGCGTACCCATCAATTCTATGAGCCGCAATTGCCACTGTATGCCACCAGCGACCGGCTGGTTGAACTGGATGTGCCGCACGTGGACGGCATCTGTTTCGCCCAGGTTGATGAAACCCACCCGGCCTTCATCGCCAGCCTGAACTGGCGTCGCAAACTGATCGAAGACGACACTAAAACCTTCCATGTCGATTGGGAGGACATTCTCCAAGACTGGCGCACGCGCCTGTCGGAACTGGTCGGCGCTTTCTGCACGGGCAGCGTGGAATACGACGCCAATCAGGATTATCGCCGTCGCTACCCGGTGGCCGATCTGCTGACGTTGATCGACCAGGCGAATGAGGATGACGACGCATGACGACACCGACGCCCGACGACCAGACGCGCCGGGACGCCTTGCGCCTGGATCACAGCGTGGTGCTGCGCGCACCCGCAGGCTCAGGAAAAACCGGACTTTTAATTCAGCGCATGCTGAGCGCCTTAGCGGTTGTCGATCAGCCAGAAAACGTGCTGGCCATCACCTTCACGCGTAAAGCGGCCGCTGAAATACAACATCGTCTGATTGAGGCGCTCAAGCTTGCTCGCAAGGACACGCCACCCGATGACACCTTTGCGGCCCAAACCTGGGCGCTTGCGCGTCAGGTCCGGGCGCGCGACCAGGCTCAGTCCTGGCACTTGATTGACAACCCCGCACGCATCAATGCCACCACCATTGATGCCCTCAACCGCGAGCTTGCCTCCAGCATGCCCGTACTCAGTGGGCTGGGTAGCGTACCCGAGCCACTGGAAGACGCCAGCGGCCTCTACCGCGAAGCCATCGCCAGTCTGTTTGCCCGGCTGGAGCAGCCCGGTACAGATGATGACGAGCGCAGGGCGCTGCAGCAGGTGCTCGCGCTCGGCCAGAACCGCCTGGACAAACTGCTTGATGGGCTTTCGAGCATGCTGGCAACACGCGAGCAATGGCTGCGCGCTTGCCTGAGCGCCCGCGGACAGGACCACGAAGTTGGCGAGCGCCTGATCCGTCAGCATGTGAACAGCATGCTGAAACAG
The DNA here is from genome assembly GCF_002088235.1 of Oceanococcus atlanticus. Classification (NCBI taxonomy): domain Bacteria; kingdom Pseudomonadati; phylum Pseudomonadota; class Gammaproteobacteria; order Chromatiales; family Oceanococcaceae; genus Oceanococcus; species Oceanococcus atlanticus. The sequence goes on from NZ_AQQV01000002.1 coordinate 847,030, forward strand.
GTCATGGACAGACTCCCCGACGCCCACTGCCGGCACGACTGGGTTGAAGCCCTGCGCAGCCTGGCTGCTGATGGCGCAGCGGGTCTTGAAATGGCCCTGGAACTGGATACCTGGCCAGCCGCCGACATGGCGCACCTGGCCCACTGGCAGTGGCTGAGCCGGACCCTGCTCACCACCACCGGGACCTGGCGCAGCCCGCGTGGCATGAATGTCAAAGGCGGTTTTATCAAAGGCCACCCAGCCACCGCGCAGGCCAAACAGCTGATCGAAAACTTCGCCGCTTATGGCGACACCACCGCCACGGCCCTACACAATCTGTCCAGCTTGCCGGATGGTTACCCGCAGGCGCTGAGCGAGACAGCGGCCGCCCTTAACCGCGTTCTGCTCCAGTTGTGTGGAGAGTTGCGCCTGATCTTTGCCAATCGGCAAAAGGCTGACTATGCCGAACTGGCGATCGCGGCTTTGGATGCCTTGGCTGACACCCGTAGCGGTGTCGCGGAACGTCAGCATGCACGCATTCAGCATTTGCTGGTCGACGAAATGCAGGACACCAGCGATGCTCAACATCAACTGCTGATCCAGCTGGTCTCTGATTGGGCCCCAGGCGATGGACGCAGCCTGTTCCTGGTGGGCGACCCGCAGCAATCGATTTATCTGTTCCGGCAGGCCCGTGTTGAGCTGTTTCAGCAGGTATTCGAGCGGGCTCGGCTGGGTCCGGTTGAGCTGACAGCACTGCAGCTCAGCAGCAATTTCCGAAGCCGGCCGGCGTTGGTGCAATGGTGCAACACCCATATGCACGCCTTGTTCACGCAGCGAAGCAGCCCGGTCAGCTTCGCCAGTTCAATGGCCCAGCGCAGTGCAGGCGGGGACGGCGTCGAGGTGGTGACCACCCAGACTGCGGATGAAGAAGCGCATTGCGCCGCGCAATGCATCGCGGCCAGCCTTGCGCAAGACAGCACACGCACTATCGGCGTGTTGGCACGCAGCCGGGCGCATTTTCAGCCCTTGATACAGGCCCTCTCCGAGCGCGGAATAGCCTACTGTGGCCAGGACCTCGACCCTCTCGCGCACACCCCGGTTGCACGCGATTACCTGGCCTGTGTTCAGGCCCTTCGCCACCCTGCAGATGACCTGGCCTGGGCCCGCTTGCTACGCAGTCCGGGTATTGGCCTCAGCTGGGCCACGTTGGATTCGCTTGCCGCGGAGTTTGCGCAAATGTCCTGGTCTCAGCGCGCACGGCGCGCAGATGAACCTCGCCTGGCACGCTTGCAAACCTGCCTGCACAGCGTGGAGCAACGCCCTGGTCTGAAAGACAACCTGCCGCTGGCCGCCAGCTGGCTGCACCGCCAACTGGGCATGCGCGACGATCTTACCGGACCTGAAACTGCGGACCTGCTGCGCCTGGAAACGCTGCTGCGCAGCCACTGCCCGAATGGCAGCCTGGAGGATGAGCACGCCTTTCAGGCTGCCGTGCAACGTTTGTTCAGCCAGGCTCCGCCGGCTCGTGTGGAGCTGATGACCGTTCATCGCTCCAAAGGCCTGGAGTTCGATCACGTCGTGTTGTTTGGATGCAACGCCGGGTTGCGTCGCGCCGACTCGCCGCTGCTGCGTTATGAGCAACGCGAGGCTGATTGGTTACTGGCACCACGACCACGCGAGTCGCTGAGCCAGGACACCCCCGCCACACGGGTTTACAAGCTGCTCAATGCTCAGGCGCAAGCTGATGATGCCGCAGAGGCGCTGCGACTTTTCTATGTCGCCTGCACGCGCGCGCGCGAGCGCCTGGATATCACCCTGAATACCAGCCAACGTGGTGACAAGCGCAACTTCGCAGCCCTGCTCGCGGACAGTGGTGAGACGCTGGAGCTCAAAGGTAAACGGCAAGAGCGCGAAGTGCTGTGGCGCCCTGTGATACACCCACGACTACCGCCCGAGCGTTGCCAGCCGCAACAACCAAGGCAGTTGCCACACCGGCAGCTCAGCCAAACCGCCAGCCCCAGCCGGCTCGCCAGCGTGCAGCGCGATCGTGTGGCTGCAGGCCTGGATTGGTCCCGTTTGCGTGCCAGTCTGATCGGCACCTTGGTGCATGAGTGTCTGGAACGCATCGCCCAGTTGCCCACGTTGCCTGACGCGGAGCAACTCGAGCGTTGGCGCGGCCCGCTGCGCGCGGGTTTGAGTCGCCGCGGCTTACCCGACAGTTACCTCGACGAAGCCTGCGATCACATCATTGAGCTGACCTTGCGTGCCCTGAACGGCTGGGGCAGCTGGTTACTCGCACCGCGCAGTTGGGCCCGGGACGAATTGGCCCTGGCCGGGTGGCAGAGCGATGAATGGGTCAGCGCCATCATTGACCGTTGCTTTGAAGATGATCAGCAACGCTGTTGGGTGGTGGATTACAAAACCAACGCAGCACCGTCGCAACAGGTCAGTGCCTGGCTACAGGAGCAATGCCAGCATTACGATCAGCAACTCGCGCGCTACGTCGCGCTAATGGGCGCGCTACGCCCTCAAAACCGGGCCATTGGCGCGCTCTATTTCATCGCCTGCGATGCACTGATGATACGAACCCAGCACGGCTGGCAGCAGGTCTTTACGCACGACGAAATCAGCGCATTGACGGCACCGGCAGATTGACCCGGCCCGGAGCAGCGGCGATCATCCCGGCCCCATATTCGTCCGGTAGGCCCCATGGCCGGCAAACCTGTCATTGAAGCCGAATTCGGCCCTCGTTTTCCTCGTCGCGGTAACGCGTTCTCCCGTGCATTCGGCCGTGTGCTGATGCGGTTGCTCGGCTGGCGCATCGTTGGATCACCACCCAATGAGCCCAAGCTGATGGTGGTTGCCATTCCGCACACATCCAACTGGGATGGGGTCATCCTGCTGCTGGCCATGCTCGCAGCCGGCCTGGATTTACGCTGGGTTGGCAAACACACACTGTTTCGCGGGTACACCGGCAAGCTGCTGCGCTGGGCCGGTGGCGTTTCGGTCAATCGCGCCAAGGCCCAAGATTTCGTCGGCAGCGTTGCACAAACCTACCGAGACAGCGACAGCCTGGCCTTGATCATCGCCCCTGAGGGCACGCGCAAACCCACCGCGCGCTGGAAAACCGGTTTTCATCGCATTGCCCAGCAAGCCGGCGTACCGATCGTGATCGGCTACATGGACTACGCACGCAAAACGGTGGGCTTCGGGCCGGGCATGGATGCGTCCGAAGACTTCGATGACTATGTCGCTCAGATGGCTCATTTCATTCGTGACGTGCGGCCTCGCCATCCGCAGAACTTCATCCTGCCGCAGCGCGAAAACGAGCCATCGGAGCAACGCTAAGGGCTTCGTTTTCAACGCAGGTGATTTCTCAGCTTATGCAGCTAAACGCCGGGAAATGAATAGGAAATCCCAGTCATGCACAGGGCCTGTGGATAACTCTGTGAATAGTGCCCACCTGAGCACACAAAAGCACACAACCACGGCCATTTTTGCGTTGCTGATCAATTCGTAACCAATTTGACTTGTTACTGAAAAAACAGTCACTTACGATTAGGCGGCTGGTCAGGACTGGGTCTTGACAGAGGATTTTCTACGTGATTGGACAAAAGCCAATTTTGTGCATAACAACAAAGCCTGACGCGCCGTGGTTTTGCCTGTAAATGCACCAACATGGGCCGCAGATTTTTCGCGCAGCGCACTGCGTGAGTGCTGCGTCCTGTGCGTGGGTGGCTTCGACCCCAGCGGCGGTGCCGGCATACTCGCTGATGCGCGCATGCTGAACGCGCTCGGCGGCCATGCCTGCGCGCTGGTCACGCTGAACACCAGTCAGGGTCGCGCCAGCTGGCGCAGCGCATCAGCCCAGCCGGTCGCACTGCTGCGCGAGCAGTGGCAAGGCCTGGCCGACAGTCTACCCATCCATGCGATCAAGATCGGCGCCGTGGCCAATGCCGAGCAGATCGCCTGGTTGACCGAGCTGATCACGGATCTCAAGGTGCCGGTGGTGTTGGACCCGGTCCTGACCAGCAGCAGCGGCGGCCACCTGTCCGCTGCGCAAGACCTGATGGCCCTGCTTGACCATTGCACAGTGATCACCCCCAATCGTGCCGAAGCCGAAACGCTGCTAGGCCCCACGAATCCGCACGATGCCCCCTGCGCGGTGCTGATCACCGGCAGCGACGCCGCGCAGCAGACCGGGCAAACCACAGCGCTCCATCAGCTGTATGCACAGGGCCAGCTGAGCCGCTGGGAGAGCCCTGTATTGCCCGGGCGCTATCGCGGCAGCGGCTGCATGCTGGCCAGCGCAATCGCCGGTTTTCTGGGGTGTGGTCTTACGCTTGAAGATGCGGTGGGCCACGGCCTGGCCGCAGTCCAACCCATGCTGCAACACGCCTGGCGGTTTGAAGACGGAGTGCACCTGCCCCGAGCGCCACAATGACGCTTCGCGGTGTGTATTTGCTGGCCGACGAGTCAGTCATGCCGTTCGCCCAATGGGCCGAGCATCTGGTGCCGTGTCTGAGCGCTGGCGTGGTGCTGGTCCAGTACCGGGCCAAGCAACAGGGCGCGGCAAGCCAACAGGCCCACGCCCGCTGCCTGCTCGAGTGGTGCCGCCAAGCCCGCGTGCCCATGCTGGTCAATGATGACGTGGCACTGGCGCAAAAGATCGGTGCCGACGGGGTCCATGTCGGTGCCAGCGATACCGCCGTGGCGCAGGCACGCGTGGCGCTGGGTGCGGATGCCTTGATCGGCAGTTCCTGCTACGACGATGTGGAACGCGCCCGCGCGATGCGCGACGCCGGTGCCAACTACGTGTCTTTCGGTCGTCTGTTCGGCTCACAAACCAAACCCGATGCGCCCCCGGCTGCGCTGCACACCCTGACCTTGGCGCAACAGACCTTGAACACCCGCATCTGTGCGATCGGCGGCATCCAGGCCGAAAACGCGCAAGCCGTGCTGCAAGCGGGCGCCGACCTGTTGTGCGCGGGCGGCGGCATCCTGCGCCAGCCCGATCCGCACGCAGCCACGCGCAAACTTGCGACAATAGCAGCGGCTGCCTTCGCGCAGCGCTCACTTCAGCCTTGATTGCCCAACCTATGAGCCACTCCGACCAACTCTTCGCCCGCGCCGCTGAACACATCCCTGGCGGCGTCAACTCGCCAGTTCGCGCCTTTGCCGGTGTCGGCGGTACGCCGCGCTTTATCCGCTCGGCCCAGGGTGCCTGGATCACCGATGAAGATGGCCAGCGCTACATCGACTACGTCGGCTCCTGGGGGCCGATGATCCTGGGACACCAGCACCCCAACGTTATCGCCGCACTGCAGGATCAGCTGACCCGTGGCGTCAGTTTTGGTGCGCCCACGGCCGGTGAGATCGAAATGGCTGAACTGGTGTGCGAGCTGTTGCCCGCCATGGACAGCGTGCGCATGGTCAACTCCGGCACCGAAGCCACCATGACGGCACTGCGTCTGGCGCGCGGCATCACCGGACGCGACGCCATCGTCAAGTTCGCTGGTTGTTATCACGGCCATGCCGACAGCCTGCTGGTCAATGCCGGGTCCGGCGCACTGACGCTGGGCGTGCCCAGTTCGCCGGGCGTGCCCGCAGACCTGGCCCAGCACACCCTGACCCTGGATTACAACGACAGCGCCGCTGTCGAGGCCCTGTTCGCCGAGCGCGGTCAGGACATCGCCGCGATCATCGTCGAGCCGGTTGCCGGCAACATGAACTGCGTGCTGCCGCAGCCCGGCTTTTTGCAAACCCTGCGCAAGGTCTGCGATGACTCCGGTGCGCTGCTCATTTTTGATGAAGTGATGACCGGTTTTCGGGTCGCGCTGGGCGGCGCGCAGGCGCACTTCGGGATCACCCCGGACCTGACCACGCTGGGCAAGATTATTGGTGGCGGGCTGCCGGTTGGCGCTCTGGGCGGCAAACGCGATTACATGAACGCGCTGGCGCCGGTGGGTTCGGTGTATCAGGCCGGCACCTTGTCCGGCAATCCGCTGGCCATGCAAGCCGGTCTGGCCACCCTGCACTATCTGCGTGAACATCAGCCGCATGCTGCACTGGCCGCCACCACCCAACGTCTGGTGGAAGGCATCGCTGCAGCGGCGGAAAAAACCGGCCTGAACTGTCCGGCGGTCAATGTTGGCGGGATGTTCGGGGTGTATCCCGGCCATGTCTCGGCTCCGACCAATCTGGACGAGGTCAAACGTGGCGACGTGGCGCTGTACCAGCGTTTCTTTCACGCCATGCTGGATCGCGGGGTGTACCTGGCACCATCGGCCTTCGAGGCCGGCTTTGTCTCGCTGGCGCACACGGACGCCGACATCGACGCCACGCTGGCTGCAGCAGCCGAAAGCTTCATGGCAATTCAGGCGTCATCCCCGGCATGAACCTGGAGGCGGCGCTTGAGGGCCCGCCATGGCTGATCTCAGCCCTGGGCTGGATTCAGGCACATCCGATCGAAGCCGCTCTGATCCTGGCGCTGGCGGCCGCTGTGGAAGGCTTGTTCCTGATCGGCATGCTGATCCCTGGCTCGCTGCTGATGTTCTCGGCCGGCGCCATTGCCGTCGCCGGCGAGATACCGCTGACCCCGGTCATGCTGGTTGCCGCCCTGGGCGCCTGGCTGGGTGATTGCTTCAGCTTTTATCTGGGCTGGCGCTATCGCCATCATCTGCCGGCCATTGCCGCCCGCTTGCGCGCCCCCGGCGCGATCGCCCGGGGCGAGCAATTCTTCGCCCGACACGGCGGGAAGAGCATCGTACTGGGGCGTTTGATCGGCCCTTTGCGCCCGTTGGTTCCGGCCATTGCCGGAGCCTCGGCCATGCGCCCCAGTCACTTCATGGCGATCGACCTGATCGCCGCACTGCTGTGGGCACCCGCTTACGCTCTGCCCGGTGTTTTGGTGGGCGCGACGATCAGTCTGGCCGCCGAGGTGACCACTCGTCTGGGTCTACTGGCCGCTCTCATCTTCGGCTTGATCTGGCTGGTGTGGTGGCTGGTGACCCACATGGTGCGCCTGTTCCAGAATCATGCCGAGCCGTGGCTGTTGCAGGCCATGGACTGGTCACACAAACACCGTCGCCTGCAACGCCTGGGGCCGGCGCTGGCCGATCCAGCACAGCCGGAAACCCCGGTGCTGCTGATCAGCCTGGCCGTACTGGGTAGCCTGACCTGGCTAAGCGGCGCCGTATGGTGGGGCGGGCTGGCCCATCCCGCACCGCCACTGGTTGACGATCTGGCGTATGACACACTCGCCGCGCTGCTGACCAGTTCGGTTCATCCTCTCGCCATCCATCTCAATGCCATCGCCAGCCAGCAAGTCACCTTGCTGGTCGGCGTTGGCATGCTGCTGCTGTTCGCCAGCCAGCGACAGGCCCGGCTTGCCGCGCACTGGTCTGCCGGTTTGCTTGGCGGCGGCCTGCTCGGATTGGCCTTGCCCGGCAGCGCCGGGCAACTGATCGGACCAGATACCTTGCTGAGTCCACCCACGCTGACGGCGGCAAGCCTGAGCGTATGGTTCAGTCTGGCCGGCTTGCTCACCACACGGCGTGGTTCCGGCGTCCGTATCAGCCTGTACCTCGCGGTCGGCTTCATCTGTGGCTTGATGCTTCTGGCGCGCCTGATGCTAGGACAGATCAGTTTCAGTCAATCCCTGCTCAGCGTTTTGATGTGTTTGTCCTGGGCCAGCCTGCTAACCCTGGGCTACCGTCGCCACCTGCGTGGCTCACGACCACCACCATTGAGCCCCACATTAGCCCTGGCCAGCCTGCTGTTGGTTGTTGGCGTCATTCTGGTACGTCCGCCCGCAGGCATGCCGCCGCATCTGAGCTGGGATGACCCAGAGCGCTCGCCAAGCCGCATCAATCTGATGTGGCAAGGTCCTTTGCCGCAGATTCGAGAAAGCCTGAGCACCAATGGCTGGAACGCTGAAGTCACCACACCCGCAAAGCTTTATATCAATTGGCTGCTGCCCGATTCCGCCACACGTCCGCCGGCGCCGCAATGGCTGGCAGGCCAGCGCCCTGCCCTGCGCTACATCCGCCAACTCGATAGCGGTGAGACGCTGATTGTGCGTCTTTGGCCAGATGGGGAGGACCGCTGGCTCGGCCAAGTGGGCCAGCTTTCGATGCGCCACTGGGCCGGCTTACTACACGTGCCAGTCACCGACCAGGAACCTCAAGCGGCGGCCTGGCTGGCGCAAAATCTAGCTGCTGAGTGGCGCGTCCACACCACGCAACGTCAGGTTCCGTTGTACCGACTCCAACCGCGCGCTGGCGAAAAGCTGAAATAGCCGCACACAGTGCGTAAACTGCCCGCTTTTCCGCCACAACATAAGCATGAGCGCGCAAGGGACTTCAACCGGCTTTATTGGCCGCATGCGGGCGCAGATCAACCGGGGTGATTCCTGGCTGACCTACGATCTGGCCAACCTGCTGCCGGGCGAAAAAATCGACGAAGACGCCCTCGAAGATTTCGAGGACCTTCTGATCCAGGCGGATCTGGGCATCGAGGCTGCTAGTGAGGTCTGCGAGAAACTCCGTGGCGGGATCAACAGTGGCCGCATCAAGCGCCCGGATCAGCTGCGCAAGGCGCTGCATGCCAGTCTGGTTGAACTGCTTTCGCCCAGCAGCATCCCTCTGGAGATTCCCGAATTCATTCGCCCCTTCGTGATCATGGCGGTGGGCGTCAACGGGGTGGGTAAGACCACGACCATGGGCAAGATTGGCGCGCGCCTGAAACAACAGGGCTTGTCGGTCATGTTTGCAGCTGGCGACACCTACCGTGCCGGTGCCGTGGCGCAACTCGAAACCTGGGCCGAGAAAGTCGATATTCCCATCGTCGGACAAGGCCAAAACGCCGATCCGGCTTCGGTTATTTTCGACGCATACAGTGCCGCCAAGGCCCGCAACGTCGACGTACTGATCGCCGACACAGCCGGCCGCCTGCACACCCAGGGCGGGCTGATGGAGGAGTTGCGCAAGATCAAGCGCGTGATGCAGAAGCACGACCAGTTCGCGCCGCATGAGTTGATGATCGTGGTTGATGCCACCGCCGGTCACAATGCGCTCAAACAAGCTCTGGAATTCCATGAGGCCGTCGGCCTGACCGGCATCACCCTGACCAAGCTGGACGGTACCGCCAAGGGTGGCGCCATCTTCGCCATCGCCAAACGCCTGGCTCTGCCCATCCGCTTCGTCGGTGTGGGCGAACAAGCCGAAGATCTGGGTGTGTTTGACGCCAACGAATTCGTCAGCGCGCTGCTCGGCGACACGGGCGACTGAACATGCTGGAACTGCAGGGCGTCAGCAAACAGTACCCCGACGGTCAGGTCGCGTTGGACAGCATCGACCTGAGTCTGGGCGAGGGCGAGATGGCTTTTCTGACCGGGCACTCCGGCGCGGGCAAAAGCACCCTGCTGAAACTGATCGCCCTGATCGAGCGTCCCAGCCAGGGACGCATCATCGTCAACGGCACCGACATCGGGCGTCTGCCGCGCGGCCACATCCCCTACTACCGTCAGAACATCGGCCTGATTTTTCAGAACGTGCAGCTGCTGCACGATCGCAGCGTGTTCGATAACGTGGCCCTGCCCTTGCTGATTCAGGGTTTCAGCCCGCGCGATCTGGGCAACCGGGTGCGTGCGGCGCTCGACACCGTCGGTCTGCTGGGCATGGAAGGCAAGGCCCCGGTGCAACTGTCCGGCGGTGAACAGCAACGTGTCGGTATCGCCCGCGCCCTGGTGGTGCGCCCGCGTCTGATTCTGGCGGATGAGCCGACCGGAAATCTGGACCCCGAGCTGTCCGAAGACATCATGGGCCTGTTCGGGCGCTTCAATGAACTTGGGGTCAGCCTGATGATCGCAACCCACGACATCGACCTGATCACCCGTCTCAACAAACGCCGCATCGTGCTGTCACGTGGTCTGCTTGAGGCCTCCGCATGAACACCGGACAAACCCTGAGTTTCAGTGGCTGGCTGCAGGCCCATGCACACGTCGCCAGAGACAGCCTGGCGCGGCTGCGGGTGAATGGTCTGTCCAGCCTGCTGACCATCCTCATGATGGGGTGTGCCTTGTCGCTGCCCACCACCTTGTGGGTGCTCACCCAGAACGCCACGCTGGCCAGCCATGACTGGCAGCGCCAGTTCAGCCTGACGCTGTACCTTAGCCAGCGCATCAATGAACGGCAGGGGCAGCAGCTGCTGGCCGAACTCAAACGCGACCCGCTTGTCGAGCGCGGCGAGTACCTGTCGCCCAAGGCAACCCTGGCCGAATTTCGTGACTATTCCGGCTTCGGCCGTGCGCTGGATCTGCTTGAAGACAATCCGCTGCCAGCGGTCATCGTGCTGTGGCCCAAGCCCGGCACGGACGCAGCGCAACTGGATGCGTTTCTGGCCAAGCAGCATGCGCGCACCGAAATTGATCTGGCCCAGGCCGACTCGGACTGGCTGGAACGTCTGTCCGCCCTGCTCGAATTTGGCACCCGACTGGTCCAGATCATGGGTTTGATGCTGGGGCTGACAGTCATCCTGGTGGTGGCGAACACGATTCGCCTGAACATCGAAAGCCGACGCGAAGAGATCGTGGTGATGAAACTGATCGGCGCACCGGATGGTTTCATTCAACGTCCCTTCCTGTACTCCGGCACCCTGTACGGCTTACTCAGTGGTGTGATTGCCTGTCTCGGCGTTGCCCTGACACTGAACGCGCTGACCCCGCATCTGGACGCACTAGCCGCAAGCTATGGGCGGGCCATGGATCTGCAGGGCCTGGCTCTGGGTGACGGGATAAAACTGGTTGGTCTGGCCGCGCTGATGGGCTGGGTTGGTGCCTGGCAAAGCGTGTGGCGCAACCTGCGCCACATCGAGCCCGAGTAAGCCTGACAGTCCATGTTGTGCAAGGTTTTGAAACAGCCTCTGGCAAATTGGCAAAGTCGCGGTTATGCGGGAACTTATGCCGGCCCTGCATCTCTAAGCTTTCAGACTTAGCACTCATATGGTGTGAGTGCTAAACTGAGTGTGGAAGGCTCCACCAAGGGAGATAGTCAATGTCGAATGCACTGACCTTGAAACAAGACACTATGCAGCTTGTCCCGCTGACAGGCAGCCTCGATGCGTACATCGCATCGGTCAATCGCATTCCTGTGCTTGAAGCCGGCGAAGAACGCCAGCTCGCAGAGAAATTGCGCGACGAAGAAGACCTGGGCGCGGCCCAGCAGTTGATCATGTCCAACCTGCGTCATGTGGTACACATTGCGCGCGGGTACATGGGCTACGGTTTGCCGCTGGCTGACCTGATTCAGGAAGGCAATGTCGGCCTCATGAAGGCGGTCAAGCGGTTTGACCCGGAAGTGGGCGTGCGCCTGATTTCCTTCGCCGTGCACTGGATCAAGGCCGAGATTCACGAGTTCATCCTCAAGAACTGGCGTATCGTCAAAGTCGCCACGACCAAGTCGCAGCGTAAATTGTTCTTCAATCTGCGCAGCAAGAAAAAACGCCTGGGCTGGATGAACCAGGAAGAAGTCAACGCGGTCGCACGGGACCTGAACGTCAAGCCGGAAACCGTGCTGCAGATGGAACGCCGTTTATCCGGCCAGGACATCGACTTCTCCAGCACCGGCAGCTCGGACGATGACGACGGCTACTACGCGCCGGAAGAGTACCTGGCCAGCGATCAGGCCAACCCTGCTGAGCAACTGGAAGAAGCCGACTGGCATGACCGCCAGTTCAGCATTATCCAATCCACGCTCAATACTCTGGACGAGCGTAGCCGCGACATCCTGCAACAACGCTGGATGCAAGAGGATGGCCAGAAAACCGGCCTTCAGGAACTGGCCGATGTTTACGGGGTATCTGCCGAACGCATTCGGCAGATCGAGGCCGCCGCGCTGAAAAAACTGCGTAAAGCCATCGAAGCCTGAGATCGAAGCCAGCCCGGGTCAATGCACCCGGAACGCTGGCTTCACTCTTTTGGATCAGCAATCCTGACTTCAGGCCACGCTTCACCAAGCCTGACTGCATGTGCCTTCAAAGGCGCCTCGCTGCCCCATAGCGCGTGCGCCTCAAGATAAGTCAGGCCTCTCAGCGGGCCGCCTCTCAAGCAGCGCCCTCGCGACGCTTCAGCACCTAGCGATCTGAGTTCACTGATTCCCCGCTCAACGTCACACCTCAAGCGTGTATAACGGGCCTTAAGCCTAACCATCTCCCGGGCTCGCTGACGCTGCGATCCCGAGACTTTCACTGAGCCGGGCGCAGGCATAAAAAACCCCGGACCTGAAAACAGGACCGGGGTCGGTGTTAAAGCCTGGCGAT